>JAEWEW010000094.1 GCA_023389175.1 Pseudomonadota bacterium | reverse complement strand
GATCAAGATCGAGCAGAAGCAGGGCATCCTGGAGACGCTGCCGGTCTCGGAGCGGCTGGAGAAGCTGCTCGCCCAGATCGAGAACGAGCTTGACATCCTCCAGGTGGAGAAGCGCATCCGCGGCCGCGTGAAGCGCCAGATGGAGAAGAGCCAGCGCGAGTACTACCTCAACGAGCAGGTCAAGGCAATCCAGAAGGAGCTCGGCGAAGGCGAGGAGGGCGCGGACTTCGAGGAGCTCGAGAAGCGCATCAAGGCCGCGCGCATGCCCCAGGAGGCCCGAAAGAAGGCCGAGGCGGAGTTCCGCAAGCTGCGGCTGATGTCGCCGATGTCGGCCGAGGCCACCGTCGTTCGCAACTACATCGACGTGCTGGTCAACCTGCCGTGGAAGAAGAAGAGCAAGATCAACAACGACCTGCGCAACGCCGAGAAGGTCCTGAACGAGGACCACTACGGGCTCGAGAAGGTCAAGGAACGGATCCTGGAGTACCTCGCGGTCCAGCAGCGCGTGGACAAGGTCAAGGCGCCGATCCTCTGCCTGGTCGGGCCCCCAGGCGTCGGCAAGACCTCGCTCGGCCAGTCGATCGCCCGTGCGACCAACCGGAAGTTCATCCGGATGGCGCTTGGCGGCGTGCGTGACGAGGCCGAGATCCGCGGCCATCGCCGCACCTACATCGGCTCGATGCCCGGCAAGGTGCTCCAGAACCTCACCAAGGTCGGCGTGCGCAATCCGCTCTTCCTGCTGGATGAAGTCGACAAGATGGGCATGGACTTCCGGGGCGACCCGTCCAGCGCGCTGCTGGAGGTGCTGGATCCGGAGCAGAACCACACCTTCGTGGACCACTATGTCGAGGTGGACTACGACCTCTCCGACGTGATGTTCGTCGCGACGGCCAACTCGCTCAACATCCCGCCGGCGCTGCTGGACCGGATGGAGGTGATCCGCCTGGCCGGCTACACCGAGGACGAGAAAGTCTCGATCGCGTTGCGCTACCTGCTGCCCAAGCAGATGAAGGCGAACGGCCTCAAGGCGACGGAGATCAGCGTCAACGAGGCCGCGGTCCGCGACATCGTGCGCTACTACACGCGTGAGGCCGGCGTCCGGTCGCTCGAGCGCGAGCTCTCCAAGATCTGCCGCAAGGTCGTGAAGACGCTGCTGCTCAAGAAGTCGGAGCGCAAGGTGCTGGTCACGCCCAAGAACCTGGACAAGTACCTGGGCGTGCGCCGCTTCAGCTTCGGCATCGCCGAGAAGGAGAACCAGATCGGCCAGGTCACCGGCCTCGCCTGGACAGAGGTGGGTGGCGAGCTGCTTACCATCGAGGCGGTGGCGGTGCCGGGCAAGGGCAAGACCACCTTCACCGGCAAGCTCGGCGACGTGATGCAGGAGTCCATCAAGGCGGCGATCACCGTCGTGCGCCGGCGCGCCCAGCGGCTCGGCATCGCCGCGGACTTCCACGAGAAGAAGGACCTGCACATCCACGTGCCCGAGGGCGGCACGCCCAAGGACGGCCCGAGCGCGGGCATCGCGATGACCACCGCACTGGTGTCCGTGCTGACGGATATCCCGGTGCGCGCGGACGTGGCGATGACCGGCGAGATCACGCTTCGCGGCGAGGTGCTGCCGATCGGCGGCCTCAAGGAGAAGCTGCTCGCGGCGCATCGCGGCGGCATCAAGACCGTGCTTATTCCCGAGGAGAACGTCAAGGACCTGGCCGAGATCCCGGACATGGTCAAGAACAAGCTCGAGATCATCCCGGTCAAGTGGATCGACCGTGTCCTGGAGGTCGCGCTCGAGCGCCTGCCGGAGCCGCTGCCCGATGAAGAGACGGCAGCCGACGGCGCCGCCAAGCCGGTCCCGTCCAAGGGCGGCAAGTCGGGCGAGGTGGTGGCGCACTGACGATTCGCGTTGCGCGTCGGCGCTGCGGCGTCGACGCTTCTTTCGCACATCGCCGGCTTGCAGAGCATCATTTCGCCTCTGCTATACTAGCGGGCTGTTGCAAGCTTCGGTGACGAAGCGACGCGGACCGACGGGTGCTTAGCTCAGCTGGTAGAGCGGCGCCCTTACAAGGCGTAGGTCGGGAGTTCGACCCTCTCAGCACCCACCAAGGTTCGCGCCGCCACGCGGCATCGAAGGTTCGCGCAGGAACTGGAGCGGTAGTTCAGTTGGTTAGAATACCGGCCTGTCACGCCGGGGGTCGCGGGTTCGAGTCCCGTCCGCTCCGCCAGTTCACCAGGGTTCATGCGGCGTCAGCCGGCCCTGGATCCTGAAATCTCCGCCGCCGACCCTGCAGCCACCCCGACGGGGTAGCGTGGTTTCGCCGATCCTGCCTGCGGCCCGCCGATCATCCTCGATCGTGCCACGTCCCTGGCCGCGGACCGCTGGCGCAGCGTTGACTTGGTCGCCCGGATCCTGGCGTTGGATCAGGCCTTGCCCGCCAAAATCACGACCGCGCGCCCCACCGCTGCGGCCCTGAACTTCCAGAATTCACTCGCACCAAAGTCGGCAAGTGCCTGACTCGCAGCTTTCTAATCGTCGCGTCAGCTAATATTCTAGTTTAAGTGGCACCTGAGATACCAAGCGAATCATGAGCGCTAAAGTCATGATTTCTTGGATAATGAATGGTCTATCGAGGGCCGGTCTGACGGGGCCTTACGTGGACGCGAGCAGGGTTGGTCCGAAGGGAGGCACTCCCGGGGAGGTGCGATCGAACTCGCTGCCTTCGAGCGGCTCAGCGCCCGCCGGATGCAGCGTCCGATGGCGCGGCCGGTCGGGCTCGCGCCATCGCCGCCGCGAGCGCGTCGCGTCCGCGCTCCTCGAGGGCGCTGATCGCGCCGTCGATATCCCGTGCTTCCCGGTTCTGGCCCAGCTTGAACTTGCCGACCAGCCGGGTGACCTCGACCTCCAGCCCGACGATGGCGGCGACCATCGCATCGAGATAATCCCTGGGCGCCTCCGCCATGCGCCAGGGCCGAGGCTCGCCGGCTTCGTGCGCGCGGGTCAGGCGGGCCACGACGCCGCGCACGAACTTCTCGTCGTCGCGGATGACCAGCCGCCCGTGGACATGGACCACCTCGTAGTTCCAGGTGGGCACGTGGCGATGGTGTTCCGCCTTGCCGGGATACCAGTTGGGCGATATGTAGCCGTGCGGTCCGCGAAAGATCACCAGCACCTCGGCGCCGGAGGGCGTCTCCTGCCAGAGGGGATTGGCCCGGGCAACATGGGCGGTGAGACATCCGAGCGTGCCAGCCTGAGGGTCGTACTCGAAAGGCAGGTGGTTCGCGTCCAGGCCTTCCGGGCCGTTGACGACCAGCGCGCCGAACGGATGCTCCCGCAGCAGGCGCTGCAGCTCGGCAGGTCGTGTCTCGGTGAAATGGCTTGGCAGGTACATTGTCGCCCTCGTCGGTCAAGCGGACGTCGGTCCGCGCCCAGAGTATGGCCCGTCCGGCACTTCAGCGGCATTCAGCGGCGCCTCAGTCCCTCGACCAGCAGCCGCGTCGCCCGGTGCGCCGCCCGCCGGACGAAGGCGTCGTCCACCGCTGCGCCCGGGATGCGACGACCGGCGGCGAGCAGGGCGAGGCCATGCACCAGCGACCATGCCGTGAGCGTCAGGTCGCCGACCGGCCCCGCGCGGATCACGCCACGCGCCTGCCCTTCGGTGACGATGCCGGCGAGCTGGGCCGCGAGCTCGCCGGACGACGCCACCAGGCCCGGATGCACCGACCAGTCCGGGATGGCAGCGCCGAACATGAGCTGAAGGAGATGCGGACGGCGGACTCCGAACGCGACATAGGCGCGACCGCTCGCCTCCAGTTTCCGCAGCGGCCCCCCGCGGCTGGCCGCCACCGCTGCCCGGCTTTCCCCCAGCAGCTCGCGGAAGCCGCCTTCGGCGAGCTCGGCAAGCAGCGCCTCCTTGTCGGCGAAGTGGCGATAGGCGGCGGCATGGCTCACTCCGGCGCTGCGGGCGATCTCCCGCAGCGTGAGCGCGGCAGGCCCGACGCGCTCGAGCAGTCCGAAGGCAGTCTCCCGCAGCGAGCGGCGCAGGTCGCCGTGGTGATAGGGGCGGTTTCCTGAAACAGAGACTTTCATGGCGGCATGTTGACAGTGTCTACATGATAGATCGAACATGCGCATGTGGCCACCGGTAACATGAACCGGGGGCGTCGCGGACCGTCGATCCGCGCCATGACTGCACGGAGGTACCCAATGAGCTTTCTTCTTCTCATCACCGCGGCGAGCCTGCTCGCCTGGATCCCTCAGGCGCTGCTCGGGATCCCGCGCGACTTTCGGATGGCCATGCGCCACGGCCTCGCGCTCGGTCTGGTCTTCACCGGCATCGACCACTTCGTGAGCGCCGAAACCCGCTACGTCCCCATGATTCCGCCGTTTCTCGCGTCGCAGGCGCTCTTCCTGGTGCAGGCAAGCGGCGCCGCGGAGCTGCTCGGCGCGGTGGCGCTGCTGATGCCGTCGGGGCTGTACCGGTGGCTGCGGCTGCCGGACCTGCGCCCGGCGGCCGGCATCGCCCTCGCCGTGATGTTCGCGGTGCTGGTGATCGCCAACATCAACGTGGCGATGCAGGGCACCCAGGTGGAGGGCCTCGAGTTCGGACGAACCTACTACCTGATCCGGCCGTTCCTGCAGCCCATCTTCATCCTGTGGGCGCTCTACTCGACCGGAGTCGTCGCCGGCATCCCGTCGAAGAAATCGACCACGCCGGTCTCGAGCGAATACTCAGCCCCGACCACCAGCAGCTCGTCCTTCTCCACCAGCTGCTCCAGCAGCTCGGAGCCGTAGCGCACGTTGCTCGCCGAGACCATGATGTTGGCCCGCACGGCATGCCGGACGAGCGAGGTGTGGTCGTGCCGCAGCTCGGTCTCGAGCAGCGGCGCGACCGACGGCCGCACCCGGTCGACGATGGAGCGCAGGGTGCGCGACTGCTGGCCTGCCGGCCGGACCAGCTCCTCCAGGGTGGCGAGGATGGCGCCGCAGGAGGAATGGCCGAGCACCACCACGAGCGGCGTGCCGTACCGCGCCACGGCGAACTCGACGCTGTCGACCTGGGAAGGCGCGACGATGTTGCCCGCCACGCGGATCACGAACAGATCCCCCAGCCCCTGGTCGAAGATGATCTCCGCCGGCACCCGGGAGTCCGAGCAGCCGAGGATGATCGCGAAGGGGTTCTGCCCCACGGCGACTTCCCGGCGCCGATCGATGCCGGCGCCATTGCCACGCTGGCTGCGTTCGGCGACGAAGCGACGGTTGCCTTCGGTGAGTCGCTCCAGCGCCTCGATTGCCGTGATCATGCTGTTCGCCTTTTCAAGGGTGTGCCTGCCTTCCTACACGGACCGGGTGATGCCGCCGTCGATCCGGATGTTCTGCCCGGTGATATAGCCGGCGCGATCGGATGCGAGCAGTGCGATCAGCTCCGCCACCTCTTCGACGCGTCCGTAGCGCTGCATCGGGATGCGGCTGCGGAACTGCTCCTTTTCCGGAAGGCTGTCGATGAAGCCGGGCAGCACGTTGTTGATGCGGATGTTGTCGGCCGCATAGGCGTCCGAGACCAGCTTCACGAAGGCGGCGAGCCCGGAGCGGAAGACCCCCGACGTCGGAAAGACCGGGTCCGGCTCGAACGCCGCGAACGTCGAGATGTTGACGATCGCACCGGACTTCTGCTGCTGCATGATCGGCACGACCAGCCGCACGGCCCGCACGGCGCCGAGCAGGTAGACGTCGAGCCCGCGGTGCCAGTCCTCGTCGGTCAGCTCCAGGATGGGCGCGCGCGGGCCGTGCCCGGCGCTGTTGACCAGCGCATCGATCCGCCCCCAGCGCTCCATCACCTGGTCCACCAGGCGCTTCAGGTCGTCGACGGACTGGTTCGAGCCGGTCACGCCGATGCCACCCAGCTCCCGCGCGAGCGCTTCGCCCTTGCCGGAAGAGGAGAGGATGCCGACTCGGCATCCGTCCTGCGCGAGCCTGCGCGCCGCGGCGGCGCCCATGCCGCTGCCGCCCGCCGTGACGATCGCGACGCGGCCAGTGCCGTCATTCGCAGCCTGCCTTGCCATGTCCACCCCTCCGCCGTGTCCGACTCAGCGCACGCCGCCCCGGCCGCCGCCGCCGAGCCCGTCACCGGCGGGAGACTGTCCCGAGTCGGGCGACGACTTGTACAGGTTCTGCGAGCCGCGGTCGATCTCGGTGTTCTCGACCTGGCGTCCGTCGCGCGTGGTGAGGGTGCTGGACGGCTTCAGCGCCTCGCAGCCCGCCAGGCCGGCAGCGAGGAACGACACCGCCAGCAGGGCCGCGGCGGGGGAAAATCGGCTCATGATGCTCTCCGGTTGAGCGGCGACTATACCGCGGCCCGCTGCACCCGCGTCGGCCGCGGGCCTGCGCCGGAGGAGGGATTCTCAGCCGGTGCGGATCGGGACGGTTCTCGCCGCTCGCCTGCCGGCGGGAGCGTCGGCCGGCGGCAGGCCGAGCAACCCTCGCAAACGGCCGCGCGGCGCGACCAGGTCCGCGAGGGTGTGGCGATCCAGCACCTGCAGGAACGCATCCCTTGCGTCGCGCAGGACGCCTTCCAGCACGCACGCCGGAAGGATCCGGCAGCGCGCATCGACCGGTTCGAAGCAGGGCACCAGCGCCATGTCCGGCTCGGTGTGGCGCACTACCTCGCCGAGGCCGATCGCCTCGGGCTTGCGCGCGAGCCGCAGGCCGCCGCCCTTGCCGCGCACCGTCTCCAGGAAGCCGGCGACGCCTAGCTGGTGTGCGACCTTGGTCAGATGGTTGCGCGAGATGCCGTAGGCCTCGGCCACTTCCCCGATGGTGATGAGCGAACCGGGCGACAGCGCCGCGTAGGCCAGCAGGCGCAGCGAGTAGTCGGTGTAGACGGTGAGCCGCACGTGGTCCTTCCAGGCCGGAGCCGGATCTTATAACATGCATATTCTATCCATGTTTTGAGTGACAGCAGTGACTACCCGATCCAGACCCGCCACGCCGGGACAGGTACCGCTTCAACGCTTCGACCGGCCGGCAGCCGCGGTCCGCCACGGCCTCGCGCTCTGGAACTTCGGCTTCCGACCCTTCTACCTGCTCGCGAGCCTGCAGGCCGCCACCAGCATCCTGCTCTGGATCGCGCAGTACTCTGGCGTCATCCCCGAGCCATGGCTCGCAGGCCCGGTGTGGCATGCCCACGAAATGCTCTACGGTTTCACCGCAGCGGTGATGGCCGGCTTCCTGCTGACCGCGGTCGCCACCTGGACCCAGCAACCGCCGTGTCGTGGCGCGCCGCTGGTCGGACTCGTCCTGCTGTGGCTCGCCGGTCGCGTCCTGCTCTTCACGCCGTTCGCCAGCACGGCCGCGGTCGTCAATGCGCTCTTTCCCGCGGCAGTCGCCGCTGCCATCGCCGTGCCGCTGCTGCGCACCGGCAACCGCCGCAACTTCGGCTTCGTCGGGCTGCTGCTGCTGCTCGGCGCGTTCGCGCTGCTGGTGCATCTCGCGGCGGGCGGCACGGTGGCGCTGCCGGCAACCCTCGGCCTGCAGGCGGGTCTCGACGTGGTCATGATCGTGATGGCAATCATCGCCGGGCGGGTGGTGCCGATGTTCACCAATAACGGCGTTCCGGGTGCCCGTGCAGGCCGCCACCCCGTGGTGGAGCGGCTTGCGCTCGGCTCGCTGTTCGCGTTGCTCGCGGCCGACGTGTTGCAGTCCGAAGGCTGGCTGATCGTGACGCTTGCGCTGCTGGCGGCGGCCGCCCATGCGGTGCGCCTCGTCCTCTGGCAGCCGTGGCGGACGCTGCGCACCCCGCTGGTGTGGATCCTGCATGCATCGTATGCATGGATCGCGGTGCATCTCGCGCTGCGCGGCCTCGCCGCCCTCGACTGGATGCCGTCGAGCCTCGCCACGCATGCGCTCACTGTGGGTGCGATCGGCGGACTCACGCTCGGCATGATGACCCGCACCGCGCGCGGCCACACGGGACGGCCGCTGCAGGCCGGACGCGCCGAAGTCGCGATGTACCTGCTGGTGCAACTGGCCGCGATCACGCGCGTCGCCGGCGGCTCGGCAGACGGTTTCTATCTCGCCAGCCTGCAGGCATCCGGATTGCTGTGGGCCGCGGCCTTCGGCCTGTACTTCGTTCGCTACCTGCCGGTGCTGCTGCGTCCGAGGTTGGACGGACGTCCGGGCTGAAGCCACATACCGGGTTGACAGGACCGGTAGCCCGGCCGATGCTCTCGCCCTCGAGCGTCGCGTCGGCGACAGGTGGAGAGAAGGGCAGTGCACAGGATCCTGCAGATCATCGGCTACGTCGTCATCGCGCTGATGGCGATCGGCATCATCTACGGTAACGCCACCGGCATCCGCTACTGGTCCGGCATCGGCGTCTGACGGCGCGGGCGGACAAGAATGAACAAGAAGCAGACGCGCCTCTTCGCGATCGCCTCGACCGGCATCGCAGCGCTGGTGTTCCTGGTGCTCACCGTCGACAGTCATCGCCAGTTCCCGAAGCTGACCAACGCGGAGAACATCACGCCGCAGGTTTCGAGCGGAATGGATGTCTGGCACAAGTACAACTGCATCAACTGTCACACGCTCTTCGGCGAAGGCGCCTACTACGCGCCCGACCTCACCAAGATCACGCAGCACCGCGGCGAGCAGTACCTCAAGGCCTACATGCGCGACCCGTCGAAGTTCTACGACGAGCAGCGCCACCGGCGCCTGATGCCGAAGCAGGACCTCGCCGACCAGGAGATCACGGACCTGATCGCCTTCCTCGACTGGGTCAGCAAGGTGGACAACCAGGGTTGGCCGCCGCGTCCGATCCTCGTGACCGGCTCGTCGATCCCCGGCATGGACCTCTCCACGACCCAGCAGGCGATGACCGGGCGAGGCGACGGCGGCGCGGACCAGCTGCCGCCCGGCACGCGACCGGTCACCAGCGGCTCGGATCCGATCGCGCTCGGGCAGGCGCTCTTCAGGACAGCGACACCGGCCTGCAACGCCTGCCATTCGGTCGCGCCGGGCGTGAACCTGGCCGGCCCGACGCTGGCCGGCCTCGCCGGTCGCGCCGCGGAGCGCGTCGGCTCGCCGGACTACAAGGGCAAGGCAACCGACGCGGCGGGCTACATCCGCGAATCGATCCTCGAGCCGAGCGCCCACCTGGTGCCGGGCGAGATGTACTCGGCGGACGGCACCTCGTTCATGCCGAACACCTACGGCTCGATGAAGCCCGAGGAGATCGACCAGCTGGTCGCCTATCTCGAGACCCTCAGGTAGCGGTCCCGCACCAGACAGGAATCCGTCATGCGCTACAGATCCCAATCCGTCGCCTACTGGTACTTCGCCGTGGCGATGATCCTCTTCGGGCTGCAACTGGTGTTCGGCCTGCTTTCCGCTGCCAAGTACCTGGGGCCGGATCCGCTGCTCTACATCCTGCCCTTCGACGTCACCAAGGTGATCCACACCAACCTGCTGATCGTGTGGGTGCTGACGGGATTCATGGGCGCCACCTATTGGCTGGTGCCGGAGGAGTCCCGCACCGAGCTCTACAGCGTGAAGCTCGCCTACATCCAGCTCGCGCTCTTCACGCTCATGGGCGTGACCGCCGTCATCGGCTACCTGTTCCGCTACGGCACCGGCAACAAGCTGCTGGAGCAGCCGCTGCCGCACAAGCTGGTGATCGTGCTGGTGATGCTCATCTTCCTCTACAACATCGGCATGACCATCCGGAGGTCCGGCCGCTTCGCCACCACCGAAGGCGTGCTCCTGCTCGGCCTCGGCAGCGCGGCGGTGCTTTACCTGCCGGCGCTCTTCCACTACGAGAACTACACCGTCTCCATCTACTACCGCTGGTGGACGATCCACCTCTGGGTAGAGGGCGTCTGGGAGATGATCCAGGCTTCCTTCCTCGCCTACCTGCTGATCCGCCTCTCCGGCGCGGACAGGGAGGTGATGGAGAAGTGGCTGTATGTGATCGTGGGCCTCGTCTTCATCGCCGGCATCCTCGGCACCGCGCACCACTACTACTGGGTCGGCGTCCCGGCCTACTGGCTGCCGATCGGCGGCTTCTTCAGCGCGCTCGAGCCGGTCGCGCTCGTCGGGATGGCGATCTACGCCTACTCGGCGATGCGTCGCTCGGGACTGAACCATCCCAACACGCTGGCCCTGCACTGGACGATGGGCAGCGCGGTCTTCACGCTGTTCGGCGCCGGTCTCCTGGGGCTCGCGCACACCTTCCCCAGCATCAACAAGTGGACCCACGGCACGCTCATCACGGCGATGCATGGCCATGCCGCGTTCTACGGCGCCTATGCCATGATCATCATGGCGATGATCAGCTTCGCGCTGCCGACCATGACGCACGGCCGCCAGGAAAGGGGATCGAGCGTGGGGTACTGGGCGTTCTGGCTGCAGATCGCCGGCATGTTCGGCATGACCCTCTCGTTCGCGACCGCCGGGATCGGGCAGGTCTACCTCGAGCGGGTCCTCGGGCTCGGCTATCTGGACACGCAGCTCAAGATCCAGGTTCACTTCCTGATGCTGGTCGCCACCGCCTCGCTCTTTGCCGTGGGCGTTGCCCTCTTCATCTACGACTTCTTCCGCCACGCGCCCCGGTTCGAGGTGCGCGATGCGCACGACGCCACGGACGACGCAAGCTTCTCCGGCTACCGCGGCCACGCAGCAGCGGCATCACGCGCTTGACGGCCATGCCGCCCGCCCGACGACGATGAACCGTGACCTGGCCGGGGCGGTCGTCGCCGCGCAGCCCGAGAAGGGCGGGAAGGAACCGTTCTACCTGCCATCCGCCGACGAGATCGCCATCTTCGAGCAATGCCATGCGCGCGGGCTGGCGGTGATGCTGAAGGGGCCGACCGGCTGCGGCAAGACCCGGTTCGTCGAGCACATGGCCTGGCGACTCGGGCGGCCGCTGGTGACCATCTCCTGCCACGACGATCTCTCGGCGAGCGATCTGGTCGGGCGCTTCCTGGTGAAGCACGACGGCACCGAATGGCAGGACGGGCCGCTCACGAGGGCGGTGCGCGAGGGCGCGATCTGCTACCTCGACGAGATCGTGGAAGCGCGCCAGGACACGGTGGTGGTCCTGCATCCGCTCACCGACCACCGGCGGCTGCTGCCGATCGACAAGACCGGCGAACGCATCGAGGCATCGGCGGCCTTCCAGCTGGTGGTGTCCTACAACCCCGGCTACCAGCGCATGCTGAAGGACCTGAAGCCGAGCACCCGCCAGCGCTTCGTCGCGCTCGACTTCGATTTCCCGCCGCCGGAACGTGAAGCGGCCATCGTCGAGCGGGAAGGCGGCGCGGACCGTGCCACGGCGCAGGCGCTGGTTCGGCTCGGCCAGCGCCTGCGCTCGTTGCACGACCGCGGCCTCGCCGAGGTGCCGAGCACCCGGCTCCTGGTATCGGCGGCGCGGCTGATCGCGGGCGGCATCGAGGCCCAGCAGGCATGCGAGGCAGCCATCGTCTCCCCGTTGTCCGACGACGCCGCGCTGCGCGAGGCGATGCGCGACCTGATCGCCGCCTCGCTCGCCTAGCCGCGACGACCGACCGGCAGTCCGATGGCCGAGGCCGAGGATGTCATCACCGACGTCGCCCGCCATGCGACGATCCATGCCCGCGACCTGTGGCGACGCCATCGGGCCGGCCGCGACGGCGCCACGCCGCGGGTGCCGGAGCTGCGCGACCTGGCCCGCCGGCTGGACCTGCTGGTCACCGCCGTGTTCGGCAGGAGCCTCCCTATCCGGGTGGCACAGCCGCCGGCGGCCACGACCCTGCTGGCGCGGCTTTTCCGCCGCCGCGAGGCGCCGTGGCGGCGCGAGGCAGTGCCCGCAACCGACGGCGCCGGGCTATGGCTGCCGGCGCGTTGGCCGCAGGCTGATGCAGCCGCGGCCGTGGCCGGCTATCGCGCCGCCGCGCTGCGCCTTGCGATACTGGCCGGTCGCGGCAGCGCCGCGCTGCTCGCGACCATGGCGGACGAAGCCCGCGATCGTCCGGGCCTGCGCGATGCCTATCTGCTGATGGAGGCGCAGGCCGCCGATGACGAGCTGAGCCGGCTGCTGCCCGGCACGAAGGCGGACCTCGCCGCGCTGCGTCGCGCGGCGCTGGCGGAGCGCCCGCCGCTCGCCGCGTTCGCGCCTTACCGGCAGCCGCTCGAGCGGCTGCTGCGCTCGCTGCTCGAAGCCGGCAGCGGCGCCACGGCGATCCCGCGCACGCCGGCCGCTTCGCTCGCGCGCGCGAGGGAGGTCGCGGCGGGCTTCGATCCGCCACCACGGCCGGGCGCACCGTGGCTGCTGCCGGACTGGTGGACCGGCGAGCTGCTCGCGCCCGGGACCGAGACGCCGACCACGGCGTCGATGGCCATGCCGGATGACGGCAGGCAGCAGGACGGGACCCGTTCCGCGCGTCTCTCGCGCCGCCCGGCGGTGCGCGAGGCCGCGCCCGACGAGGACGACGAGCGCCAGGGCGCCTTCATGGTCCAGACGGCGCAGCCGCACGAGCATGCAGAGGATCCGGCCGGGATGCAGCGCCCGGTCGATCGCGACGACGAGCTGCCGGCGGATGACTTCGCTGAAGACGTCTCGGACCTGCCGGAAGCACGGCTCGTGTCGAGTCCGGGGACGCCGCGCGAGTTCCTGCTCTCGGACGACCCGCCGGAGAACCGCCCGCGGTCGCCGCTCGCCGCTCCCGTCGAATGCGGCCGCGGCGCGGCGCTCGCCGCGTGGGACTACCCGGAGTGGGACTGGCAGCGCGGCGGCTACGTCGAGCCGGGCGCGCGGGTGTGGCAGCTGGAAGCACCCGAGGGGCCGCAGTCCTGGGTCGACCGCACGCTCGCGCGCCACGGCGTGCTGCGCGATGCGATCCGTCGCCGCTTCGAGCTGCTGCGGGCCGAGCCCGAGCGCTGCCGGCGCCAGCTGGAAGGCGACGACATCGACCTCGAGGCGCTGGTGGCCGGGCATGCCGACTTCCGCGCCGGCCTGCCGCGGGAGCAGGCGATCTACCAGAGCCGGCGCCGCGCGCGGCGCGACATGGCGATCATGCTGCTGGTCGATGCAAGCGGCTCCACCGATGCCTGGATCGCCGCGGAGCGGCGCATCATCGACGTGGAACGCGAAGCCCTGCTGCTGGTGAGCGCAGCGCTCGAATCCATGGGGGAAGCCTGGGCGGTGCTGTCCTTCTCCGGCGAGGGGCCGCGCGCCGTCGCGGTGCGGTCGCTCAAGGCCTTCGGCGAGCCCCACGGCGATGCCGTGGCCCGGCGCATCGCGGCCCTCGAGCCGGAGCGCTACACCCGCGTGGGGGCGGCCATCCGGCATGCGACGGCGCAGCTCATGCAGGCGCGCGCGTCGCATCGACTGCTGCTGCTGCTGTCCGACGGCAAGCCGAACGACGCGGACGCCTACGACGGCCGCTACGGGGTCGAGGATACGCGGCAGGCGGTCAGCGAGGCGCGCCTGCAGGGCATCTTCCCCTTCTGCCTGACGGTGGACCGCCAGGCCGCCGACTACCTGCCGGCGATCTTCGGCGCCGGCCAGTACGGTCTGCTCGCGCAGCCCGAACGCCTGCCGATCCTGCTGCTCGACTGGATGAAGCGGCTGGTGTCGGCCTGAGGGCTGTCGGCTACCAGGCGAAGGTCGCGGCGACCAGGTCCGGCACCGCGCCCGCCCGCGCGTACAGCGCGTCGGCCAGCGCCGGATCCGGCAGCTCGCCGAAGCGGCAGCCGAGCTCGTCCCGATGCACGCCGGCCGTGATCAGCAGGCTGCGCAGGCCCGCGCGCCGCGCGCCGAGGATGTCGTGGTGCAGCGAATCCCCCACCGCGACGATCCGGTCGACCGGGGCCTCGAGGTGCCGCAGGCAGGTCCGGTAGATCCGCGGATCGGGCTTGCCGTGCAGTCGCACGGTCCCGCCGAGCTCCTGGTAGCGGCGGGCCACCAGCCCCGGGGCCTCCAGCAGGCTGCCGTCGCGGGTGACCCGGGCGAGGTCGGGATTGCCGCAGACCATCGGCAGGCGGCGGGCGGCCGCCCGGCGCAGCGCGGGCTCCCAGCCGCTCACCGACTGGGCCGGCGAGTCCATGCTCATCACCAGCAGGAAGTCCGCGCGCGCCGGTCCCTGGTCGAGATCGGTGATCACCTCGAGGCCAAGGCCATCGGCGAGATGTCCGTCCGTTTCCCGCGCGAGCAGCAGGCAGCGGCGCCCCAGTCCGGCGTAGAAGTCGTCATCGGAGGCCAGGATCGCATCGCGCGCGTCGTCGCCCGCCGAGACCACCGCATCGAACAGGCCGCGCTCGAACCCCATCGCCTCGATCAGCCGGGCGTTCTCCGCGCCGCTCTTGCCGGAATTGGAGAGGATGACCACCGCCTTGCCCGCCTCGCGCAGGCGGCGCAGGCAGTCGATCGCTCCGGGATAGGCGCGATGGCCGTCGTGCAGCACGCCCCATTGGTCGAGCAGCAGCGCTTCGCACTCCGGTGCCAGCTCGCGCAGGCCGTGCAGGTAGCGGGTCACGTTGTCGACCTCAGCTGATGCGCGCGCGAACCCAGGCGGACAGCGCCTCGCTCGCGAGCACCACGACGAGGATGGCGAACAGCACCACCACCACCTGCGCCCAGGCGAACGAGTTGATCGAGGCATAGAGCAGCAGGCCGATGCCACCGGCGCCGACGAAGCCGAGCACGCTGGATTCGCGCACGTTGATGTCCCAGCGGTACACCGTCGTGCCGACGAGCACCGGCATCACCTGCGGCAGGATCGCCACCCACCAGGTCTGCAGCGTGCCGGCACCGGTGGCGCGCACCGCGTCGATCTGCCCGGCGTCCACCTCCTCGATCGCCTCCGCCACCAGCTTGGCGACGAAGCCGACCGACCGGGCGGCGACCGCGAACACACCGGCCACGGCGCCCGGCCCGAAGATCGCGACGAACACCAGCCCCCAGATCACCGTATTGATGGAGCGCGAGCCGACCAGGATGGCACGTCCGATCATCCAGGTGAAGCCGTTCGCCGTGGTGTTGCGCGCGGCGAGGAAGGCGACCGGCAAGGAGAGGGCGACGGCGATCAGCGTGCCGAGCGTGGCGATGTGGATGGTATCCAGCATCGGCTGCAGGATCTCGGGCAGGTAGGACCAGCGCGGCGGCCACATGCGCTCGAGCAGGTCGGCCGCCTGCAGGTGCGCGTCCTGGAAGAAGGCCCACTCGATGTCGAGCGACGACACCGACCAGGCGGCGGCGAGCGCGCAGCCGGCGACCCAGAGCCACTGGACGAGCGTCTCGCGCGGCGTGCGCCGTCGCCAGCGATCCGGATAGCGCGGCGCCCCGGCGGCGCCGGCAGAGGAAGAAGCAAGCTCGCCCGGCCCGGTCATCTGAGCTTGCGGCGCGACCAGTCGCTGAACCATTCCCCGCAGGCCACGATGGCGGCGATGGCGAGCAGGATGGCGCTCGCGAAGTCGTAGTCGTAGCGCGAGAACGCGGCGGACAGCGAGCCGCCGATCCCGCCCGCGCCGACGATGCCGATCACGGTGGAGTGGCGCAGGTTGGCATCGAGCCGGTAGATGAAGACGCCGAGCGTCTTCACCAGGACCTGCGGCGCCACCGCGTAGGCGACCACCTGGCCGAAGCTCGCGCCGGTCGCCCTGATCGCCTCCACCGGGCCGGGCTTCATGTTCTCGATGTCTTCGGCCAGCATCTTCCCGAGGAAGATCGCCGAGGAGAAGGCGAGCGTGAGCAGGCCCGCGACGGCGCCGAAGCCGAACAGCTTCACGAAGAAGATGGCGATCAGTATCTCGTGGAAGGTCCGCCCGACGACGATCAGGCCGCGGGCGGCGACGTAGAGCGGCCGCGGCGCGAGGTTCGAGGCCGCGGCGATGCCGAGCGGTATGGCGAGCACCATGCCGGCGATGCTGGAAGCGATCGCCATCTGGATGCTCTCCAGCATGCCGGCGACCAGGAGCGGCCAGCGATCGCCCACGGCGGGCGGCACCATTCGCGCGAGCATGTCCAGCGCCCGCGGGAATCCGCGCCAGACGCGGGCCCAGTCGACGTCCAGGTCGGCAACCGCCCATGTCACGTAGGCGAGCACCAGCAGCCAGAACGCCATGCGGCGGCCGGGACTGCCGAACATGCCGGCCGGACGCCAGTGGTCCGGATGGCGGCGGGAAGCAGCCCCCGGGCTCAGCGCGTCCGCTGCCGCTCCGCTGCCCGTCACGCCGCGCCGTCCGGCAATGGATCGCGCAGCGGGTCGCGCCGGCCCGGGCCGGCCTGCCTTGGCGCCCGTTCGCCCGGCTCCTCCTCCGCATCCGCCGCGTCGCCGTCGGTGCCGGCGTCGGTCCAGTCCTCGGCGCCGTAGATGAGCGTGAGCACGTCGTCGGTCAGGTCCTTCGGGCTGCCGTCGAAGACCACCGCGCCGGCCTTGAAGCCGATCACGCGATCGGAGAAGGCCCGCGCGAGGGCGACGTCGTGGATGTTCACCAGGGCGGGCGTCGCCCGCTCGCTCGCCAGCTCGCCGATCAGGCGCATGATCTGGCGCGAGGTCTTCGGGTCGAGGCTCGCGGTGGGCTCGTCCACCAGCAGCAGGTCCGGACGCTGCATCAGCGCCCGGGCGATGCCGACCCGCTGGCGCTGCCCGCCGGACAGCGCGTCGGCGCGCCGGTCATGGTAGCCGTCGAGCCCGACGCGATCGAGCAGCTCGAAGGCGGCGCGGATGTCATCCGGCGGGAACCGATAGCGAAGCGAGGCGAGCAGGCCGACATAGCCGAGCCGCCCGGACAGCACGTTCTGCATGACCGATAGCCGCTCGACCAGGTTGTACTCCTGGAAGATCATGCCGATGCGCCGGCGGGCCTGGCGCAGCCCGCGGCGGTCCAACCCCACCATGTCCACGCCGCCCAGCAGGATCCGCCCCCGGGTGGGCTCAACCAGCCGGTTGATGCAGCGGATGAAGGTGCTCTTGCCTGCCCCCGAGGAGCCGATCACCGCGACCACCTGGGGGCGGTCGATCACGACGTCCACGCCGGCGAGCGCCCGCTGGCCGGTGGCGTAGACCTTCTCGAGCCCCTCGACCGAAAGCAGGGCGGACGCGCCGGCCACGCCTAGTCCTTCTTCAGCTTCGCCAGGCCTTCGCTGGTGTAGGTGGCGCCGGTCGCCTTCTGGATGTCGCGGATGTCCTTCCAGTCCGCCTTGTAGTCGATGCCGGTGAAGCCCTTCGAATCCTTGAAGTCCTTGCCGAGCTTCGAGTTCTGGAAGTCGAAGGTGAGGAATGCCTCCTTGATCTTCGCGCGCAGCTCCGGCTTCAGGTCATGGGCGACACCGAAGGCGGTGCGCGGAAAGGGCCGGGACTCGAACACCACCCGGAGGTCTTCCTGCTTGAACATGTTGCGCCCGGCCATGCGGCTCACCACGTTGTTCGCCACCGGCGCCGCGTCGTAGTCCTTGTTGACCACGCCCATGATGGAGTTGTCGTGCTTGCCGGAGTAGAGCACCTCGTAGTCCTTGCCCGGCACGACCCCCATGGCACTGAACAGCACCCGGGGCGCCGTGTCACCGGAATTGGATGACGGCGAGACATGGGCGACCCGCTTGCCCTTCAGGTCGGCGACGCTGCGGATGCTGCTGTCCTTGTGGGTGATCAGCTGCAGCGTGTAGCCGGTGGTGCCGTCGAACTTCTCCATGGCGACCAGCGGCACGAAGCCGGCCAGGTTCACCGCATAGGGCGTCGGTCCGCTCGCGACACCGGCGATGTGCAGCCTGCCGGAACGGATGGCTTCCACCTGGGCCGCATACGACTCGGCCGAATACCAGCGCACCCGCTTGCCGGTCACCTTGGCCAGGTGATCGATGAACTCGCTGAACACGTTCTCGTACACCGCCGGATCCTCGACCGGCGTATAGGAGAAGACGAGCGTCGACGGATCCTTCTGCCGGGAGACGTCCCCGGGCAGGTCGGCGACCAGGTCCCCGTCGGCATCGCAGTAGCGAGGATCGAGGTCACCGCGACTCGCGCAGTCCGCGGCCGCCGCCGGCAGGGCCGCCAGGCCGAAGGCGAGGGTGAAACCGGTCAGGAGCGAGGCGAGCGCGGCTCGGGCGGTCTTCATGGATGTCTCCGGTTATCCTGGTGCGACGAGAGCATAGCGGATTTCCGTGCCCGGACCGGGCTCAACTAAACTACCGGTTTGCAGCGCAGGCGGCCCCGGAGGGCCTTGCTCACATGTTCGACTTGGTTCGCAAGTACCAGAAGGTGATGCTGGGGATCATCCTCCTCGGCATCTTCCCGGCGTTCGTCTTCTTCGGCCTGGAGGGCTACGGCCGGATGGGCGGCGGCGACGAGGTCGCCGTGGTCGAAGGCCGCAAGATCTCGCAGCAGGCGTTCGACCAGGCCCACCGCCAGCAGATCGAACGGCTCCAGCAGATGCTGGGCGGACAGGTGGACACCCGGATGTTCGACACGCCAGCGGCCCGGCGCCAGACGCTGGAGCAGCTGATCACCCAGGAAGCCATGCTCGCCGAGGCCCGGCGCAAGTACGTCTCGGTGCCGCCGGCGGAGGTCCAGAAGAACATCCTCGCGATCGAAGGGCTCACCGGGGCGGATGGCAAGTTCGACTTCGAACGCTATCGCACGCTGCTCGCGCAGCAGAACATGTCGCCCGCGATGTTCGAGGCCCAGATGGCGCAGGACCTGGCGCTGCGCCAGCTCGCGAGCGCGGTGCAGTCGACCGCGATCGTGCCGCGCGCGGTCGTGGACCGGCTGTTCGAGCTGCAGGAATCCCGGCGCACCGTGCGCACCCGCCTGATCGAGCCCAAGGCGTTCGAGTCGGGGATCGAGCCGACCGACGAGGAGATCCGGCGCTTCTACGAGGAGAACCAGGCGGCCTTCCAGGTGCCGGAATCGGTCGACATCGAGTACGTGCTGCTCGATCGTGCCCGGCTTGCGGCCGGCGTCAGCCCGTCCGAGCAGGAGCTGCGGGCCTACTACGAGCAGAACAAGGACCGCTATGCGGATCCCGAGCAGCGCCGCGCCAGCCACATCCTGGTGGAGGTGCCGGCCAGCGCCGACGAGGCCGCCCGGGCGGCCGCGCAGGCACTGGCGGAGAAGCTGCTCGCCGAGGTGAAGGCCGCGCCGGAGAAGTTCGCGGACATCGCCCGCCAGCACTCGGACGATCCGGGCTCCAAGGAGCAGGGCGGCGACCTCGGCTTCTTCTCGCGCGACATGATGGTGGCCCCGTTCTCGGACGCGGCCTTCGCGATGAAGGAAGGCGAGATCAGCGACCTGGTGAAGAGCGACTTCGGCTTCCACATCATCAAGGTGACCGGCGCGAAGGGCAGCGGCGTGCGCCCGTTCGAGGAGGTCAAGGCGGAGATCGAGGCGCAGTACCGCGAGCAGGCGGCTGCGCGCCGGTACACCGAGCTCGCCGAGTCCTTCACCAACACCGTGTACGAGCAGTCGGATTCGTTGAAGCCGGCCGTTGACAAGTACTCGCTGGAGCTGCGGCGGCAGGAGAAGCTCACGCGGGATCCCGGTCCCGAGTTGCCCGCCGACTCGCCGCTGCGCAACCCGCGCTTCATCGAGCTGATCTACGGCGACGAAGCCATGCAGCACAAGCGCAATACCGAGGCATTCGAGGTCGCCCCCGGCGTCATGATCTCGGCCCGGGTCACTGCGCACCATCCGACCTCGCGCCAGCCGCTCGATGCCGTCCGCGACGAGGTGAAGGCCCGGCTGGTCGCGGAGCAGGCGGGCGCCAAGGCACGCGAGCAGGGCAAGGCGTTGCTGGCCAAGCTCAAGGAGGCACCGTCGGAGTCGCCGCCGGAGGGCTTTGGCGAGCCGCTGACCGTGAGCCGGGCGGACCCGGGCAGCCTGCCGCCGCCGGCCGTGGCCGAGGCCTTCCGCCTGCCGCCCGCGCCGCTGCCGGCCTACGTCGGCGTCGACCTGGGCAGCCGCGGCTACCAGCTGGTGCGTCTGGAGAAGGTCGAGGGGCCGGATCCCGCCAACGAGGGAAGGCGGGAGGAGTATGCGGCCCAGGCGGCCCAGTTGATGGCGCAGACCGCGCTCTCGGCCTACATCGAGGAAGTGAAGGCGCGCACGGACATCGAGCGCCGGCTGCAGTAGCCGGGCAGCGCGAATTCCACGCCTGTCGGACCGTGCGACAGGACCGGCGGCGTCCATGCACTAGACTTGTGGTTCCGGGGGTTCGCCCCCAACGTGCAGGACAGGTCCGGGCAACTTCCGATCCGGCTGCCATCCGACGACACCATGAGCATGAAAGTCTTTGACCTGGCCTGCGAGCACGACCACCGCTTCGAGGGCTGGTTCGCGTCCGGCCAGGCCTTCGAGGATCAGCAGGCGAGGGGCCTGATCGAGTGCCCCGTCTGCAGCAGCCACGACGTGCGCAAGATGCCTACGTCGCCGCGGCTGAACCTGTCGCATGCGGCCGAGCGGCCGGCACCGTCAGCGTCGGCCGATGCTGCCGGTGCAGACCGCCAGCATGTCGCGATGACGCCGGCCCAGGTGCAGGCGGTCTTCCTCAAGATGGCCCGCCGCATCATCGAGTCCACCGAGGACGTCGGCGACCGGTTCGTCGAAGAGGCGCGGCGCATCCACTATCAGGAGGCGCCGGAGCGCGCGATCCGCGGCTCGGCCAGCCACGAGGAAGCCGCCGCGCTGCGCGAGGAGGGCATCGACGTCTTCGCGCTGCCGCTGCCGCGCGGGCTCAAGGAGCCGCTGCAGTAGCGCCGCCACGGTGGCCGGCGCACGCCGTGCGCGGCGGTCCGCCCTCGCGCGGGTCGTCCCGGGTCAGGTGCCGGTCCGACGCCTGAACTGGTTGTCGCCGAACAGGTTCGCGCGCGCCTGCTCGCCGAGCAGGGGCCGCCGCCGGTCCGCCAGGACCTCGAGTCCCCGGCGCACCGCCGGCCGCGCCTTGAGCGCCTCCTGCCAACGCTGGACGTTGGGGAACTCCCCCAGCTCGATGCCCTGGTTGCGCCAGGAACGGGTCCACGGAAAGATCGCGATGTCGGCGATGCTGTACTCGCCGCCGGCCACGTACTCGTTGTCCTGCAGCCGGCGATCGAGAATGCCGTAGAGGCGGCCGGCCTCGCGGGTATAGCGCTCGATGGCGTAGGGGATCTTCTCGGGCGCATACAGGCGGAAATGGTGGGCCTGGCCGAGCATCGGCCCGATGCCCCCCATCTGCCACATCAGCCATTCCATGACCTCGTATTTGCCGCGGGTGCTCTGCGGCAGCAGCTTTCCGGTCTTGCCCGCGAGGTAGAGCAGGATCGCGCCGGACTCGAAGAGGGAGATCGGCTTGCCGTCGGGCCCGTCCGGATCCACGATCGCGGGAATCCGGTTGTTCGGGCTGATCTCCAGGAAGGCGGGATCGAACTGGTCGCCCGCACCGATGTCGACCGCACGGACCGCGTAGGGCAGGCCGCACTCCTCCAGCATGATGTGCACCTTGTGGCCGTTCGGCGTGGGCCAGGTGTGGACTTCGATCAGGTCGATGGGTTCCTCCGGACGTCGGTGGAGCCGCCGCCGGCTCCGGTGGACTGGCCCGCGCCGAGCCGCTCCGCGAAGCGCCAGGCCAGTTGCGCGAGCGGCCGTGCCCGGCGCCCGGCGTCGAGCGCCGCGGCGCTCGCTGCCGTGCCTTCGACCGCCCGCTTCATGATGCCTTGAAGGATCGCCGCCAGCCGGAAGCAGTTGTAGGCCAGGTAGAAGTCCCAGTGCTCGATGCGCCCGCGGCCGGTGCGACGGCAGTAGAGCGCCTTGTACTCGGCTTCGTCAGGGATGCCGAGCGCCTTCAGGTCCAGGCCGGCGATACCGCGGAACTGCTCGGGCGGTATGTGATAGCCCATGCAGTGGTAGGAGAAGTCCGCGAGCGGATGGCCGAGCGTCGACAGCTCCCAGTCGAGCACGGCGATCACCCGCGGCTCGTCGCGCGCGAAGATGAGGTTGTCCAGTCGGAAGTCGCCGTGCACGATGGCGGTCTCGTCCCCGGGCGGTATGCTCTGCGGCAGCCAGTCGATCAGCCGGTTCATCTCCGGGATCGGCTCGGTCTCCGAGGCGAGGTACTGCTTGCTCCAGCGACCGATCTGCCGCGCGAAGTAGTTGCCCGCGCGGCCGTAGTCCGCGAGGCCCACCGCCGCGGGATCGATCCGGTGCAACGCGCTGATGACGCGGTTCATCTCGTCGTAGATGCGGCCGCGCTCCGCCGGCTGCAGGCCCGGGAGCGACTGCTCCCACAGCACGCGGCCATCCACGAACGCCATCACGTAGAACGCGCGGCCGATCACCGCCTCGTCCTCGCACAGGCAGAGCGCCTCGGCCACCGGCACCTCGGTGCCCGCGAGCGCCCGCAGCACCCGGTATTCGCGCTCGATGGCATGGGCCGACGGCAGCAGGCGCGCGGCCGGGCCGGGCTTCGCGCGCATCACGTAGCTGCGCTGTGGCGTGACCAGCTTGAAGGTGGGGTTGGACTGGCCGCCACGAAACTGCGTGACCGTGAGCGGGCCGCGGAACCCGGGCAGCTCCCGGGTGAGCCACGCCTCGAGCGCCGCCTGGTCGAAGCGGTGCCGCTCGCCCACCGGCCCGCTGCCGGTCATCGACGCAGCTGCGTCACGGACACCCGGGTCCTCGGCCATCACGCCCCCTTGAATTGCGCCGGCCGCTTGGCAAGGAACGCGCCGATGCCTTCGCCCGCGTCTTCGCCCTGCAGCGACTCCACGAAGGCGTCGCGCTCCGCCGCCAGATGCTCGGCCGGCGCCCGACGCGGTGCCTGCTGGAGCAGCCGCTTGATCCTGCCATAGACCGCCGTCGGCCCCTGCGCCAGCCGATCGCACAAGGCGCGCGCGTCGGCGAGCGTACGGGCCGGCTCGCTCACGTGATGGACGATCCCGGCCGCATGCAGCTCGGCGGTGGAGACCGGCTCCGCCAGTGCGGACAGCGCGAACACCCGCTGCGGAGGCAGGGACGCCGCGAGCGCGGCAATCGCGCCGCCGTCCGGACTGAGGCCGACGCGGGCGTAGGCCATGACGAACTTCGCATCCCTTGCCGCGACGATCAGGTCGCAGGCGAGCGCGAGCGAGAACCCGGCGCCGGCGGCAGCGCCTTCCACCGCCGCGACCACCGGCTTGGGACAGTCGCGGATGGCGAGCACCCAGCGATTGAGCTGCTCCACCGAGCTGCGCTGGTGCTCCGGGGGACGGGCGCGGTTGGCGAGCAGGCGGTTGAGGTTGCCGCCAGCACAGAAGAAGCCGTCCGTGCCATGCAGCATCACGGCACGCACCGCCGGGTCGGCCGAAGCCTCGCCGAACGCGCGCAGGCCGTCCGCGTACATCGCGGGCGAGAGCGCATTGCGCGCACCCGGATTGGTGATCGCGAGCTCGAGGACGGACTCGCGCCGCGTCGCCACGAGCCGCCCCGCGTCCTCCACGGCGCCCTCGCCCATGTCAGTGGCGCCCGGCCGCCCGAAGCCACTGACAGCCCCCCCGGGGGGGCAGCGAACGCAGTGAGCGTGGGGGTTGTTTCATCCTAGTCCTGCACGAGCAGGGAAAGGCCGAGCTCCGCACGGCGGCGCAGCCAGAGGCTCGGGCGGTAGCGCGGATCTCCGGTATCGGCATGCATGCCCTTGAGCACCTGCAGGATGCGCGCGGGCCCGAGCTCGTCACCCATCGCGAGCGGTCCGGCGGGATAGCCCAGCCCGGCGCGCACCGCGCGATCGATGTCTCCCGGAGCGGCGATGCGCTGCTGCGCGATCTCGCAGCCGATCGCCACGATCATCGCCACGATGCGCTGCGCGACGAAGCCGCAGCTGTCGCGCAGCACGCTGACCGCCACGCCGTCCGCACCGAACAGGGCTACGGCCGCGCGCAGCGCCTGCGGATCGGTCGCCACCGTGGGCATCACCGTGCGCCGAACGCAACCGGCCGCCGCCGGGTCGAACAGCGTGTCGATCGCGACCACGCGCGCCGCCGGCAGGCCGCGGCGCGCGGCATAGCCGCTCGCATCCTCGCCGAGCGGCGCGACCAGGACGAATCCGTCGGCGCAACCGGACGGATCCGC
>JAEWEW010000048.1 GCA_023389175.1 Pseudomonadota bacterium | reverse complement strand
AGCCGCGCCACCGCCACGGCCTGCGCGACGAGGACGACCCCGAGGTCGCCGCCGCGAGCCTGCTCGCCCGCGAGGCGCGCGACGCCTGGCGCGGCGGCTCGGGCAGCCGGCGCAGCCGCAGCCATTCGTCCCGCTGGCACGGCCACGACGAGCGCAACGGTCCATACGACAGCCTGGGCGCGTTCTTCGCCGACCCGCGGCGGCGCTACGGGACGATCGCGCTGGTGGTCGCGGCGCTGCTGCAGCTGACGCTGCTCTTTCGCAACGAGATCGCGAGCCGCGCGCCGGCGCTGCGCCCGGTGGTGTCGGTGCTCGCCGGTGTCTTCGGCCAGAGCGTCGACGCCGTGCGCGACCTCTCCTCGCTGACCATCGAATCCTTCGAGCTGCAATCCAAGGGGCGTGACGACCTGCTCGCCATGAACGCCGTCCTCCGCAACAGGGACAGCCATGTGGTGCGTTGGCCGGCGATGGAGCTCACCCTCACGGATCAGGCCGGCACAGTGGTGGTTCGCAAGGTGATCCTGCCGGGCGACTACCTGAATCGCGCCGCATCGCGCGACGGGCTCGCCGGGCGCAGCGAATGGCCGGTGCGCCTGGAGCTGGACCCGGGCTCGCTGCAACTGGCCGGCTATTCGGTCGCGCTCTTCTATCCCTAGGAGGCGTCGGCGCCGGCCTTGCCCGCCTCCTCCTTCCGCCGTCTTCTCCAGAGGAATACATCGCATGTCCCGACGCGTCCTGATCAGCGGCTCGGTCGCCTTCGACACCATCATGGTCTTCGACGGCCACTTCAAGGACCACATCCTGCCGGACCGGGTGCACATGCTGAACGTCTCGTTCCTCGCGCCGCGGCTGAAGCGCGAAGCCGGGGGCTGCGCTGCCAACATCGCCTACAACCTCAGCCTGCTCGGTGGCGAGCCCGCCATCCTGGCCGCGGTGGGCGAGGACGGAGCGGACTACGTCCGCCAGCTCGCGGCTCGCAGCATCGACGTGCGCGAGGTGAAGGTGCTGCCGGACTTCTACACCCCGCAGGCGTTCATCACCACCGATCTCTCCGACAACCAGATCACCGCCTTCCATCCCGGAGCGATGAGCGAGGCCCATCGCGCGGACGCCTCCCGTCTCGCGCCGGCCGCCTGGGGCATCGTGGCGCCGAACGGCAAGCAGGCGATGCTCGACCATGCGCGCCAGTACCGCGACCTCGGCATCGCCTGGATCTTCGATCCGGGCCAGGGGCTGCCGATGTTCGGCGGCGAGGAGCTGCGCGAGCTGGTCGGCGCGGCCACCGCGCTCACGGTGAACGACTACGAGTTCGGCTTGATCTGCGAGAAGACCGGCTGGAGCGAGGCGGAGCTCGCCAAGGCAGCCGGCATCCTGGTGGTCACCCGCGGTGCCGAAGGATCCCGCCTCTACCAGCCGGACGGCACGCGGCTGGAGGTACCGGCCGCCCGGGCGGCCCGCGCGGTCGATCCCACCGGCTGCGGCGACGCCTACCGCGGAGGGTTGCTCTATGGATTGGCGGAGGGCTGGAGCTGGGAGCGGGCCGCGCGGCTCGGCAGCGTGATGGGCGCGATCAAGGTGGAGAGCCAGGGGCCGCAGAACCATGCCCCGGACCGCGCCACGATCGCGGCGCGCCACCGGGATGCCTACGGGTCGGCGCCCTGGTCCTAGGAGCCTGGGCCGCAGAAGGACGGCCTCGCGTTGGGATCTGAAAGGGGCGCAGGCAAGGCGCGGGTTCCGGTCGATAGCTGGGCTATCGACCGGGTTCAGCAACGCCGCATGCGACCCTTTCAGACCCAACCCGCAGGGCCGGGCCGATACGGGGGGCCACCCGTCGTTGCCGATTCGTTGTGTGGGTCAACCACACCGCCTCATCGGCGCCTCGTTTGGCCCCCCGTCTCGGCCCGGCGCGAGGCCGTCCTTCTGCGGCCCAGGCTCCTAGCACCGGCTGCGGTCGCGCCAGCGGCCTCGCTCAGGCCTGCCTGCGTGCCGGCGCGATGGCCGGGGTCTCTGCGGCGGCCGGCGACTCGGGATCGCCGAGATCGCGCAGGCTGAGCGCGCGCAGCCGCTCGGCCATCGCTTTCTCGTAGGACGCCACCAGCTCGCCTGCAGGCCCGGAGAGCGGCAGCCGCGACACGTCGAACGACTGGTCTTCGCCGTCCGCGCGGATCGCTTCGACCACGTCCCAGGCGCTCACCCCGGCGAAGTCGCGCGCCGGCACCCAGGTCGTCGGCGTCGCGCGGGTGGTGACGAGCAGACCATGCGCCACCATCACCTCGAGCACCTGCCGCACCGCGTAGGACGGGATCAGCAGCTGGCGCGCGAGCGAGGTGGCCGCGAGCGGCGCCTGGCCGAGCACATGGCGCCGCGCGATGTCCTGCATGACCAGCAGCGCCAGGCGCTCGCGCATGCGGCCGCTCGGCGCCGGCTCGCCGCCTCGCGCCATGACGTACTCACCGTGCTGCAGGTAGAAGCTCACGCTCGCCCCGACCAGGACGATGAGCCAGCTCACGTACACCCAGATGAGGAACAGGATGACGATCGCGAAGCCGGAGTACACGGCGGTGTAGCGGGCCGAGCCCGCCACGAAGGTGGCGAACGCCCAGCCGGCGGTCTGCCAGGCCAGCCCGCCCACGATCGCGCCGCCGAAGGCCGCCTCCAGCCGCACCCGGGTGTTGGGGATGTACGCATAGATGAAGGTGAAGAGGCCGATGATGAGCGCGTAGGGAACCAGCTTGCCGACCTCCACCGCGATGCGCCCCAGGGGCTCGATCGCGAGCAGGTCCCGCACCATCGCCGTGCTGGTCACGGCGGCGGTGATGCCGAGGGCGGAGAAGACGAGCAGCGGCCCGACCAGCAGGACGCTGAGGTAGCTGCTGAAGCGGGTGCCGAAGTTGCGCGGCTCCGGCACGTGCCAGATGTAGTTGAAGGCGACCTCGATCTTCTGGATCAGCGAGATCGACGTATAGAGCAGCAGCGCGAGGCCGAGGGAGCCGAGCACGCCGACATTCATGTTGTTGATGAAGCCGATGATCTGGGCGGTGACTTCCGAGCCTCGCTCGCCGAGCGGTTCCAGGAAGCGCTGCAGGGCCGGCTCGATCTGGTTGTGCACGCCGAAGGCCTTCAGCACCGAGAAGCTCAGCGCGAGCAGCGGGACGATCGAGAGCAGGGTGGTGTACACCAGGCTCATCGCGCGCAGCGTGAGCTGGCCGAAGGCGATGTCGCGCACCAGGACGAGCACGATGCCGGCGGCGCGCAGCGCCCAGGCCTTGTAGCCGGGCCCGTGCGCCACGCGGGCCCGCATCGCGCGGTGCTGCAGCGCCGCCAGTTGTTGTTCGAGGTCGAGATTCATTGAACGCGGAGCGCCTCTGGTCCCACTCATCCGGTATTTACTTCACCCCGTCGATACTGCATAGTTGCGCCGTCCGGGGAGGACGGGCGCCGACTGCGCCAGGCGATGCGCCTGGGGTGCGGATGGCGTCGGCGTGGCAGTGTCGCTAGGCAGTCTACTCAAAGAGGTCGGCATGCGGAATACACTGATACTGGGCGCCGTTGCGCTGCTGGTCGCGTCCTGCGGCGGCGGCGGCGGAAACGACAACGGCCCAGGCACGCCGGTCTCGCGCATCGACGGCACGGCCGCCATCGGCGCGCCGCTCGTGAACGCCCCGGTCGAGGTGAAGTGCGCGGCCGGCAGCGGCCGCGGCAATACCGATGCCACCGGCCGCTTCTCGGTGGAGATCGCCGGCGCGCAGGCGCCGTGCCTGCTCAAGGCCGAAGGCGGCGGAGCGACCCTCGTGTCGGCCACGCCGGCGAGCAGCGGCACCGCCAACGTCACCTCGCTCACCCACCTCATGTCGGCGCGGATGCTCGGCGCGGCGCCGGCCACGGCGTTTGGCGCCGCGGATGCGGCGGTCTTTGCGAAGGTCACGGCGCAGGGTGCCTCGGCAGCGCAGGGCGGGGTCAGCGAGGAGCTGCTGCGCATCGGCGCCCAGATGCCCTCGGTCGACTGGGTGACCTCGCCGTTCACCGCCGTGCAGGGCGATGCGATGGACGGGGCGCTGGAGCTGCTCAAGACAAGCCTGGCGGCACAGAACAAGTCCCTGGACCAGGCGGCGAACGAGCTCGCCGCCGGTCCGCTGCAGAACATCACGCCGCCCAACCAGATCAAGTGCATCCCGGGCATGATCGCCGGTTTCGACCGTCCGCTGCAGGACGAGCTTACCCGGGTGATCAGCCAGCCGGACATCGGTGGCGGCGGGGACGGCCCCGGGGGAATCGGTGGTGGCGATGGCGGCGGCGACGGGGCGGCTGGCGGCGTCGGGGTGGGCGGATCGCTCGGGCAGTTCGTCAACGTCGACGTCACGGCACAGTTTGCCGGCGGCGTGACCTTCGGTCCCACGCGGGTGGATACGGCCACCGGGATGGTGACGCTGGTGCCGTGCGACCTGCAGCCGCCGGTGCTGATCACCTTCACCGGCGCGCCCGGCTCGGGCGCAACCTACTTCGACGAGCAGCTGGGCAATCCCGCCTCCTTCGAGGGCGCGACCATCCGCGGCGTCCTCACCCGACTCGACCGCAACGGCGGCGTGACGCCGTTCACCGAGGCGATGGTGCGCCGGACCATCGCGCTTGGTGCGCAGGCCGCAACCGACGGCGGCCTGCGGCTCAAGGCGATCGAGAAGGACGTCGACGCCTGGAAGGATCCGGCCCGCGTGCAGATCGCGCATGACGAGGTGCTGCGCGCGGTCAATGACCTGCTGCCCGGGATCTACCGGCTGGAAGACCTGCGGCGGCTGCCGGTGGTCGTCGGCCCGACCAACAGCCAGCCTGATTCCGGCGTGCTGACGGACAACCAGAACGGTGTCTACGGCGCGGTGCTCGGCGGGCTCGCCAAGGCCGCCGCCCGCTCGCAGCCGACCTCCGCGGCGCCGGCGCTCGCCATCCAGCAGCAGATCGCGGACGATCTCCAGGACGGCGTGCTGAACCTGCGCAAGGACGTCGCGACGCCGGTGCCGCAGATCGGCGGCGGCACCTACCAGTACGACACGCTCGCGGCGCGGCTCACCAACGAGACCGGCGCAGTGGCGAAGTCGCTCGGCGCCGGCAGCCTGAAGACCGCCACCGTGCCGGTGCAGCGGCTGAAGGCGAAGGTCGGCACCAGCTTCAGCGCGACGCCGAACTGGATCTTCACGCTGCTGTCGGACGGCGCCCTGCAGATCGTGGAGGTCGGCGGCCCCACGGTCGCGCCGC
This sequence comes from Pseudomonadota bacterium, assembly GCA_023389175.1. Lineage (GTDB taxonomy): Bacteria > Pseudomonadota > Gammaproteobacteria > Burkholderiales > Burkholderiaceae_E > Lautropia. The sequence continues at coordinate 1,021 of JAEWEW010000048.1, read as the reverse complement.
CCACGGTGCCGGCGGGCCAGCGCTTCTCGCGCATCGACGTGTTCGATCGCTCTACCCGGACCATTCCCGGCAGCCCGGACTCCTGGCAGAACTGCTTCGTCGCCACGGGAATCGACGGGCAGCAGCTGTTCACCTGGCGGGTCGGCCTGGCGGGCGGCTTCGTGGTACGCGACGTGAGCAACGCGAACGATCCGGTGGTCGGCATCATGCCGGAAAGCCTCTCGGCCGAGATCAACGGCGGCGACAGCATCCTGTTCGTGCGCCGCAGCGGCGAGACCGGCACCACCGAAGGCTGCGACGTGCAGGATTTCCATCCCGGCATCGCGCAGGGCGCGGCCGGGCACTACGTGGTGCAGGCGTTCCAGGACTTCGGCAATCGCTACCTGGTCTACTCCGACGGCAACGTGCAGGCCTGGGGCATCAACCGCGGTGCGCTAGGCATCGGACAGACCGGCGACGACAGCGTGCCGCCGGAGCAGAAGGCGTTCCTCGTGGCGGAAGACACCGGCAACGGCGAGCTCACCGGTGTCGCCATGCTGTCGCGCGGCCAGGACATCCAGCAGACCCGGGCGCTGCTGCGCACGCCGGAGGCGAACCGGGACGGCAAGGTACTGGTCTGGGGCACGGGCTTGCCGGTGCCGCGCACCATCCAGGGCCTCGACGACATCTGCTGGATTGCCGGTCCCTATGCGGTCGCCTGCAACGGACAGCTCCTGTATGCCGAGATCACGGACACCACCGGCGGCGTGGCCACCGCGACCGTCACGCCGGTCGCCGGCGTCCCGGCGATCTGGCGGGTCAACGCGGACGTGCCGTTGCGGCGCGATACCGAGAACCCGAGCGGAGATCCGGAGGACGTCCAGGTCACCAGTCTCGAGCTGGCCTACACCGCGATCGCCGCGGACGGCCGCATCTTCGAGCTGGACGGCACCACCGCGGTCCAGGTCCAGCAGTAGCGCCTGCGGCCGGCCCGGAAGGTCGCGCCCCGGCGCGGGGCGCGCCCGATGTCTTGCTTGGGACG
>JAEWEW010000041.1 GCA_023389175.1 Pseudomonadota bacterium | reverse complement strand
GGGCCGGGGGGGCCCGCCCCCCCCCCCCCCCCCCCCCCCCCCCCCCCCCCCCCCCCCCCCCCCGCGCGATCCCGCGCGATCCCGAACGACCTCAGGCGACCTTCGACCGAAGTGCCTTGACCCGCCCGCGCTGCACCTTCTCGTCCACTCGCCGCACTTGCGACGCCCGCGTGGGCCGCGTCGGTCGTCGCGGCTTCGGCGGCACGGCCACGCTGTCGACCAGCGCCTGCAGCCGCGCCATCGCCGCGAGCCGGTTCTGCTCCTGCGTGCGCGCCGCCTGCGACTTGATCACGACCACGCCCTCGCGCGAGATGCGCCGGTCGCCGAGCGCCAGCAGCCGCGCCTTGACATCCTCGGGCAAGTCAGCCGCCCGGACGTCGAAGCGCAGGTGCACCGCGCTCGCCACCTTGTTGACGTTCTGGCCGCCGGCGCCCTGCGATCGCACGGCGGTCCACTCGACGTCCTCTTCCCGAATCGGCACGCGTGCCACGTTCCACCCTTGCCGGCAACCGAGCGAGTCGACATGATAAGGTGCGCGCCATGCTCAATGCGATCTGGTCGGCCTTCTTCGTCGTCGCCGCGGTGGCCGCCCTGCTGCGCTGGCTGGTCGGCGGCGACGCCGGCGTCTTCGCCGCGATGGTCGAGTCGCTCTTCGCGATGGCGAAGCTCTCGGTCGACCTGATGATCATCATGTTCGGCACGCTCACGCTCTGGCTGGGCTTCCTCGAGATCGCCAAGTCGGCCGGGCTGGTGGAGGCGCTCGCCCGCTGGCTGTCGCCGCTCTTCGCCCGGCTGATGCCGGGGGTGCCGAGAGGCCATCCCGCACTCGGGCTGATCACGCTCAACTTCGCCGCCAACGGCATCGGCCTGGACAATGCCGCGACGCCGATCGGCCTGCAGGCAATGCGCGAGCTCCAGTCGCTGAACCGCGAGCCGGGCACGGCCACCGATGCGCAGATCCTCTTCCTGGCCCTCAACGCGTCCTCGCTCACCCTGCTGCCGGTCTCGATCTTCGTCTACCGCGTCCAGCAAGGCGCACCCGATCCGACGCTCGTCTTCCTTCCGATCCTGCTGGCCACCAGTGCATCCACGCTGGCGGCACTGCTCTCGGTCGCGGTCATGCAGCGCCTGCGCCTGCACGATCCGGTGGTGCTCGCCTGGCTCGGCGGCGTGGCGCTCGTCATCGGCGGACTGATGGCGGTGCTCGCCGGCCTCTCGGCTGCGGCGCTCGCCTCGTTCTCGTCGCTCCTCGGCAACCTGGCGCTGGTCGCCACCGTCCTGCTCTTCGTGATCGCGGGCCTGGTGCGGCGGGTTCCGGTCTACGAGTGCTTCGTCAGCGGCGCGAAGCAAGGCTTCGCGGTCGCGCGGGACATACTGCCCTACCTGGTCGCGATGCTGTGTGCGATCGGCATGCTGCGTGCATCCGGCGCGCTCGAGGCCGCGCTCACGGGTATCCGCGGCATCGTCGCCCTGCTCGGGCTCGATTCCCGCTTCGTCGACGCGCTGCCCACCGCGCTGGTCAAGCCGTTCTCCGGCAGCGCCGCGCGCGCCATGCTGATCGAGACGATGCAGACCCACGGCGTGGACAGCTTCCCCGCGCTGGTCGCGGCCACGGTACAGGGCAGCACCGAGACCACCTTCTACGTGCTGGCGGTGTACTTCGGGTCGGTCGGCATCCAGCGGGCGCGGCATGCCGTCGGCTGCGCACTGCTCGCGGACTTCGCCGGCGTGTGCGCGGCGATCGGCGTGTGCTACTGGTTCTTCGGATGAGGGTGACAGCATGGCAGGCAAGTCGACACCTGGCGGCAGGCGACAGCAAGGCGCGGGATATCCGCCATGGCGTGATCCGGCCCGGCCCCGGGCGCGGCAGGCCGGGATGACGGTCGAAGAGCGCAAGCGGGTGCTCGCGGCTTTCGACAAGGCGGTGAACATGACGGCGAGCGAGCTGCGCCGGTGGCTCGCCTCCGAGGCGTCGAACCGGGTCGGTTACTTCCGCGCGGGCGAGAAGGAATCCGTCGGCCACCAATCCGGCCGCAGGATCGTCGCGCTGCTCGGCAAGAAGCGCGGCGACTATACCGACGACGACCTCGCCCACGCCCGCAAGGTGAGCGGCTACGTCCAGCGTCACCTGGCCCAGCGCCCCCAGGGGGACGTCAGCGACACCCGCTGGCGCTACTCGCTGATGAACTGGGGGCACGATCCGCTCAAGTGAGGCGGCACGCGTGAGGAAGCACGCGGGTTGCCGACCTCCAGGAAGTTGCCATCACGGTGCCAACGCGGTCACCGGCACGGCGAGGGCGGGCGGCTTATCATCACGCCATCCAATCGCATCCGCCAGGATCATGAAACCCGCCACCCGAGAGAAGCTGAAAGGCGTGAGCACCGCCACGCTGTGCACCGCCCTCTTCAAGCGTGGCCTGCGCAACCAGTTCATCCAGGACGTGCGCCCGCTGCGGCAGGGGATGGAGAACATGGTGGGCGAGGCTTTCACGCTGCGCTACATTCCGGCGCGCGAGGACCTGAATCCGATCAGCGTCTTCACCGACCGTGATCATCCGCAGCGCAAGGCGGTGGAGAGCTGCCCGCCGGGTGCGGTCTTCGTGATCGACAGCCGCAAGGATGCACGGGCCGCCTCGGCCGGGTCGATACTGGTCACGCGGCTGATGAAGCGCGGCGTGGCCGGCGTGGTCACCGATGGCGGCTTCCGTGATTCGCCGGAGATCGCCCGGCTCGACATCCCGGCCTATCATCAGCGCCCGAGCGCCCCGACCAACCTCACGCTGCACCAGGCGGTCGACATCGACGTGCCGATCGGCTGCGGCGACGTGCCGGTGTGGCCGGGCGACGTGGTGGTCGGAGACGGCGAAGGCGTCGTCGTGATTCCGGCGGCAATCGCCGACGAGATCGCGGAGGAGGCGGTCGAAATGACCGCGTACGAGGATTTCGTCACCGAGAAGGTCCAGGAGGGCCGATCGATCCTCGGGCTCTATCCGCCCACGGAGGAGCAGTCGCGTCTGGACTTCGCCGCCTGGCGCAAGGCGAACGGCCGCTAGGCGTCCGTCATGCAGGAGCGCCTGACTCAGCCTCGATTCCCGCCGGCAGGCGAAGGCACCCGATGACGCGGCCGATCCTGGATCCAGCAGTCGTCTCCGGGACGACGATCGCGCACTACGACCAGCGCGCCTCCGAATTCTGGAGCGGCACGCGCGACCATGACGTGAAGCAGAACATCGACGCGCTGTTGCGGCACCTCCGGGGAGCACCGCCGCTGCGCATACTCGACTTCGGTTGCGGTCCGGGACGGGACCTGGCGGCATTTCGCGCGCTGGGTCACGAGCCGATCGGTCTCGAGGGCTCCCCGCGCTTCGCCGCCATGGCCCGCGAGCACAGCGGCTGCGAGGTCTGGGAGCAGGATTTCCTCGCGTTGCAGCTTCCGGCAGAAGGCTTCGACGGGATCTTCGCCAACGCCTCGCTGTTCCATGTCCCGAGCCAGGAGCTGCCGCGGGTGCTCGGCGAGCTGCATGACGCCCTCAGGCCCGGCGGCGTCCTGTTCAGCTC
>JAEWEW010000356.1 GCA_023389175.1 Pseudomonadota bacterium | reverse complement strand
CCCGTGGCCGGTCGCCACGACAACCGCTGGACCGAAACGACAGACCCCGCATCGACCCGAGCCGCGGGCGCCGCCGGCCAGGGCGTCGCCACCGACGGCGCAGCCGCCGGCGCCTCATCCGCGTCTTCGCCGCCCCAGCTGCCCACGGGCCTCCAGGCGGGCAGCTTCGGCTCGGCCATGGACGCCGCGGGAGCCGCGCGGGAGGCCTCCCCGGCAGCCGACCCGGCGATCCCGCAGCTCGGCATCGACATCCCCGTCCAGGACGAGGCGTTTGCCGAGGCCTTCGCCCGCCAGGCGACCCATCTCGTGGTACAGGGCGGCAACCGGGCGGAGATCCACCTGACGCCGCGCGAGCTGGGGCCGGTCCGGATCGCGATCGAAGTCGACCTCGACGCCGCCTCGCTCGAGATCGCGGCCGATCGCCATGAAACCCGCGCCGCGATCGAGGCGTCGATGCCGACGCTGCGGCAGATGCTCGCCGAGCAGGGCGTGCGCCTGTCGGACTGGCGGGTCGCAGGCGATGCCGCCGATCGCCGCCAGGCCGCCACCGGCGACAACGGCGCCGCATTCGGCGGCCATGCCGGCCACGCCGGCAACGGCGGGGCGACCCATGACGGCGGCCGGCCGGTTCCGGGCCCGACCTCGGTCGCCGGCGGCGATCCGCCGGGCGGTGGTCCGAGTCGCGACCGCTCCGGCCTCGGCGCGTCGCCCGCGCAGGTCGTATCGCGCCCGGATGCGTCGCGCGGCGGCAACCGTCTCGACCTGTTCGCCTAGGAATCTCTCCCGAACCCGCCCGGGAGACGGACGCCTCCCGGGCGCCTTTCCTGGCATCCGCGGCCGGCGCCTGCCGGTGCCGAGATAAGACCCGGCACAACCCCGCTCCTCTCGCGACCACCTGATTCCTTCCGACGCAAGAATGCTCGTCGACATCGGGCATTCCCGAACGCGTTGCGAGACATTCGATGGCAGCAAGACCGGCGGCCAAACCGCCAGAGACCAAGGAAGCCGCGCCCAAGGGACGCGGCAAGGGCCTTCTGATCGGCGCCGTGGTGGCGCTCCTGCTGGTTGCCGGCGTGGGCGCGGGCTGGTACTACACGCGGCCGGCCGCGGCCGGTCCGGCGGCGAAGGCGGCGCCGAGGCCGGTCGAGACCATCTTCGTGAACCTGGAGCCGTTCACCGTCAACCTGGCCGACGAAGGCGGCGAGCGCCTCGCGCAGGTCGGCATCGTGCTCGAGCTCGCCGGCAAGGACGTGCAGCCGATACTGACCCGCAACCTGCCGATCGTGCGCAACAACACGCTGCTGCTGCTCTCCTCCCAGCATGCGAAGACCCTGCTCTCGCTCGACGGCAAGCTCGCGCTGGCCGCGCAGATCGGCGCCCGCACCGCCGCCGCGCTCGGATGGAAGGAGGACGCGGCCGACCCCGCCGGCTCGCCCAATCCGGTCGTCGCGGTGCACTTCTCGCAGATGCTGGTGCAGTAGCGATGGCCGAGCCGTTCCTGTCCCAGGAAGAGATCGACGCCCTGCTAGACGCCTCCGCCGCCGAGGCGGCGCAGTCGGCCGCGCGTCCTGCCCCCGAGCCGCCGCCGACGGTGGAACCCTACGACCTGGCGCGACAGGAGCGCATCGTCCGCGGCCGCATGCCGGCGCTGGAGCTGATCCACGAGCGGTTCTCGCGCAACCTGCGCATCGGGCTCTTCAACTTCATGCGCCGCAATCCCGAGGTGTCGGCCGACCCGGTGGTGGTCGGCAAGTACGGCGCCTTCATGGGCAGCCTGATGGCGCCGAGCAGCATCAACGTGATGCAGATCAAGCCGCTGCACGGCTCGGCGTTGCTGATCCTCGAGCCCGAGCTGGTGGCATCGATCGTCGACATCATGTTCGGCGGCACCGGCCGGCCGCCGGTCGCCCTGGACGGGCGGGAGTTTTCCGCGACCGAGCAGCGCCTCATCCGGCGGATCATCGACCTGGTCTGCGCGGAGTACCGCAAGGCCTGGGAGGCGTTCCATCCGTTCGAGCTGGTCTACAGCCGCTCGGAGATGCAGCCGCAGTTCGCGAACATCGCCACGCCCACCGAGATCGTGGTCAGCGCCCGCTTCGAGATCCACCTCGGCGATCAAGGCGGCGCGATGCACCTGTGCATACCGTACACCGCGATCGAACCGATCCGCGAGACGCTCTTCTCCTCCGTCAACGCGAACCTGCAGACGAGCGGCCGCGGCTGGATGGGCGCCCTCTCGCGGGAGATCCAGCCGGCGAACGTGGACCTGGTGGCGGAGCTCGCCGCGGTCGAGCTGACCATCGGCGAGCTGATCAACCTGTCCAAGGGCGACATCATCGAGATCGATTCCGGCAACAACGCCCAGTTGAAGGTTGGCCAGCTGCCCGTCTTCGAGGGGCAGTTCGGCGAGTTCAACGGCCACTACGCGGTGCGGATCGACACCGTGCACTCCTACACCGACAAGCTGCAGGGCTGAGAGCATGACCAACGACACTCCCTTGAGAAGCGCCGACGCCAAAGCGCCCGGCAAGCCGGATCCGAACGCGATCGGATCGGCACCGGTCCATCCGGATGCCGCGAGCGCCGTGCCGCACGTCCTCGAGCAGCTGCAGCACACGCCGGCGGCCGCCCCCCCGGACATCGAGCGGATCATGGACATCCCGGTGCAGCTCTCGGTGGAGATCGGCCGGACCCGCACCTCCATCAAGAACATCCTGCAGCTCGCCCAGGGCTCGGTGGTGGAGCTCGACGCGATGGCCGGATCGCCGATGGACGTGCTGGTGAACGGCTACCTCATCGCCCAGGGCGAGGTGGTGGTGGTCAACGACCGGTTCGGCATCCGCCTGACCGACGTGGTCACGCCCGCCGAACGCATGCGGCGCCTGAACCGTTCCTGAAGCCATGACGTCGGCGCTCGGTTCCTTCGCGGTGCTGCTGCTGGTCATCGCCGCGATCCCGCTGCTGCTCTGGCTGGTGAAGCGCATCTCGCAACTGCCCGCCGCGAGCAGCGGACCGCTCACGCTGGCCGCCTCCATCGCCGTGGGCCCGCGCGAGCGCATCGCGGTGGTCAAGGTGGACGAGAAATGGCTCCTGGTCGGCATCACGGCCGGCTCGATCAACACCCTGGCCGAGCTGGCCACGGCACCGAAGCTGCCGGCCGCGACCCGTCCGCAGTTCGCCGACGTGCTGGCGCGGCTCAGGTCCCGATGAGGCGCCCTGTCCTCGCCGCGGCCGTCGCGGCCATCGTCGCACTGGCCGCGCTGCTGCCGCTCGACGCGGCCGCGCAGGGCCTGCTCTCGCTGCAGTCGACCCAGGCCGCCGGCGGCGGCACCACCTGGTCGGTGCCGATCCAGACGCTGCTGATCTTCACCGCGCTGTCGTTCCTGCCCGCGGTCCTGCTGCTGATGACCAGCTTCACCCGGATCATCATCGTGCTCTCCCTGGTGCGACAGGCGCTCGGGCTGCAGGCAGCGCCGCCGAACCAGGTGATCGTCGGCATGTCGCTCTTCCTGACCGCCTTCGTGATGGCGCCCACGCTGGAACGCGTCTATGTCGACGCCTACAAGCCTTACGCCGAGCAGGCGATCGAGCTCGACCAGGCGCTCGCCCGCGGCACCGGCCCGATGCGCGAGTTCATGCTGCGCCAGACCCGCGCGGGCGACCTCGACCTCTTCGCCCGGATCGCCAAGGTGCCGGTCGACGGCGAGGCCGCCGTCGCGCCTGCCGACATGCCGGTCCGGGTGCTGGTGCCGGCCTTCGTGATCAGCGAGCTCAAGACCGCCTTCCAGATCGGGTTCATGGTCTTCATTCCGTTCATCCTCATCGACCTGATCTGCGCGAGCGTGCTGATGTCGCTCGGAATGATGATGGTCTCGCCGGTACTGGTGGCATTGCCGTTCAAGCTGGTGCTCTTCGTGCTGGCGGACGGCTGGAACCTGCTGGCGGGTTCGCTGGTGGCGAGCTTCAGCCAATGAACGCCACCGCTGGTCCAGGGCTGTCGCTCGCCTCCCGCGGGTGGACGGCGTCCCGCAGCCAGAGGAGGGTCCAACAATGACTCCCGAGACGGTCCTTACGCTCGGCCGCCAGGGCCTCGAGGTCATGCTGGTGACCGCGGCGCCGCTGCTTGCGGTGATCCTGCTGGTCGGCCTGGTGATCAGCATCCTGCAGGCGCTCACCCAGATCAACGAGAACACGCTCTCGTTCGTGCCCAAGCTGCTGTTCTCCGGCATCGCCCTGGTGATCGCCGGGCCCTGGATGCTGACCACCCTCACGGACTATTTGCAGCGGGTGCTGCTTGCGATTCCCGGCGTGGTGAACGGCCAGCCGGGATTCTGAGCGCGGAGACCGCGGCTTGCTCTCCATCGACGAGTCGCAGCTGCTCGGCTGGCTGGCCACGTTCCTGCTGCCGTTCTTCCGGGTGCTCGGCATCTTCACCGCGGCGCCGATCCTCTCGGCCCGCTCGTTCCCGGCGCGGATCAGGGTCGCGACGGCATTCCTCATCGCGATCGTCGCCGCCCCCCTCTCCCAGACCCGCGCCTCCTTCGACGACCCGGACATCTGGCTGCTGCTCGCCGCCGAGATCATGACCGGCCTCGCGATCGGCCTGGTGGCCCGGATGATCCTCTCGGCAGTGGAGCTTGCCGGGGAGATCATCGGCCTGCAGATGGGCCTTTCCTTCGCCGGCTTCTTCGATCCCGGCTCGGGCACCAGCAGCAATGCGGTCGGGCGCCTCCTCGGCACGCTGTCGCTCGCGGCCTTCGTCGCGGCCGACGGGCCGGCGCTGCTGGTCGCGGCCACCGTCCACAGCATCGAGGCCGCGCCGGTCGGGGCGACCGGCAGCGCCTTCCTGGCCCGGATCGACATCGGCGCGGTGGCGACCACCGTGTTCCAGCTCGGCATGCTGATCGCCCTGCCCTACATGGCGCTGCTGCTCTTCGCCAACCTCGCGCTCGGCGTCGTCTCGCGGGTGGCGCCCCAGCTCAACATCCTCGCGATCGGCTTCCCGGTGACCATCGCCGCCGGCCTGGTGCTGCTCGCGCTCGGCCTGCCCCTCATGGCGCAGCCGTTCGCCCGCGTCGTGGGCGCGGCACTGGAAGCGATCGGGATGTAGCCTCGCGTGCGTGCCGGGCGGCACGCCTGCAACCGGAGCGACCCGCTGCCGGCACCCCGTACAATCCGGGCGATGCCGACCACCGCCTCCGCTGCCGCGCCGACGCTGCGCCCGGGTCTCGACGAGCGCGTCGACGGGGGCATCGCCCCGCTGCGGCTGCTGATGGTGGAGGACTCGGAGCTCGACCACGAGCTGCTGGTCGCGACGCTGCGCCGCGAGGGTCTCGCAGTGGAAGCGATGCGGGTGCAGCGCGCCGAAGATCTCTCCCGCGCCCTCGCGGCGGATCCCTGGGACGCGGTCATCTCCGATCATGAGCTTCCCGGTTTCTCGAGCCTCGATGCGCTCGAGCTGGTCCGCACCGCGCAGCCCCACTGCCCCTTCATCATCGTCTCCGGCGTGATGGGCGAGGACGCGGCGGTCGTGGCGATGCGTCGCGGTGCCGACGACTATCTGGTCAAGGGCCGGCTGGCGCGGCTGGTGCCGTCGCTGCTCAATGCGATGGCGGCCGCCGAGGCGCGTCGCGAGCGCGAGGCTGCCCGCGAGGCGCTGGAGCGGTCCGAGGCGCAGCTGCGGGCGCTGCTTGCGCAGCACGAGACCGTGATCGACGAGGAGCGGCTCGCGATGGCCCGCGAGATCCACGACGACATCGGCGGCGCGCTCACCGCGCTGCGGCTCGACATGGACTGGATCGGGCGCCACGGCGATGCCGCCAGCGCCGCCCGCGCGGCCGATGCCAAGCAGACGCTCGCGTCGGTGATGGACAGCGCACTGCGGCTGCAGCAGCGCCTGCGGCCGGCGGTGCTGGACCAGGGTGCGGTCGCGGCACTGCGCTGGCTGGCGGACGACTATGGCCGGCGGGCGCCCTTCGAGGTTCACTTCCGCGCGAACCGCGAGCATGCGCAGCTCGACCCGGCGGTCGCGCTCGCCGCCTACCGCACGCTGCAGGAAGCCCTCACCAACGTCGCCAAGCACGCCGGCGCGAGCCGGGTCGACGTCGACCTCATGATCGCGCCGGGCCAGCTCTCGCTCGAGATCGCCGACGACGGCCGCGGCATCTCCGATGCGGACCGCGGCAAACCCACCTCCTTCGGCCTGCGCGGCATGGCCGAGCGGGCCGAGCGACTCGGCGGCTGGGTGGAGACCGGCAACCTCGCCGCCCGGGCCGGCGAGCGCGGCAGCGGCACAGTGGTGCTGCTCTGCCTGCCGCTCGGAGGCGCGGCGTGATCAAGGTCATCCTGGTCGACGACCATACGCTGATCCGCCGCGGGCTGCGCGAGCTTCTCGCCGCCGAGGACGGCATCGAGGTCGTCGGCGAGGCGACGGACTACGGGAGCCTCAGGACGCTGGTGCGCGAGACGCATCCGGACGTGGTGGTGCTTGACATCAACCTTCCCGGTCGCAGCGGACTGGATGCGCTTGCCACGCTGAACGAGATGGATCCGGCGCCGCGCGTGGTGATGCTCTCCCAGTTCGCGGTGGACCAGTACGGCCTGCGCGCCCTGCGCGCAGGCGCGATGGGCTACCTCAACAAGGCCTGCGAGCCCGAGCAGATCGTGGAGGCGGTGCGCCAGGTGGCGGCCGGCCGCAAGTACGTGACGCCCGACCTCGCCCACCTGCTGCTCGATGCGATCACCGGCAACAAGCCCGCGGCGTTGCACGAGACGCTGTCGGAACGGGAGATGCAGGTGCTGCTGCTGATCGCGGGCGGCAAGCGGCTCTCGGCGATCGCGGAACGGCTGGCCTTGTCGCCCAAGACCGTGAGCGTCTACCGCGCGCGGATCCTGGAGAAGCTTTCGCTCGCGAGCAATGCCGAGCTGGCCGCCTACGCGCTGCGGCACCACCTGATCGAGTGACGGCGAGGCGCCGCGGCCGTGCTGCCGGCTGCGGCGATGGACTCAACCGGGTCCGGGCAGCTCGCGGCGACACACGCGATTCTTGCCGCTGCGCTTGGCCTCGTAGAGCGCATCGTCCGCCAGCTCCAGCGCCTGCGCGAGATTGCCGTCGACCACGGTGGTGACGCCGCCCGAGAACGTGAACTGCGGCCGCGTGGATGCGCCGAGCAGCGCCTTCTCGCCGAGCTTGCGCTGCAGGCGACGCACCATCTCCACCGCGCCCTCGCCGCCGGCTCCCGGCAGCAGCAGCACGAACTCCTCGCCGCCGTAGCGCGAGGACCGGTCGTCCGGTCGCAGGCCGCCCTTCAGCATGGCGGCGAACTCGCGCAACGTGTCGTCGCCGGCCTGGTGACCGTAGGTGTCGTTGACCCGCTTGAAGTCGTCGATGTCCAGCAGCACCAGCGCGAGCGGCTTGCGCTGCGCGGCGCACTGGCTCCAGCTCTCGTGGAACGCGGCCTCGAGGCCGCGTCGGTTGAGCAGATCGGTGAGATGATCGGTCAGGAGCTGGGCGCTGGTGGTGCTCAGCTGCCGCGACAGGTCCTCGACCCGGCTTTCGAGTTCCTCCGCGCTCCTGCAGGACGCTTCCAGCCCGGACCGGGCGGAGTCCAGGCTCTCGGTGAGCGCGCTGGTCTCCTCGATGGTCGAGGCCAGGCTGGAGGCCAGCTCCTCGAGGGTGTCGACCGACTCCACGCGCCGGGCGAAGCTGCCGAGCACCGCGCCGTATTCCTGACTGTGCCGCGCGAGGCGGCCCATCTCGGCGAGCCACTGCCCCAGCAGGCCCTTGACGCCCCGCAGCGATTCCCGTCTCAACGCGAGCAGCTTGCCGTGCTCGGCGGCGGTCGCGAGCAGCAGCTGCCGGGCGTGGGCGAGCTCGCCACGGTCCGGCAGGCCCTGCGCGGGCCGGACGGCCTTGCGCACCGCCTCGAACTGGCCGACCACCCACTGCTCGTCCTCGACCAGCGTCGGCACGACGGTGCAGACCGCCTCGAGCAGCTCGGTCATCGCATCCATCAGGCGCGTGCGGCGGTTGGCATTGCGGATTGCCTCGGCGGCCTCGGCAGCAACCGCCGTTGGCACCGGAGCGCGCGGCGCGGGCCGGGCCACCGGCATCGGCAAGGTGCGCGGCTCGGTGCTGCCGCCTACCGCCTCCCACGCCGCGGCATAGTTCTCCGGCGTCGGCGCGATCCGGTGCACGGCCAGGTGGCGCAAGGCGGCCCGGGCGACGTCGGCCGCCCCGCCTGCGATCGCGCCCGGATCGCTCACCGCTTCCCCTGGATCGCGCTTTCCATATGGTGGATTTTCCGGGTGCCGGCGGGACCGGATCCGCCAATCAGCGGGGAATGCCCGTCGCATTTGCGACGACGCCACGGGCATCCGGGGTTCGAATCGAGGCAACGCCGCGGCGAATCCGCTACAGTCCTGTCTCCGAATGCGCGTCCGCCCAGGATGATCCAGCAACAGCCGTTACCCCCGTCCTTGTCGCCGCTGCCAGCATCTGCCCCCGCTTCGACCGCTGAAGTACCGCCGCTCGCCGCCCTGCTCGCCCGGGGCCGACGCGCGCTCGGCGCCCTGCTGTTCCCGCGACAGCACAGCGCGTCGAGCTCGAACTCGATCGCCCTCACGCTGCTCAACTCGCTGCGCGAGCCGCTCGCTTTCGTGGTGCGTCACGAAGGTCAGCTGGTCCTGAGCGGCGGCAATCCCTCGCTGGAGCGGCTGGTGAGCCGCAGCGCCGTCGAGCTCGCCGGCCTGCCGCTCGCGCGGGTGCTGGAAGGCCCGCCGGCGGCGGTCCCGGACCCGGTGGACCAGGCAATGGCGCAAGGCGTCGCCGCGCGCTTCCGCGGCCAGGTGATCGACCGCTTCGGCACCATGCGCCCGGTCACCGTGCGGGTCGAGCCGGTCGGCATGTCCGCCGTCTCGGGCGTCGCCGCGCAGGCGCTGGTCTACCTCGATCCGCTCGATGCGGAAGTCGAGGGCCTGCGCATGCTGGCAGCGCAATACCATGAATCGCAGGAGAACCTGAAGCGGCAGGCGGTCCATCTCGGCAAGATGCAGCAGGACCTCACCGCATTCGGATCGATGCTGTCGCACGATTTGCGCGCCCCGCTGCGGGCGATCGACGGGTTCGCGCGCATCCTCATGGAGGACCACGCGGAGCAGCTCGATGCGCTCGCCCGTGCTCATCTGGAGCGCATCCTGGTTTCGTCGGCCCGCATGAACCGGATGATCGACGCGTTGCGCGATCTCTCGGTGCTCACTTCGCAGGCATTCGCGGCGATTCCGGTGGACGTCTCGGCCCTGGCGCGGGACGTGGTGGACGAGCTGATCCAGTCCGACAGCGAATCGAAGGCCCGGGTAACGATCCAGGAGGGGCTCGCGGTGACCGGCGACCCGGCGATGCTGCGGCTGCTGCTGCAGAACCTCATCGGCAACGCGCTCAAGTTCTCGCGGCGTCGCCCGCTGCCGACCATCCAGATCGGATCGATCGGCCAATCGGGTGGCCAGCGCACCTTCTTCGTGCGGGACAACGGCGAAGGCTTCGACATGCGCTTCTCGGAACGCCTCTTCGGCCTGTTCCAGCGGCTGCACAGCAGCGACGACTTCCCGGGCACCGGCATCGGGCTCGCCACCGCGCGGCGCATCGTGCGGCGCCACGGCGGCGAGATGTGGGCCCGTGGAAAGGTGGGCCAGGGCGCCTGCTTCTACTTCAGCTTGCCGTCGGCCTGACGCCCGTTCCTACGTCCGGATCCGGGGCCGCGACTTCCTCGAATTCCGCTCCCAGCGCGACGATGCCCTCGCGCAGGCGAATGAAGGCATCCTCCACCCGGATGCCGGCGCCCTTGACGCCGAGCTCGATGTGGCGCCGCTCGCCTGCCTCTCCCACCGACGGCAGGCTGTAGACCTTCACGCCGGCGTATGCCGCCTCGATCGCCTCGAGCAGCGGCGTCACCACCGCTTCGGCGGTGCCGAAGACTCGCAGCGCCAGGTCCAGGTACGCCACCCGGTGGAACAGGTGCGGATAGTGGTTGTCCAGCACCCAGGCGACCATCGGCCAGGCCATGACCGGAAATCCCGGTACGAACCAGTGGTCGTCCACGCCGAATCCCGGAATGCGGTTGACCATGTTCGGGATGATCGTGGCGCCTTCCGGGAACTCCCCCATCTTGAGGCGCTGGCGGTTCTCCGGCAGCGTCATGTCGGCGCTGCCCTTGCCTTCGCGCGCGGTCTCGGCACAACGCTCCGCGATCAGCCGGGCCGCTTCCGGGTGCAGGAGCAGCGGCCGTCCCAGCGCCTGGGCGGCGGCCTGCCGCGTGACGTCGTCCGGCGTCGCGCCGATGCCGCCGAAGCAGAAGACCAGGTCGGGCGTCGCGAAGCTCTGCTCGAGCGCCTCCGCCAGCATCTCGTGGTCGTCGCCGAGGTAGCGTGCCCAGCTGAGCGCGAGGCCACGCTCGGCAAGGATCTCGATCAGCTTCACCAGGTGCTTGTCCCGGCGCTTCCCGGACAGGATCTCGTCGCCGATGATCAGCGCGCCGATGCGGCGCACCTCGCCGGCCTGCCTGGTTTCACTGGCCTCTCGTGTCATGTGCCCCTCCGATGCCCGCCAGCGTGCCCGGTTCGCGCCGGCGAGTCAACGCGAGGCCGGCGGGTACCATGATGTCGATGGCCGAATCGTCCTTCAGTCTGCGCGACATCGCCCTGCCCGCCTTCGGCCCGTCCGTTCTCTACGGCATGGCGAACGGCGCCATCCTGCCGGTCATCGCCTTCAGCGCCCGCGACCTGGATGCCAGCGTCGCGGTCTCCGGGCTGGTTGCCGCACTCACCGGCATCGGCTCGCTGGTGAGCAACGTGCCGGCGGCCGTGGTCACCGCACGCTTCGGCGAGCGCCGCGCCATGGTCGGTGCCGCCGTGTTCGCCGGTTTCGCCCTCCTGCTCTGCATCCTCGCCCGCCACGTCGCCATGCTGGCCGCCGGCGTGTTCATGATGGGCATGGCCGGATCGGTGTTCGCGCTCGCGCGGCAAAGCTTCCTGATCGAAGCCGTGCCGATCAACCTGCGCGCGCGGGCGCTCTCCACGCTTGCCGGCAGCATGCGGATCGGCGTGTTCGTCGGTCCGTTCGCCGGCGCGGCGATGGTCCACCTCATGGGATTGCGCGGCGCCTACCTGGTGGCACTGCTCGCGATGGTCGGCGTGGGCCTGCTCGCGCTCGCCGTGCCCGACCTGTCGCATCGCTCGGCGCAGGCGGGCGATGCCGGACCGAAACCCACGATGCGCGGGATCCTGCGCAGCCACTCGCGGGTGTTCCTCACGCTCGGACTCGGCGCGATGCTGGTGAGCGCGCTGCGCTCCTCGCGGCAGGTGGTGATTCCGCTCTGGGCGGAGCAGCTCGGCATCGCGCCGGCCACCGCCTCGCTGGTCTACGGCCTCGCGGCCGCGGTCGACATGACGGTGTTCTATCCGGCCGGCCGGGTGATGGACCGGCACGGGCGCGCATGGGTGGCGGTGCCTTCCACCCTGCTCATGGGCGTCGCGCTGATGGCGATGACCCTCACCACGGGGATCGCCAGCTTCCTGGCCGCGACGCTCGCGCTGGGCCTCGGCAACGGCATCGGCTCGGGCATCATCATGACCCTGGGCGCCGACGCGTCGCCGCGTGCCGGCCGGACGCAGTTCCTCGGCATCTGGCGAATGCTGTCGGACATCGGCGCGAGCAGCGGGCCGGTGCTGCTGTCGGCGGTCACGGCGCTCTTTTCGCTGGCGGCGGGCATGGTGACCATCGGCGCGCTGGGGCTCGCCGCAGCCGCGGTGTTCTGGCGCTGGATCCCGCCCTGGCCGGCGAAGCGGTGATCGTGGCGGCCGCCGGGGCGGCGCCGCACCGGAACCGGTGGACCGCTCAGACGTCCTTGCTGTCGAGCACCTTCGCAAGCCGCTTGGCCGAGACCGGCATCGGCGTGCGCAGCGCCTGCGCGAAGAGCGAAACCCGCAGCTCCTCGAGCAGCCAGCGGAAGGCCTCGGCATCCGGATCCCCTGCCCCCTTGAGCGCCCGCCGCCAGCGCTGCCAGCGCGCGAGCAGCGGCGCCATTTCGGCCATCCGCTCCCGGTCGCGGGCCGGCTGCTCGCGCAGCTTGTCGAGCCGCACGCCGATCGCCTTGAGGTAGCGAGGATAGTGGGCAAGCTGCGCATGCGGCACCTGGCGCACGAAGCCTCGCGGAAAGAGTCCCCTCAGCTGCTCCTCGATGTCGGCGGTCGCCTCGGCATGGTCGCGCACGGTGGCAAGCCGTCGCCTCAAGGCGGCATGCTCGTCCAGCACCGCCTGCACCGTGCGCAGGATCTCCTGCGCCGTCAGCGTGAAGCGCGGCCGGCCTTCGGCGAGCCGCGCGGCAAAGCTCGCCTCGTCGGTCGGCACGCCGTCGGCCAGGAAGCTGCGGTCGATCGCCGCGGCGATCACCTGCGCGGCGAGCGGCTCCGCTCCCTGGTCGCCCGGCAGCGTGCCGAACGCGAGCTCGAGCCGGTTGTTCCGTCGCAGCTCGCGCTCGAACGCCTTGACCGGCTCTGCGATCGCGATGCGCACCAGCCGCCGCACCCCGTCCCGGTGCCTGAGCGCGGCGACGGCCGGCTCATCGAACACTTCCAGCTCGACGCCGTCGCCGTGATCGACCAGAGCGGGAAAGCCGACGATCATCTCGCCGGCCGGGGTGCTCGCCTCGAGCAGCTCCGGCAGCTCGCCGAAGGTCCAGGTGGTGGAGCGGCGGCCGAGCTTCACCGCGGCAGTAGCGGCCGGGCCGCGGCCGGACGCCACCGGCGGCGGTTCGGCGGCGCCGTCGGCCGTCCGCGCCGGCACGATGGCCGGTGCGACCCTGGCGAACGCCGCCTGGAAGCTCGACTGCGCCCGCGCGCCCAGGTCGGCGCGCAACTGGGCAAGCTGGCGCGACATCGCGAGATAGCGACCGTGCTCGTCCACCACCCGGAAGTTCATGAAGTGGTGGACGGGCAGCGTCTCCGGCCGGAAGTCCGTCGGCCGCACCGCCAGCGTGAACCGGCTGCGCAGGTGCCCGGCGATCGCGTCGAGCAGCGGCCCGACGGCTTCGCAGGCCTCGGCGAAGGCGGACGCGGTCGCGGCAAGCGGCAGCAGGTGCCGCCGCTGGCGCTGCGGGAGCGACTTGAGCAGCAGCTCCACCTTGCCGGCCAGCATCCCGGGCACCAGCCATTCGCAGCGCGCCGCATCCACCTGGTTGAGCAGATGCAGCGGCACCACCATGGTGATGCCGTCGTTGGCACTGCCGGGCTCGAAGTGGTACTCCAGCGCGAACTCTGCGCCGTGCATCAACAGGTGCCGCGGGAAGCGGTCGTGGTCGATGCCTTCCGCATCCTTGCGCAGCAGCGCCTCCCGCGAGAGCCGCAGCAGCTCCGGATCGGCCTCGACCGCCCGACGGTACCAGCGACCGAGCGCATCGGCGGTGCATACCTCTGCCGGCACCTGCTCGCGGAACCATCCGGCAAGCGCGTCCTCGTTCACCAGGAGGTCAGGGCGACGGATCTTGTGCTCCAGCCGCTCGACTTCCGCGACCACCGCGCGGTTGTGCCGGATGAAGGGCAGGTCTTCGGGCCACTCGCCCGCCACCAGGCCCTCGCGGATCATCAGCTCGCGCGAAAGCACCGGATCGATCGGCGCGTACGGCACCCGCCGGTTGGCATACACCGTGAGCCCGTAGAGGACGCCGCGCTCGCGCGCCATCACCTGCCCGGCGCGCTTCTCCCAGTGCGGCTCCGTCCATGAGCGCGACATCAGGTGCGCCCCCGCCGCCTCGATCCACTCGCTGCGCACGAAGGCGACCGTGCGCGCGTAGAGGCGCCCGGTGTCCACCATCTCGGCCGCCATCACCCAGCGGCCGGTGCGGCCCTGGGGCTCGGTCGCCGACCCGGTCGCATCGTCGCCGGTCCGCGCCCGGGATGCCTTGCGCCCGAGCGACGAGCCGGGATGGATCCAGAACTTCTGCTGATGCGCGCCTTCGTAGTGGCTGGCCTCCATCGCGCGCTGGCCGATGTTGCCGAGCAGCCCGGTGAGCAGTGCCCGATGGATCGCATCGGCCCGGGTGACGGCCGTCCCGCGAGCAGCCTTCGGACCAGCCTTCGGAGCGGCCTTGCGCCCGGTTCCCGACGGCCGCCCCGGCGCTTCGGGTCCGGCGCCGACCGCCGCCGGGGCCTCTGCCGTGGTCCAGCGCAGCTCGCGGGTGATCTCCGCGAGCTGCGCGTGGACGTCGGCCCACTCGCGCAGCCGGCGCACCGACAGGAACTCCCGACCGAGCCGGGCGGCAAGCGCGCGGTGGGACTCGCCGCGGCCCGCCCTGCCTTCCTGCTGCGCGCTCCAGTATCGCCAGAGCGCGAGCCAGGCGAGGAAGTCGCTTCGCGGATCGGCGAAGCGCGCATGCGCCTGGTCGGCCGCCTGCGACTGGGCGGCCGGACGCTCCCTCGGATCCTGTGCCGCGAGCGCCGCCGCGATGACGGTCACCTCCTCCAGGCAGCCGAGCTGGTGGCCGGCAAGCAGCATCCGCCCGATCCGGGGATCGGCCGGTATCCGCGCGAGCTGGCGACCGATCCGGGTGAGCTGCCGCTGCGCGTCCATCGCGCCGAGCTCGTGCAGCAGCGCGTAGCCGTCGGCGATCGCCCGGGGCGAGGGGGGATCCAGGAACGGAAAGGCAACGATGTCCTCGAGCCCGAGCGAGCGCATCCGCAGGATCACCGAGGCGAGCGACGAGCGCAGGATCTCCGGTTCGGTGAAGCGGGGGCGCTGCTGGAAGTCCGCCTCGTCGAAGAGCCGGATGCAGACGCCGTCCTGCACGCGGCCGCAACGCCCGGCGCGCTGGTTCGCGGCCGCCTGCGAGACCGGCTCGACATGCAGCTGCTCCACCTTGCCCCGGATCCGGTAGCGCCGCACCCGCGCCAGCCCGCTGTCGACCACGTAGCGGATGCGCGGCACGGTGAGCGAGGTCTCGGCAACGTTGGTGGCCAGCACGATCCGCAGGGCGTTGCCGGGGGCGAAGACCCGTTGCTGCTCGGCAGCCGAGAGCCGCGCGAAGAGCGGGATCACCTCGGCCCCGGAGAGCAGCCGCGCAACGCCACGCTGGCCGGCGCCCGCGGCCCGGGCCGCCGCCCTGCGCAGGTGGTCGGCGCTCTCGCGGATCTCGCGCTCGCCCGGCAGGAACACCAGCACGTCACCCGGTGCCTGCGACCAGAGCTCGTCGATCGCCGCTTCGATCGCCGACGGCAGGTCGGTCTCGTCGTCCTCGTCGGGCGCTGCCGACGCGCCGCGCGGCCGCTCCCGGCCCGGGCCCGCCGGCTCCCCGCCCGACAGCGGCCGGTACCGCACCTCCACCGGGTAGAGCCGGCCGGACACCTCGATCACCGGCGCCGGCGTCTCGCCATGCGCGAAATGCCGGGCGAAGCGGGCCGCGTCGATCGTCGCCGAGGTGATGATCAGCTTCAGGTCGTCCCGGCGCGGGCCGTCCACCAGCCGCTTGAGGTAGCCGAGCAGGAAGTCGATGTTGAGACTGCGTTCATGCGCCTCGTCGACGATCACCGTGTCGTAGCGGGAGAGCAGCGGATCCGACTGCGTCTCCGCGAGCAGGATGCCGTCGGTCATGAGCTTGATCCGGGCGCTCTTCGACACCTTCTCGCTGAAGCGGATCCGGTAGCCGACGTCGGTGCCGAGCGGGGTGCCGAGCTCCTGCGCGATGCGCTGGGCGACGCTGGTGGCCGCAAGCCGCCGGGGCTGGGTGTGGCCGATGACGCCGCCACGGCCGGTGCCCGCATCGGGCCGGCCGCGTCCGGCCGCAAGGCACAGCTTCGGCAGCTGGGTGGTCTTCCCGGACCCGGTCTCGCCGCTCACGATCACCACCGGATGGGCGCGGATGGCGGCCACGATCGCGTCGCGGTGCGCCGTGACCGGCAGCGATTCCACGAGCTTGCGCAGCTCGGCAGGCGTCTCGCCCGCCCCCCGCGCCCGGCCCGGATCACGGACAATCGGGGCGTCAACAGCAACAGGCGAATTCACCGCAAAATTATAATGGCCGAGAAATGAACGACCCCCAGCCCTTCCCGGTTCCCCGGGCATCGCCCGACCCCGAGGGCACCCTGCCCGCCGGACAGCCTGCCGCGGCCACCGCGCCTCTCGTGCCCAACGACCTCTTCGTCGCCTGGCTGCGGCGGGTGGCTCCCTACATCCATGCCTTTCGCGGCAAGACCTTCGTGATCGGCATCCCCGGGGAGATGATCCTCTTCGGCGGCATCAATGCCCTGATCCAGGACCTCAGCCTGCTGTCGGCGATGGGCATCCGGATCGTGATCGTGAACGGCTGCCGCCCCCAGATCAACGAGCAGCTGCGCCTGCGCGGCCAGGAGGCGCGCTACCACAACGACGTGCGGATCACGGACCATGTCGCGCTGGAATGCGCGAAGGAGGCGGCCGGCGAGATCCGCCTGGACATGGAAGCCGGGTTCTCGCAGGGGCTGCCGAACACGCCGATGGCCAATGCCGGGGTGCGCGTGATCTCCGGCAACTTCGTGCTGTCGCGGCCGGTCGGCATCGTCGACGGCGTGGACTTCATCTACAGCGGCCTGGTGCGCAAGGTCGACGCCCAGATGATCCGCAATGCGCTCGACAACGGGCTGATCGTGCTGCTCTCCAACATCGGCTACTCGGCCACCGGCGATGCCTTCAACCTGATGATGGAGGACGTCGCCGCGGCCACCGCGATCGCGCTCGATGCCGACAAGCTGCTCTTCGTGAGCGAGGTGCCGGGCATCGTCGACGCAGAGGGCCGGGTGGTCTCCGAGATCTCCGAGGCCCAGGCCAAGCGCATGCTCGCCGACGGCAGCGTGCAGAGCCCGGCGCGCGGATACCTGCGCGCGGCGCTGCACGCCTGCGAGGGCGGTGTCGCCCGTTCGCACATCGTGCCGTTCAGGATGGACGGCTCGGTGCTGCTCGAGTGCTTCCTGCACGACGGCGTCGGCTCCATGGTGGTGGAGGAGACGCTCGAGGCGCTGCGCGAGGCGACGATCGACGACGTCGGCGGCATCCTCGCCATCATCCAGCCGCTGGAGGAGGATGGCACGCTGGTGAAGCGCGACCGCGCGCTGATCGAGGCGGAGATCGCGAACTTCACCGTCATCGAGCATGACCGGGTGATCTTCGGCTGTGCCGGGCTCTACGCCTTTCCGGAGGAGAACATCGCCGAGATGGCCTGCCTCGCGGTCCGTCCGGAGTCGCAGGGCCTGGGCGACGGCGAGCGCCTGTTGCGCCGGATCGAGCAGCGGGCCCGCGCGCTCGGCCTCACCCGCCTCTTCGTGCTCACCACCCGCACCGCCCACTGGTTCCTCAAGCGCGGGTTCGTGCTCGGCAGCGTGGATGATCTTCCGGTCGCCCGCAAGAAGCTCTACAACTGGCAACGCAAGTCCCTGGTGCTGCTCAAGAACCTCTAGGAGCGATCATGTCGCGTCCCGCCTTCAGCTCGTCCATCGCGGGCAGCCTGCCCAAGCCGGCCTGGCTCGCCGAAACGCACCGGCTGTGGCCGCAGTGGAAGGCCGCGGGTGCGGAGCTGGAGCAGGCCAAGGCCGATGCCAGCCTGCTCTGGATCAAGCACCAGGAGGATGCCGGGCTGGACATCGTCGGCGAAGGCGAGCAGTCCCGCCAGCATTTCGTGCATGGGTTCTTGGAGCGGGTCGAAGGCATCGACTTCGGCAACAAGGTGCGCATGGGCATCCGCAACAACCGCTACGAGGCGATGGTCCCCCAGGTGGTGTCGGCCCTGCGGCTCGAAGGCCGGGTCCACGCAACCGAGGCGCAGCTGCTCCGGGCGCACACCCGCCGCGTCACCAAGTTCACCCTGCCCGGACCGATGACCATCGTCGACACCGTGGCCGATCGCTACTACGGCGATCGGGAGGCGATGGCAATGGCCTTCGCGGAGCTGCTGAACCAGGAGGCGCTCGCGCTGGAGGCCGACGGCATCGACGTCATCCAGTTCGACGAGCCGGCCTTCAACGTGTACCTCGAGGACGCGGCGCAGTGGGGCGTGCGCGCCCTCGAGCGCGCCGCGCGCGGCCTGCGCTGCACGACCGCGGTGCACATCTGCTACGGCTACGGCATCAAGGCCAACACCGACTGGAAGGCGTCGCTCGGCGGGGAATGGCGCCAGTACGAAACCGTCTTCCCCGCGCTCGCCGCCAGCACCATCGACCAGGTGAGCCTCGAGTGCTTCCATTCGCGGGTGCCGCCTGACCTCATGCGGCTGCTCGACGGCAAGGACGTGATGGTCGGCGTGATCGATGTCGCCACCGACGTGGTGGAGACGCCCGAGCAGGTTGCCGACACCATCGAGCAGGCCCTCGACTACGTGCCGCTGCGCCACCTCCTGCCCTGCACCAACTGCGGACTCGCGCCGATGGACCGCGACGTCGCCCTGCGCAAGCTCCACGCGCTCGGACAGGGCGTGGCGCTGGCGAGGCAACGGCTGGGTTAGGGACGCCGCCTGAAGCGGCCTTCGTCCGGGGCCGCTGGCGCACGGGCTAGAATGGTCGGATCGATTCCGCGGAGTGCCCGATGTCGCGCATGGTCCACTGCGTCAAGCTGGGAAGGGAGGCCGAGGGCCTGGACTTTCCGCCCTACCCCGGCGAGCTCGGCAAGAAGCTCTGGGAGAACGTGTCCAAGGAGGCCTGGCAGGGCTGGTTGCGCCACCAGACCATGCTGGTGAACGAGAACCGGCTGAACCTCGCCGACGCCCGGGCCCGCAAGTACCTGGCGCAGCAGATGGAGAGCTACTTCTTCGGCGAGGGCGCGGACCGGCCCGCCGGCTACGTGCCGCCGGATCCCGCGGCATAGGCGGCTGTCGGGCCGCTGCGCGGCGGTTTGCGTCAGCGGGCCTTGCGCTTCTCCACCACCCCGTCCTTGCCCGCAACCAGCAGCACGTCGGCCCGGCGGCGCGCGAAGATGCCGACCGTCACCACGCCCGGCCACTGGTTGATGCGGGCCTCGAGCGCATCCGGGTCGTCGATCACCAGGCCGGCCGCATCCAGCACCAGGTTGCCGTTGTCGGTGACGAAGCCGTCGCGCGGCACGACCCGGGCGCCGAGCGCCTCGAGCTCGCGGGTCACCAGGGTGCGCGCCATCGGGATCACCTCCACCGGCAGCGGGAAGCGCCCGAGCACCGGCACCTCCTTGGAGGCATCCACCACGCAGACGAAGGTGGCGCTTGCCTGGGCGATGATCTTCTCCCGGGTGAGCGCGCCGCCGCCGCCCTTGACCAGCGCGAGCGACGGATCCACCTCGTCGGCGCCGTCGACGTAGACGTCGATCGGCCCGGCCTCGTTCAGGTCCAGCACCGCGATGCCGGCGTCGCGCAGCAGCCGCGTGCTGCGCTCCGACGAAGACACGGCCTGCCGGAAGTCATGGGCGCGACGGCCCAGCGCCTCGATGAAGAAGGCGACGGTGGAGCCGCTCCCGACGCCGACCACCCGGCCGGGCGTGAGGAACCGCAGCGCCGCTTCGGCGGCCGCGCGCTTGAGGTCAGACGACGATGGCATCCTGGCTCCCGGTTCCGGTGGCGACCAGCAGCCCGGGGTTGGCCCGCGTCTGTCGCCACCAGGTGTCGAAGTCCGTGGCGGTGAGCGGCCGCGTGAAGAAGTAGCCCTGCACCAGCTGGCAGCCCATCTTCTGCAGCGCGATCAGCTCCTCGCGGTTCTCGACGCCCTCGGCCGTGATGGTGAGCCCGAGCGCCGATCCCAGCGCGACGATGCCGCGCACGACCATCAGCTGCTGGGGATTGATCTGCATCTCCTGGATGAACGACCGGTCGATCTTGAGCAGGTCCAGCGGCAACTGCGTGAGATAGGCGAGCGAAGAGTAGCCGGTGCCGAAGTCGTCGAGCGCAAGCCGCACGCCCAGGTCCTTGAGCACCCGCAGCGCCGAGAGCGCCTTCTCGATGTCCTGCATGACGTCGGACTCGGTCAGCTCCAGCGTGAGGGTGCTGGGCGGCAGCTGCGTCGCCTCCAGCGCCTGGGTGACCGCCCGGGTGAGCGACGGCTGCACCAGGTGGCGCACGTTGATGTTGACCGACACGCTGGTGAGGCCCAGCCCGCGCAGCTGCCAGCGGCGCACCTGCTGCAGCGCCTCGGAGATGGCCCACTCGCCCATGCGGAAGACCAGGCCGTTCTCCTCGGCCAGCGGGATGAAGGAGGCCGGCGTGATCAGCTGCCCGCCGCGCATCCAGCGCATCAGCGCCTCGGCGCCGGTCACGCGGCCGTTGCGGGCATCGACGATCGGCTGGTAGTGCAGCACCAGCTCGCTGCGGTCCACCGCGGTGTGCAGCGCGGACTCGAGATCGAAGTTGCCGCGCTGGTGCTCGCCGAACTCCGGGCTGAACATGACCGCGGTGTTGCCGCCCTGGCGCTTGCCGATGCCGAGCGCCACGTCCGCCTTGGCAAGCAGCATCTCGATGTTGCGGCCGTGCCGGGGATAGACCGCCATGCCGATCGAGCAGCGCAACAGCATGTCCAGGCCCTCGAACGAAACCGGGCGCCGCAGGTGGGCGAACGCGATGTCGGCGGTCTTCTCGGCGGCCGCCTGCGACGGCAGGTTCGGGAAGATCAGCGCGAACTCGTCGCCGGAGAGGCGCCCGATCACCAGCCCGGGCCGGCGGCCCTCGGGCTGGCCGTTCTCGTCGATCGGCACCGCGAGGTTGCGGAACGCATGCTGCAGGCGCTGCGCCACCTCCACCAGGACCCGGTCGCCCACCTTCTGGCCGAGCGAATCGTTGAGGCGCTTGAAACGGTCGACGTTGACCAGCAGCACGGCGGCGCAATGGCCCGGAGGCCGCGGCTGGCGCAGGATCTCCTCGCCCGCCTGCAGGAAGCCGGTACGGCTGGCAAGGCCGGTGAGCTGGTCGCGGTGCGTCTGCTCGCGCATGGTGCGCGCGCTCTCCTGCGCGAGCGAGGCCATGTCCTTCACCCGGTCCAGCTGCTGGCGGCTGTCGTCGAGCGCCGCCTGCGCCTTGGCCTCCCGCACCAGGTGCAGCAGCCGCTCGGAGAGCAGTGTCCACTGGTGCGACTTCGGAAAGAAGTCGCTCACCCCGCTCTGGAAGGCGCGATCGATCAGCGCATCGTCGTCGCGGCTGGAGAGCATGACGATCGGCACCCGGCGCGACTCGAGCTGCTCGCGCAGCCGGGCGACCGCCTGGAAGCCATCGGCGTCCGGCAGGGCATCATCCACCAGGATGGCATCCGCGGTGGTCCGCGAAATGACGGCGAGGGCCTTGGACAGCGAGTCCGATACCTGCACGTCGATGCCCCGCTCGCCGAGGCCGACCGACACGAGGTGCTGCCACGCCGGATCGTCCTCGATAAGCAACACCCGCAGGCTGGCCGATCCCGACCGCAGCAGAGAATCTGTATTCAAGACGCTACTATGCTTTGTTCAACCAGCTTCCCGGGTTGGTTCGGCGCAGACGACGACGGTGTCCCGAGGGCCCACCGCTTGAAGGAGCGACTGAAATCGCCCCTATTTTCCACGAATTGGATGCCCGCGCCCCCGCTATCGTCACAATGCGACATATAAGGCAGTACCTCCGCGGCGACTTGCCGCCCGGCTCCGGGACGCGGCCGATTACGCGCCCCGCCCCGCTTAACGTCAACCGCGCCGGATGGCTGGCAGCCCCGGCCCGCCTGGCGGCCCCGCCAGTGCGGCGTCATTGCCGCGGCCCGGCCCTTGCGCTGGCCGTTGCGCTGGCAGCGGTGCTGGCGCTGCTTTCGATCGCACCGGCGGCCGCGCAGCAGGCCGGCACGCCGGGCGAGCGGGCGACCACGCTGCCGCCGATCGACGACGAGCCGGAGCTCGACGAGGTCCGGTTCACCATCGGCATGGCCGGCTCGTACTCCCCGAGCTACTCCGGCTCGGACGAAATGGGCTATGCGCTCGCCCCTGCCGCGCGCATCGTCTGGCGCGGCTATTCGATCAGCACCTCCAGCGTCGCACGCGCAAGCTCGCAGGCGAGCTCCAGCCGTGCCGCGGAGACCGGGTTGAGCGGCCCGCTCTACCGACGCAACGAGTTCGCTTTCGGGCTCGGCGCCTCCATCAACCGGGGGCGCGACGTCAGCGAGGAGGACGCCGCCAAGGGGCTCAAGTCAATCCGCGGCACCATCGTCGGACGACTGCGCATGCGCTACTACATCAACCCGGACCTGCAGATCACCGCGCTGCTGGTCGGCGACCTGCTCGGACGCCAGGGCGGACTGGAGCTGCCGATCGGGCTTCACTGGGGCCACCAGCTGAGGCCACGGCTGCTGCTCTCGACCGACATCGGCATGACCTTCGCCGACCGCAAGTCGCTCGACAACAGCTACGGGATCGGGCCGGCCGAGCAGGCGGCGAGCGGGCTGCCGCTCTACCGTCCGCAGGCCGGCCTCCGGGAATTGGGCGCCTCGGTCGCGCTCATCGGCGAACCCACCTCGCACTGGGTGTGGCTCGCGCGGCTCAGCCTGGTCAAGCTCGTCGGGCCGGCCGCGGACAGCCCGATCGTGAAGCGGACCCTGATGCCGGCCCTGCTCGTCGGCTTCGCCTACCGCTTCACGCTGCATTGACCGCCGTCGAGCGGACACGCAGCAAGCCTTCCACCGAAGCGGCGATCCCGGCGGGATCGAGGCCGTTGCGCTGGAGCATGTAGGCCTGGCTGCCCCAGTCGGTGGTGAACACCGACGGCAGCCCCAGGCGCCGGAACGGGACGACGCGATCGACCCGCTCGGCCAGAACCTCGCTGACCGCGCTGCCGAGGCCGCCGGTCACGCTGTGCTCCTCGATGGTGACCAGGGCCGCGGTCTCGCGGACGGCGGCGAGGATCGCCTCGTCATCGATCGGCTTGACCGTGTGCATGCTCATGACGCGGGCCTGGATTCCGTCGCGCGCGAGCCGCTCGGCCGCCTCGGCCGTGTTCCGCAGCATGCCGCCGGTCGAGATCAGCGTCACGTCGCCGCCGTCGCGCAGGCGGATCGACCGGCCGATCGCGAAATCGACAGCACCGGAATGGATCTGCGGCTCACCCGCCTTCCCGAGCCGCAGATAGCCGGGACCGGGCGTCGCCACCAGCGCCCGCGTGGCCGCGCGTGCCTCGACCGGGTCTCCCGGCGCGACCACCGTCATGTTCGGCAGTGCGCGCATCACCGAGAGATCCTCCACCGCATGATGGGTCGCGCCCATCGCGCCATAGGCGAAGCCGCCGCCGATCGACACCACCTTCACGTTCGCGTCGTGATAGCAGACGTCGTTGCGGACCTGCTCCAGGCAACGCAGGGTCGGGAAATTGGCGATCGAGTAGGTGAAGACGATTCGTCCGGACAGCGCCATGCCCGCCGCGACACTGGTCATGTTCGCCTCGGCGACCCCCGCGTTCACGAACTGCTCGGGCAGTTCCTCCATGAAACTCTCGACCACCCCATAGCCGAGATCGCCGGTCATGAAGGTGATCCGGCGGTCGACCTTGGCCAGCTCGAACAAGGTCGCGAGAAATGCGTTGCGCATGGCTTGATCCCGTGGTCGGTTGCTCAGTTGCCGATCTCGACGAGCGCCTGGGTCAGCTCGTCGCCCTTGGGCGCGCTGTAGTGCCACTTCAGCTTGTCTTCCATGAAGCTCACGCCCTTGCCCTTGACCGTATGGGCGACGACGCAGGTGGGCTTGCCGGCTACCAGCGGCACCGCGGACAGCACTTCGTCGAGCGCGCCGACGTCGTGTCCGTCGATCTCGCGCGTCTCCCAGCCGAAGGCCGCCCACTTGTCGGCGAGCGGCTCGAGCCGGGTCACGTCCTCGACACGGCCGAGGCTCTGGATCTTGTTGTGGTCGATGATCACCACGAGGTTGTCGAGGCGGTGATGCGGCGCGAAGAGCGCCCCTTCCCAGACACTGCCCTCGTCGCACTCGCCGTCGCTCTGCAGCACGAAGATCCGGTGGCTGTCGCCGGCAACCCTAGCGGCGAGCGCCATGCCGCTGCCCAGCCCGATGCCGTGGCCGAGCGATCCGGTCGAGACCTCGATGCCCGGGACGCCCTTGTGGGTCGCATGCCCGGCGAGCTTGCCGCCGTCCTCGTAGAAGGTCGCGAGCCATTCCCGCGGAAAGAAGCCGGCCTCGACCAGCACCAGGTACAGCGACAGGCACGCGTGGCCCTTGCTCAGGATGAACCGGTCACGCTCCGGCCACGCCGGGCTCGCCGGATCGTAGCGCAGGACCCGCGCGTAGAGCGTCGCGAGGATGTCCACGATCGACAGATTCGAGCCGATGTGCGGCGAGTTGACCCGGTGCGTCTCGAGCACCAGGTCCCGCCGCATCCGGCGGGCGAGATCACGCACGTCATCGAGGTTCGACAGCTTCATGGCTCGTCTTCCTTTTCCATTTGAGCGAGGAACGCTTCGTCGTTCATCCAATGGACGATCCGATCGAGCAGGCGTGCCGCCGGAGCGCCGTCTGCGACCCGGTGGTCGAAGGTGAGGCTGAGCGTCGCCGTCTGCTCGACAGCGATCGCACCGTCGGGGCGCGCGACGACGCGGGGCTGGATCCTGCCGATGCCGAGGATGCCGCTCTGCATGGGGTCCAGTACCGGCGTGAAGGCGTCGACGCCGAGCCCGCCGAGATTGGTCAGCGAGAAAGTGCCGCCGATCAGCTCCTCGGCCCGCAGCGCGCTGGCACGCGCCCTGGTGGCCAGGTCCCGGATCCGCGCAGTCAGCGTACGCAGCGGCGTGCGATCGACATGCCGCAGCACCGGCACGACAAGGCCCTCGGGCAGGTCTACCGCGATACCGATGTGGATGTCATCGAAGACGACCAGGTCGTCGTCGCGGATCGTCGCGTTCAACTGGCCGAAATCGCGCAGGGCCATCGCGAGGCACTTGGCGAAGTAGGCGTCGTGGGCCACCGCGGTGCCGAGCCGGCTCGAGAAGCGCGTGCGTGCAGCTGCCAGACGGCCCGCCGGCGCTTCGCGCGTCAGCGTCAACGCCACCGCCGTCGACTGGCTCCGGCGCAGCCGTTGCCCGATCGTGCGGCGGATGGCGCTGAGGCCGTTCCGGGTGCGCACGGCCGGCAACGACGAACCGCTCTGCGCGAGCGCCGTCGCGGCGTTCCGGGTCCCAGCATGCCGGCACTCGAGCGCATTCCGCACATCCTGGAGAACCACCCGGCCGCCGGGACCGGAGCCGCTCACCGCGGCCAGGTCGATGTCGCTCTCGCGCGCGAGCTTGCGCGCCGCCGGCGAGCCGCGCACCCAGCCGGCAGGTTCCGCACCGCCTGGCGCCGGCGCCTGAGCCGCGGCCCGCCCGGGCGGCAGGGCACCAGCCTGCAGCCGCGCCGCAGCGCCGGCGCGGCCGGTGCCGGCAGGCGCGCCGGAGGCCGATTCGCCCGGGCCGAGGATGTAGCCGAAGACCTCCTGTTCCTTCAGCAGCGAGCCCGGATCCGCGACCTGGCAGAGGCGCCCGGTTGCCGGTGCCGTGATCTCGTTGATCGACTTCTCGGTCTCGATCTCGGCGATCGGATCGCCGGCCTGCACCAGCGCGCCGTCGGCCCGGATCCAACCCTGCAGGGTTCCCTCGGCGGTGTACATGCCGAAGCTGGGCATGACGATCGGTTGCGCCATCGAATTACCTGACCTGGGAAAGCACCGCGCGCACGACCTGCTCGGCCTGCGGCGTGTAGATCGACTCGAGCACCGCCGCGAACGGCACCGGCGTGTCCGGCGCGGTCACGGTCTTGATCGGCGCGTCCAGGTAGTCGAAAGTCACGTCGGCGGCACGGGCGGCGATGTCGCGCGCCATCGAGCAGACGGGGTTGTCCTCGTCGACGATGACCAGCCGCTTCGTGCGCCGCACCGACTCGAAGATGGTTTCCTCGTCGAGCGGCGCCAGGGTCAGCAGGTCGATCACCTCGGCCTCGATGCGCTCCTCCCGGGACAGCGTCTCTGCCGCCTCGAGGCACAGATGGGTCGTGCGGCCGATGCCGCAGAGCGTCACGTCGGTTCCGTCGCGGACGACCTCGGCCCGGCCGATCGGGACGGCGTAGTCCCCCTCTGGAACCGGCCGCTTTCCCAGCGAGCCGAGGAACTTGTGCTCGAGCACGACGACCGGGCCGTCGTCCCGGATCGCCGATATCGTCAGGCCCTTCGCGTTGTACGCGTTGCTCGGCACGACCACCTTCAGTCCGCTGATGTGCGCGAGCGTCGAGTAGAGGACCTGGGAATGCTGGGCGCCCGCGCCGCCGCCGTAGCTGCGCTTGTCTCCCCGGCTGCCGAAGGCCGTCCGGATCACGAGGGGCAGCCTGATCTTGCCGCCCATCATGTAGTGCATCTTCGCCGCCTGGTTGATGATCTGGTCGTAGCAGACGCCGATCAGGTCGACGAACATCACCTCGACCACCGGGCGGATGCCGGTCATCGCGGCGCCGACGGCGGCGCCGACGAATCCCATCTCGGCGATCGGCGTGTCCAGCACGCGCTGCGGACCGAACTCCTGGATCAGCCCGCGGGTGGCGCGCATCGGCCCTCCCCATGCGTCGACGAGGCCGAGGTGCGCGCGGCCGGCCGCGCCGGCGACGTCCTCGCCCATCACCATCACCAGCGGATCGCGGCGCATCTCCTGGCGCAGCGCCTCGTTGATTGCCTGGCCGAACGTGAGCTCATGCGCGTTCACTGGTACACCCTCCGGTCGCGAAGCGCGACCACCTCCCCGAGGGAGGGAGCGCCGCCCTCGGGCGGCCGTGCGGCGGCGGTCATTGGTGTACCCTCCGGTCGCGAAGCGCGACCACCTCCCCGAGGGAGGAGAGCGCCGCCTTCGGGCGGCCGTGCGGCGGCGCTCATCGCGTCGACTCCAGCGGCGTCGGATAGACGTCGGCCAGCAGGTCCGCCGGCTCAGGGACCGGACTTGCCTTGGCGAACTCGACCGCGGCGTCGAGCAGCGCGCCGTTGTCGGCGTCGATCGCGTCGAGCTCGGCAAGCGCGAGCGGCCCTTCCTCCGCCATCCGCGCGCGAAACGTCTTCAGGCAGTCCCGGTTGCGCGCGGCGGCTTCCTCCTCGGCGAGCCGATACCGCCGGGGATCGTCGCTCTGGTGATGACCGTAGTAGCGGTAGGTCCGGCACTCGAGCAGCGAGGGGCCACCGCCGGCGCGCGCGCGCCCGACCGCACGCCCGGCCGCGTCGTGGACGGCGAACACGTCCTGCCCGTCGACCGTCTCGCCCGGCATCGAATAGCCGGCCGCGCGATCCGAGATCCGCGTGACCGCGCTCGCATACTCCATCGAGGTCGCCTGCGCATAGCCGTTGTTCTCGCAGACGAACACGACCGGCAGCTTCCAGATCGCCGCCATGTTCATGCACTCGTGGACGATGCCGATGCCGGCCGCACCGTCGCCGAAGAAGGCCACCGCCACCTCGTCGGCGCCACGGATTCGCGCCGAGAGCGCGGCCCCGACGGCGTGGGCCACGCCGGCGCCGACGATCGGATTCACCCCCAGGATGCCCTTGGTGATGTCGGTCACGTGCATCGAGCCGCCCTTGCCGCGATTCGTGCCGGTCACCTTGCCGTAGATCTCGGCCATCATCGGTGCGACGTCGGCGCCCTTCGCGATGCAATGGCCGTGGCCGCGGTGCGTCGAGGCGATCCAGTCGCTGCTTGTCAGATGCGCGCAGACCCCGGCCGCAACCGCTTCCTGGCCGGTGCAGTAGTGCACCGCGCCGACCGGCACGCCGGTGTCCGTCAGCCACTTCAAGCGCTCCTCGAACTGCCGGATCAGCGACATCGACCGATAGATGCGGCGAAGCAGGCCGGCCTCGCGGGCGAGCCGGCGTTCGGCCGGAACCCGCGATCCGGCGCGGTCGAGATCGGACACGTGCGCGGCGACCCTCTGGGATGCGGTCATTTCGGAGTCCTTGCAGGAGAGCACCGATCGGAGGAAGCTCGACGATGGCACCCCGGGGGGTGATTCGGCCTTGATCAAGGTCAAGTCTGTTCCGGGCGGCGTGACCGACGTCACGGTGCGGGCAATGCGGGGTCCGGCGGCACCGCGCGAGGCCGGCGTCAGATCGCCTTCCCGGGTCGTGTAGCATCCCTCGAGGCCCGTGGCGCCGCCGGACCTATCCGCCTGGCCCGCCGGCCGCGGCCCGCCCTCCACGGCGCCCACCCGGCGGCCGGGCCGATTCACCGCATGCAGGAGAACGCAGGATGGACCTGAACTATTCCGCCGAAGAGGCAGCGTTCCGCACCGAGGTGCGCGACTGGCTGGAGGCGAACATACCGCCTCGCCTGCGCGAGAAGGTCGTGAGCTACGACGAGCTCGACCGGGAGGACCTGCTCGCCTGGCACCGCATTCTCGCGGACAAGGGCTGGGTGGCGCCGGCCTGGCCGGAGGAATGGGGCGGGACCGGCTGGAACGCGGTGCAGCGCTACATCTTCGAGGAGGAATGCGGCCTCGCCGGCGCGCCGCCGCTGGTGCCCTTCGGCCTGGCCATGTGTGCGCCGGTGCTCATCCGCTTCGGCACCCAGGCGCAGAAGGAGCGCTTCCTGCCGCGCATCTACCGTGGCGACGACTTCTGGTGCCAGGGCTACTCCGAGCCCGGCTCCGGCTCCGACCTCGCGTCGCTCAAGACCCGTGCCGACCGGCAGGGCGACCACTACGTGGTCAACGGCCAGAAGATCTGGACCACCATGGGGCATTTCGCGGACTGGATCTTCTGCCTGGTCCGGACCGACTTCGACACCGCGATCCGGCAGGAAGGCATCAGCTTCCTGCTGGTCGACATGAAGACGCCGGGAATCACCGTGCGGCCGCTGATCCTGATGGACGGCGGCCACGAGGTGAACGAAGTCTTCTTCGACAACGTCAAGGTGCCGGTGGAGAACCTGGTGCACGAGGAAGGCAAGGGCTGGACGGTGGCGAAGTTCCTGCTCGGCCACGAGCGGCTGAACACCGGGCGGATCGGTGCCTCCAAGCGTGAGCTGGTCGCGCTCAAGCGCTTCGCGGAGGGCCGGCGCCGCAACGGACGGCCGCTCCTCGACGACGTCCGCTTCGCCGCACGGGTCGCCGAGCTGGAGATCGACCTGATGGCGCTGGAGATCACCAACCTGCGCTTCCTCGACCAGATGCGTGGCGGCCGGCCGCCTGGTGCGGAGGTCTCGATGTTGAAGATCAAGGGCACCGAGATCCAGCAGCGCCTGACCGAGCTCATGATGGATGCCGGCGGCCCAGCCGCGTTGCGCGGTCCCGGCGCCGACACGACGGTGGCCCGGGACGGGGGCGACGCCGTCACCGCCCGGCTCGGCCTGCGCTACGGGAACTTCCGCAAGACATCCATCTATGCCGGCTCCAACGAGATCCAGCGCAACA
>JAEWEW010000352.1 GCA_023389175.1 Pseudomonadota bacterium | reverse complement strand
CTCCGGAGCCCGCCCCCGA
Source organism: Pseudomonadota bacterium (assembly GCA_023389175.1). Lineage (GTDB taxonomy): Bacteria > Pseudomonadota > Gammaproteobacteria > Burkholderiales > Burkholderiaceae_E > Lautropia. The sequence continues at coordinate 14,867 of JAEWEW010000352.1, read as the reverse complement.
GCCGGCCCCGGCGCCGACCGAGCCGCCACCGGCGCCGCCGCCGGATGCGCCGGATGCCGCCGGATTCATCGCGCCGCTCTCGCTGAAGGACCTGGCGGCGCTCGATGCGAGCGGCCAGGGCTGGCAGGGCACGGTGCCGCCGACGCCGGCACCCGGGCCGGCGTCGGACTCGCTGGGGCCGTTGATCGAATCGCTGGAGCAGCCGCACCAGAACGGTGGGCTGGGATGAGGGCGGCGCCCGGGGGCTGTTCCTAGCGGAGGATGATGTCCACCCGGCGGGCGCGCTGCATGGCGGCGCGCGACGTCGTCTTGTCCGAAGTCTTTCCGGCGGCCACGAGGGTGAGCCGCTCTTCCGGTGCGCCGCCTGCGGTCAGTGCCTGAGCGACCGCCTGCGCCCGCCGCCGCGAGAGCGCGACGTTGTAGTCCTCGGTGTGCCGCGGATCGGCATGGCCGATGATGCGCACGCTGTGCCGGCCGAGGCAGGCCCCAAGCCTCTCGAGCCGCGCCACGTCCTTGGACGGCAACGCCGCCGAGTCGGTGCGGAAGTAGACCGATTGCGCCAGGGAGCGGACCCGCTTGGGACAGCTCACGGACTTGGAAGGCGTCTTCGCCGGAACACGTTCCGGCTCGGCGGCGGCCTCCGCGGTCTTCTGCGCCGCTGCCTTCTGCGCCCCAGGCTCCTTGTCTGCGCCGGCGGCCGCGACCGGGCCGGTGGCGAGGCGGCTCTCGAGCCGGTAGCCCGGCGGCAACTGCGCCTGCATGACCTGCTCGGCGCTGGCCTTGTCGGCCGCGCCACCTAGGGTGCCGCGCAGCACCACCCGGTCACCCTCCACCCTGACGGCCGAGATGCGGTTCTCGCGCATCACGGCGACCAGGCTGCTCAGCTGTCCGGCCCAGTCGGGCGCGGCTGCCACGTCGCCCACCTCGAACCGGCCGCGCACCGGCGTGCCTTGCGCACCGATCCGGATTGCGTTCAGCCACTGGTCGCGTGTCACCTCGTTGTCGACCGTGCCGCTCACCGTGATGGCGCCGTCGGCGGCGCGCTCGATGGCGAAGCTGGCCGGCTTGCGTGCCGTCTTGTCCCCCGGTGTCGTGCCCGGTGTCGTGCCCGCTGTCGAGGTCGTGGTCGTTGCCGATGCCGCGCCCGCCGCCGCGCCGGTGTTGCCGGCGCCTTCAGCGGCCTGGTCCTGCCCCGCGCCCGGCCTGTTGCCGGCGAGACCCCCGGGTGGCGCCGCCTCGATCACCGTGCCCGGCGTCGCGACGCGATCCTCGCCCGGTTCCGTGGTCAGCCAGCCCACGAGCAGGATCGCGACGAGCACCGCCGCGGTCACCCACTTGAACAGCGTGAATCGTCTGACGGACTCGACCGGCTTGCCGTAGGTGATGTCCATTCCGGTAGGTGCGGATCGGCTCGGCGGGCTCAGCGCGTATCGCGACGTCGCGCCGGATCGTCGGACCCGATCTCCGCCTCGCGCCGGTCGCCATCCTCGGGCTCCTCGTCGGTCGCCGCATCAGCCGAGGCGTCAACCGCCGCGTCGGCCGGAACGTCGGCCGCGGCATCACTGTCATCGATCGGGTCGGCATCGTCCGGCCGCGCCGCCGCGTCGAAAAGCGGTCCATCGGAGGTGGCCGCGTGGGCCTCCTCGGACCCGGTCGTGCCGGACTTCGACGCGCCTCCCGCCGGAACCTCCGGCGCCGGCTCGTTCGCCGCCTGCAGCGCCTCGGCTTCCCGGCGCACACCCCCGATCAGCTCTTCCTTCAGCTGCTCGAAGCCGACATAGTCGCCGTTGAACAGCAACGACGCCTGCTCGGCCCAGGTGAGCGGATCGGCCAGGCCGAAGCGGGGACCGCCGGATTCCAGCAGGCGGGTCAGCTCGCCAAGCGATGTCTCCGACAGCCGCTCGAAGGTCCGGATGTCGGCATTGCGCAGCAGGTTGGCGATCTTCGGCCCGATGCCTTCGATCGCCTGCAGGTCGTCGGCGCCGTCCGGCGTCTGGTATTGCCGCCGCATCAGACCCTTGGCCGCTTCCAGCTCGGCGCGCAGCACGTCCGCGCTGGCGGCCTTGCGGACCAGCTCCGATTCCTTGTCGCCCAGCTCCTGCTCCCGGCCGAGCAGGCGCTGCTCCCAGTTCTGCATCGCGGACTCGCGATTGGAGACAGCGGCAACCCGCCTGGCCACGTCGGCCTCGCCGGTCTCGAGCTTCTCCATCCGGGCCGCCACGTCCGCTTCACGCGGCTTCAGCGCCTCGTTCCGCGCATTGATGTCCTTCTCGCGCTCGTTGAGGGTGGTGCCCATGCGGTCGAGATCGGCACGGCGCTTGTCCATCGCCTGTTCCCGGCGGGTGACCTCCTCGTTGCGCTCGTCGATGCGCTTGGCCTGGGCCATCAGCTCCGCGTCCCGCGCGGTGAGCGTCGACTGCAGCTCCGTGAGCTCCGCGTCGCGCGCGGCGAGGGCCGTCTCCCGCCCGTCGAGGTCCGCACCGCGCGCGGCCAGGGCGGCCTCTCGCTGCGCGATCCTTTCCGCCTCGAGGCGCGCATGGCGACGCCAGTAGCGGTAATCGATGGCGAGCTCGATCAGCCATCCGATCAGCAGGCCGAGCACGAGCCACACGAACCCGCTCACTGACGGTACTCCGCGTCGCGTGGACTCACCATGTCGTCACCATTGATGCCGAATTCGTTCCTGGATGGCACGTGCAGTGTGCCCACACTGGCCGGCCAGCCCGAAGTGTGCCCGAATTCCCCCATCACTTCCACGCTCGAAAGCGCGGATTCCAATCGCGCGGGATCGGGCGATGCGGCGCGCGGCGGCGCTAGAGCAGCTGCCGCAGGTCCGCGACGATCTCCTCGACCGGCTGCGTATGACGCACGAAGAGCCGCAGCCGACCCTCCGGATCCAGGATGTACGACGCAGCGGTGTGGTCGACGTTGTAGCTGGACCCGTCGCGGTTCGGCACCTTCTGGAAGAAGACCTTGAATTCGCGCGCCGCCTTGTTGGTTTCGGCCTGGTCCCCGCGCAGCGCAATGAAGCTCGGATCGAACGCAGGCACGTACTTGGACAGCACCTCGGCAGAGTCGCGTTCCGGATCCACGGTCACGAACAGCACCTGCATCCGCCCGGCGTCGTCGCCGAGCTGCTTGCGCACCTCCGCCGCCTTCAGCAGCGTCGTCGGGCACACGTCCGGGCAGTGGGTGAAGCCGAAGAACAGCATCACCACCTTGCCGCGGAAGTCCGAAAGCGACACCGGCTGGCCGGTGCTAGCGTTGGTGAGCGTGAGCGACTTGCCGTAGTCGGCACCGGTGATGTCGGTCGACTTGAAGCTGGGCGCCTTCTCGCTGCAGCCCAGGAGCCCGCCGGCAACCAGCGCGCCGCCGAGCAGCAGGCCGGCCGCGGCAAGACGCCGGCGCTGAGAGGATGGAATGCGAACCGTCGGATCCGGGCTGCTGGGCATCAGAGATAGTGGTCCATCAACAGGGCGCCGAACAGCAGGGCCAGGTAGAGGACCGAATAGCCGAAGGTCTTGCGCGCGAGCGCATCGCTGTATCGGCGCCACAACTGCCAGGCATACCAGATGAACAACGCGCCAAGCGCCAGCGCGCTGACCAGATACAGCAGGCCGCTCATGCCGATCAGGTAGGGAAGGATGCTCACCACCACCAGCATCACGGTGTAGAGCAGCATGTTGAGCCGGGTGAAGGCCGAGCCATGCGTCACCGGCAGCATCGGCAGGCCCGAGCGGCGGTAGTCCTCGACCCGGTAGAGGGCAAGCGACCAGAAATGCGGCGGGGTCCACACGAAGATGATCAGGAACATCACCAGGGCCGGCGCGGAGACTTCGCCGGTGACCGCGGCCCAGCCCAGCACCGGCGGCATCGCGCCGGAGGCGCCGCCGATCACGATGTTCTGCGGTGTGCGCGGCTTGAGCAGCACGGTATAGACGAGCGCATACGCCACGAAGGTGGCGATGGTGAGCCACATCGTGAGCGCATTCACGTAGAAGTAGAGCAGGCTGGAGCCCGCGCAGCCGAGCACGGTTGCAAACGCAAGGGCCTGCCCCACCCCGACCTGGCCGCGAGCCACGCTGCGATGGGCGGTGCGCCGCATCTGGGCGTCGGTATGGCGCTCGATCAGACAGTTCAGCACGAAGCCCGAGGCGGCAAGCAGCGTGATACCGCCCGTCCCGGCCAGCAGCACCGGAAGCGGCACCATGCCGTCGGTGGCAAGGAACATGCCGATCACCGCGCAGAACACCGACAGCATCACCACCCGCGGCTTGGTCAGCTGGACATACTGCCGCACCGTCCGGGAGAACGGCTGGCTGGAAAGCTGCGTGACGTGCACTTGCTGGGCCTGGTTGCTTGGTGCCTGGGCAGTCCGACCGTACGGACGGGCGAGCGGCGAACCGACGCTGCGCAAGCGATCCTGCCGACCGCAGGTCAGAGCGCAGGCTTGACGGGGGAATGCATGGTACGCGCCGGGGCCGCTCGGCCGGCCGCGCCACTCCTGAAGTTTAGCATGAGGAGGAGGCCCACCAGCGCCGTCGCGCCGCCGGTGTGGAGCACGGCCGCGGCCGCGGGCCAGTCGAGGAAGATGTTGGTGAGGCCGGTGACCACCTGCGCGGCGAGGACGACCAGCAGCCATCGGCCGATCCGCTCCAGACCCTGCACGCGGCGGATGCGCCATGCCAGGACACCCACCACCAGCAGCACCAGGTAAGCCATCAGGCGGTGTGCATAATGAATTGCGGTGAGCGCGGGAAACGGTAATCCTGCACCATCGGCCGTCATCCCCAGCGGTCGCCAGAGCTGGAAGCCGGCCGCCAGGTCCATCGGCGGCCACCAGGAACCCTGGCAGGTGGGGAAGTCGCGACAGGCGAGCGTGGCGTAATTACTGCTGACCCAGCCGCCCAGCGCGATCTGCAGGAACACGAGCAACAGCGCGAGCATGGCCCAGCCGTGCACCCGGGCTGCATCGGGCGCAACCGCCGGCTGCGCCACCACCCGGTTGCGTTGCATGAGCAGCAGCGCGAAAAGCGCCATGCCGCCGAGGAGGTGGGCGGTGACCACCGCCGGCTGCAGCCGCAGCGTCACCGTCCACATGCCGAAGAGGCCCTGCAGGATCACCCAGGCCAGCGTCACGACCGCCAGCACGAACGAGGGTCGCCCGGCCAGGCGGCCGCCGTCGGCCGCCGGCACCGGCTCGTCGCGGCGCATGCGCCAGGCCATGACCGCCAGCACGATGATCAGCAGCCCGAGGCCGCTCGCGATGTAGCGATGGAGCATCTCCACCCAGGCCTTGAAGACCGTGACCGGTCCATCCGGCCGGGCGAGCGCCTCGGCCCGGATGTTGTCCATGGCACCGAACGGCGTGACCTTGCCGTAGCAGCCCGGCCAGTCCGGACAACCCAGCCCCGCATCGGCGACGCGCACGAAGGCGCCGAACATGATCAGGTCGAAGGTGATGAAGACCGCGAGCCCGAGCAGCCACGCGAACCGCCGCGAGCGCATGACCCGGCCGGATTGGCGGAACGCGACCGCGGCCCGGTCGACGGTGGGGGCGGTATCAGCCGACACGGGAAGCCCTCAGCAACCGCTGCAGGTCCTTGCGGGTACGGGCCGGATCCGGATCCCGCGGGAACCGCATCATCAGGTTCTGCAATGGATCGATCACGAAGACATGGTCCGCGAGGCCGGTCTGGTCGGTCACCGGGAAAAGCCTGGCAAGATCATCCGGCGCCGCCTGCAGCACGGTCAGGTCGGGATACGCCGCGAGCACCTTGGCGGGCAGAGGTTCCGAGTCGGTGACGAGCAGCACCCGCGCCACCCGGTCGCGCTCCTTGCCGAGCGAAGCGTGGGTCTGGCGCATGAAGAAGAGCTTCCTGGCGCATTCCAGGCTGCAGGCACCGGAGTCGATCGCGACCAGCAGCCATCGGCCGCGAAATGCGGCCAGGCCTTCGGGCACCCGGCCGTTGCCGCTCTCCCCGGTGCTGACCTGCCCGCCGTCGCTGCCCTGCCCGCCGTCGCTGCTCGCCTGCACCCCCTGATCCTCCGCCCGGTGAACCAGTCGGGTCGCGATCGGCGGCACCGGCCGCTGCGGCTCGATCAGGTCGCCGTAGTTGGTACGGCCGCTCGGCGGAAACACGTAGTACAGCAGGTAGGAGGCCACCACCGGCGCGATGCAGATGGCAAGGAGCAGGTAGAGCTTCCAGGCCCCGCGGCGCGGCGGTCGCGCGGCGGTGGCCTGACTGCCCTGGCCTGGTTCAGGCGTCGTTGACGTGGACATCGCTACCCTTGAAGTGCCGACGCAGCAGCACGCCCCAGAAGACGAGGGTCATGGCGGTCAGCGCGAACCACTGGAACGCATAGCCGTGGTGCCGGTCAACCGACACCCCGGGCTGGTTCCAGTCCCTGGCGAGCCCGTCTTGGTAGGCCGGTTCCGCCGTTTGCCGGATGATGACCGGCACGAGGGCCAGTCCGCTCCAGCGCGTGAACTTCTCATAGTCGAAATGCTGCCACAGCCGCTCGCCGGGCCTCGGCGCCGGGTCCTCGCCGAGCTGCAGCGGCTGGGCGAGCCGCGCCTGGGCCGTGCCTTCCACCACCACCGGCTCCGCCGGTGTCGGCACCGGCGGCAGTCGGGTCCGGTCGGCCGGATGGCGCGGTGCCCAGCCGCGCAGCACCAGCACCGCCCGGTCGGAGTCCGCAAGCCGCAGCGGCGAGAGCACATGGAAGCCGGCCACGCCTTCACGGGTCCGGTTGTCAAGGAAGATGGTGTACTCGGACTCCAGCGTGCCCCGCGCGATCACCCGACGACCATCCAGTGCCGCGACCGCATCCTCGCCGCTGTCGCGGTTGCCCGCGCCGCGGTCGTCGCCGCTGCCTGCGCCGGCCGCGGCCAGGGCCGAAGCGACATCCAGCGGCGCGGCCGCCGCGGCACGGTCCATTTCCGCCTGCATCGCCGCCTTCTCGTCCGCCCGCCGCAACTGCCAGAAGCCGAGCGAGGCACCCAGCGCCGCCACGAGCAAGGCGACGACGCTCGCCATGAGGATCGAGCCGCGGCCGTAGAATGAGGTCATCTGCCGCAGCGGCAACCGACGCGCCTTGCTCGCCACGGCGCCGTCCGCCCCGTCCGCCCCGTCCGGGCCGTCACCGTGAAACCGCTCATCATCATCGTTTTCATCATGATCTTCGCGAGCCTCGCGGGAGCCGGCTTCTTCATCCTTCGCGATCGTGGGCGCTCGCGCAACACCGCCTGGGCGCTGACCGCGCGGGTCGGCCTGTCGGTGGCCCTGTTCCTCTTCATCCTGTTCTCGTACTGGATGGGCTGGATCAAGAGCACCGGCCTGCCGGTCGGACCCTAGCTGCCGGCCAAGCCCGCGCCAGAATGCAGAAGGCCGCCGGTGCGGCGGCCTTCCACGCGTCGCCTTCAGGCAGGCGCGAGGCCTGCGGCGCGCCTGCAATCGCTACCGGGACGCCCCGGCGGCGGACCGGCCACGGGCGCTCCGCGCCGCAGGTCCCGTCACAGCCAGTAGACGACGACGTAGAGCAGCAGCCAGACCACGTCGACGAAGTGCCAGTACCAGGCAGCACCCTCGAAAGCGAAGTGGTTCTCCGCGGTGAAGTGGCCCCGCATCATCCGGATCATCACCACGGTCAGCATGATCGCCCCGACCGTCACGTGGAATCCATGGAAGCCGGTCAGCATGAAGAACGTCGAGCCGAAGATCCCCGACCGGAGCGTGAGGTTCAGGTCCCGGTACGCATGCATGTACTCGTAGGCCTGCAACGCCATGAAGATCGCGCCGAGCAGGATCGTGACGAACATCCAGAAGATCGTCGTGCCCCGGTGCGACGCCTTCAGCGCGTGGTGCGCGATGGTGAGCGTCACGCCCGAGGTGAGCAGCAGCGCCGTGTTGATGGTCGGAATGGGCCAAGGGCCGATCGTCTGGAACGGTTCGATGGTGCCGGCCGGTCCGGTATTGGGCCAGGAGGCGCCGAAATCGGGCCAGAGGAACTGCTTGTGGTCCAGGTCGCCCAGCCACGGCATGGAGATCGCGCGGGCGTAGTAGAGCGCCCCGAAGAAGGCGGCGAAGAACATCACCTCCGAGAAGATGAACCAGCTCATGCTCCAGCGGAAGGCGCTGTCGACCCGTGTGCTGTACAGGCCGCCCTCGGACTCCCGTGCCGCGTCCCGGAACCAGTTGAAGAGGGTGTAGATAAGCACGACGGCAAAGCCCGCGAAGACCCATGGCCCCCAGGAAGCGCCGTTCACCCAGCCCGCCATGCCCAACCCGAACAACAGGAGCGCCAGCGCGCCGAAAGCCGGCCACCGGGACGGATGGGGTACGAAGTAGTAAGGCGTGTTGGTGTGCGAGCTTGCGCTCATGGGGATCTCCTGGATTAACCTTGCTCTGTCTTCTGTCGGTCCGCGCCTAGCCGCCGCCACCCACCGCCCAGTTCACGATCAGCAGCAGGATGCCGATGAAGGCGGCAACGCCGGCAATCGCCACCAGCACCAGATGCAGCGGGTTGAGCTTCGCGATGTCGTTCTCGTGGCCGCCGCGGCCGCGGATGCCGAGCAGCCCCCAGCCGACGGCCTTCAACGTCTGCAGCAGCGAGCCGCGCCGCACATGCGGCCGCGCCCCCTTGCCGGTCGCATCATGCCCGCCGGGACGATGCTCCGCGATCATGCCCGCCCGCCGCCGGCGGCGGAGCCGGGGGCCTTTCCGACCTTGCCGCCCACCTCGAAGAAGGTGTAGGAGAGCGTGATGGTGCTCACGTCCTTCGGCAGCTCCGGGTCCACCACGAAGACGACCGGGAAGCGGCGGCTTTCCCGCGCTTCCAGCAACTGCTGCTGGAAGCAGAAGCACTCCAGCTTGCGGAAGTAGCGGCCCGCCACCTGCGGCGCATAGCTGGGAATCGCCTGCCCGGCCATGGCGTGGTCGTAGGTGTTGACCAGCTCGTACTCCACCGTGATCAGCTGCCCCGGATGAACGTCCACCGACCGGGTGGCCGGCTTGAAGCGCCAGGGTCCGTGCGCATTGGTGTCGAACTCGACCGAGACCGTCCGGGTCTCGTCCACCTGCGTGCTCTTGGCGAAGTCCTTCGCGCCGGCATCCGGCCGGGTCAGCAGGTTGATGCCGGTGACCTCGCAGATCACGTTGTAGAGCGGAATCATCGCCCACCCGAAACCGAACATCATCACCGCGAACAGCCCGAGCTTGGCGAGCATCGGGAGGTTGCGCAGCTTCGCGACGCGGTTCTGCTGGGGAGGGGGAGTCTGCTGCACGGACATGGGGTGAAGGGCGAGCCTCCTGCCTAGTTGGACAACATCCGGTTGACGATCACACCGATGAAGAAGACGAGCGCGATCGAGGCCAGCACCAGCGCCGTCCGCAGGTTGCTGCGGCCCGACTGTGCCGGGCGCGATACGCTGCCCATCCTTTCCATTGGCCGTTCTTCACCTCTGGACCCGTGCGCCTACTTCAGGACCGGCGGGGTCTCGAAGGTGTGGAACGGCGCCGGCGACGGCAGCGTCCACTCCAGGCCATGGGCCGCCTGCCACGGGTTCTCGGCGACCTTGGTGCCGCCCTTGATGCACTTGACCACGGCCCACACGAAGATCAGCTGCGAGAGGCCGAAACCGAAGGCGCCGATAGTCGCCATCATGTTGAAGTCGGCGAACTGCATCGGATAGTCGGCATAGCGCCGCGGCATGCCGGCGAGCCCGAGGAAGTGCATCGGGAAGAACGCGATATTGAAGGTGATCATCGACCCCCAGAAGTGCCACTGGCCCAGCTTCTCGTCGTACATGTGCCCGGTCCACTTCGGAAGCCAGTAGTAGGCACCCGCGAAGAGCGCGAAGAGCGACCCCGCCACCAGCACGTAGTGGAAATGCGCCACCACGTAATAGGTGTCGTGCAGCACGATGTCGAGCGGCGCCACCGCCAGGATGACGCCGGTGATCCCGCCGATGGTGAACACGAAGATGAACCCGAGGGCGAACAGCATCGGCGTCTCGAAGCTGATCGAGCCGCGCCACATGGTGGCGATCCAGTTGAAGATCTTCACTCCCGTCGGTACCGCGATCAGCATGGTCGCGTACATGAAGAAGAGCTGGCCCACCACCGGCATCCCGGTGGTGAACATGTGGTGGGCCCACACGATGAAGGAGAGCAGCGCGATCGCCGAGGTGGCATACACCATCGAGCTGTAGCCGAACAGGCGCTTGCGGGAGAACGTGGGGATGATCTCCGAGATGATCCCGAACGCCGGCAGGATCATGATGTACACCTCGGGATGCCCGAAGAACCAGAAGATGTGCTGGTACATCACCGGGTCGCCGCCGCCGGCCGCGTTGAAGAAGCTGGTGCCGAAGTGCCGGTCGGTCAGCACCATGGTGATCGCGCCGGCCAGCACCGGCATCACCGCGATCAGCAGGTAGGCGGTGATCAGCCAGGTCCAGCAGAACATCGGCATCTTCATCAGCGTCATCCCCGGCGCCCGCATGTTGAGGATGGTGGTGATGATGTTGATGGAGCCCATGATGGAGCTCGCGCCCATGATGTGCAGGGCGAAGATCGCCAGGTCCATGCCGGGGCCCATCTGCACCGACAGCGGCGCGTAGATTGTCCAGCCCGCGGCCGTGGCGCCGCCCGGAACCAGGTACGAGATGACCAGCATCAGGGCCGCCGGGATCAGCAGCCAGAAGCTGAAGTTGTTCATCCGCGCGAACGCCATGTCGCTCGCACCGATCATCATCGGGATCTGCCAGTTCGCGAAGCCCACGAACGCCGGCATGATGGCCCCGAACACCATGATCAGGCCATGCATGGTGGTGAGCTGATTGAAGAACTCCGGGTTGAAGAACTGGAGCCCCGGCTGGAACAGCTCGGTGCGCAGCAGCAGCGCGTTTATGCCGCCGACGAAGAACATCGTGAGCGAGAACCACAGGTACATCGTCCCGATGTCCTTGTGGTTGGTGGCGAAGAGCCACCGGCGCCATCCATGGGGATGGTCGTGCGCATGGGCATCCTCGTGTCCATGGGCGTCATGTTGTCCGATCACTGCGCTCATCATGCACTCCGTAGTGTTCCTGCTCCGCCGGGCCGATCGTCCGACGGCTTTCCGTTCCGCTGCCTGCCTGTGCCGAGTTCGTCGGGCCGGTTTCCCCGGACCTACTTGCGCTGCGAGGCAACTTCCTTGGGCTGCACCAGGTTCTGCTCTGGGGTATTGCCCCAGCTGTTCCGCGTATAGGTGACCACCGCCGCGATCTCGGTGTCAGAGAGATGCTTGAAGGGAGCCATCGCCGTCGGCGTGCCGTTCTTCACCACCCCGTTCAGCACGATGTCGATCTGCTTTTCCTTGTCGCCGAGCACCACCGGTGACTTGGCGAGCGCCGGGAAGGCACCCGGCACGCCCTGGCCGTTGGCCTGGTGGCAGGCCACGCAGTTGGCCTGGTAGACCTTCTCGCCGCGCGCAGCCAGCGCATCCTGCTCCCACACCTTGTTCGGATCCTCGGCCTTCGCCAGCATCTCCTTGCGCTTTTCCTCGACCCAGGCGGTGTAGTCCTCCTGGGACTTCACTTCCACCACGATCGGCATGAAGGCGTGGTCCTTGCCGCAGAGCTCGTAGCACTGGCCGCGGAAGGTGCCCACCCGTTCGGCCCGGAACCAGGTATCCCGCAGGAAGCCCGGGATGGCGTCCTGCTTGACCCCGAAGTTGGGAACACCCCAGGAATGAATCACGTCGGCCGCGGTGACCACCACGCGGATCTTCTTGTTGACCGGCACCACCAGCGGATTGTCCACCTCCATCAGGTAGGTGACGTTCTTCGGCTCCTGGTTGCTGATCTGCTCGGGCTTGGTCGACAGGTTGGACAGGAAACCGATGCCCTCGCCCTCGCCGGTGAGATAGTCGTACCCCCACTTCCACTGGTAGCCGGTCGCCTTCACCGTCATGTAGGGGTTGGAAGTGTCCTTCTGCGCGATCACCTCGCCGGTCGCGGCGACGCCCAACCCGACGACGATGATGAAGGGCACGATCGTCCAGGCCACCTCGACCGCGGTGCTCTCATGGAAGTCCGCCGGTCGCGCGCCCTTCGACTTCCGGAAGGCGAAGATCGCGTAGAACATCGCGCCGAAGACGATCACGCAGATGATCAGGCTCACCCACAGCAGCACCTCGTGGATCCAGCGCTGGCCGGCGGCGATGTCGGTCACCGGATTGCCGGGAAGGTTCCAGGCCCTGTTGCCGGGTCCGCCGGGCATGTCCTCCACCGCCCACGCGGGGCCGGCGAGAAGCAAGCCGAATGCGGCTACCGTCAGGGCCACGTACGCCGCGGCAAGCCTGTCCTTCATCAATCCGACCATGTCTCGTTCCCGATTTCCGAATCGCATCCGCTAAATGACTTCGGCGATCACACCCGAGGCGCCACGCGCCGCCAGCAGACGCCCCTTGATTTCCCGCGCCAGGCTCTCCCGACTGCGCAGCGGGACGAACCGCCCGACACCCACTGCCTCGCCGCCGAGGGCGAGCCCGATCAGGGCATCGCCGCCCGCCATCTCGTCCGGATAGGGATACTCCACCCGAGCAAGCGCTGGATGCGTCTGCCGCCGCAGGACCCGACTGCCGCTATTCAACTCGATAACCAGCGTGTCGGGCCCGACGACGATGCGTTCGTAGTCGCCTGCGTGTCGCGCATAGGCCACAAAGGTGACCGCCAGGGCGACCACCTCCACCACCGCGAACAGCATGATCCACCACGCACCCGACCAGGCAAACACCGAAGCAACCACCAACGACACCAGCGCCAGGGAGCCTAGCAACGAGGCGAACTGGCACGGCGAAAGCGAGCAGTTGCGTTTCAGCGTCCACTCGTGCGGCGCAAGCGCCATCGAAGCATCCTCACCTGCCAACGACCTGTCACCGACTCAAGGCCCCGGACTGTCCGGTATCGCAACCGGGGATTATAGCCCCGGTTCAGAGGGTCTCTTGCGGGGTTGGAAGTGGATCGGCGCGAGACCGTCGTCCCGGCGCTTCGTCATCGGGCACCAGGCGTGGCCGTAGATCAGCTCGATCGAGAGTCGCAGGCAGCCCGCCGCCTCGCGCTCGTCCCGGGCCGCCGTAGCTGCCGGCTCGGGGAAGGCATCGTGCACGAGCAGCTTGCGGGCGTCGTCGGCCAGTCGCCCCGGATCCTCGTAGGTGAGCGTGAGACGCTCCACGTCCATCACCGGATCCGCGAAACCGGTGGCGGCCAGCGCATCGCCCCAGTCGTGCATGTCCTGCAGCGACGGCCAGCCCGGCTCCGGCGCTGCCGGACGCAGCTCCTTCAGCGTGTCCACACCGAAAGCCGAGAACATCAGCAGTCCGCCCGGCCGGATCACCCGGTGCCACTCCGCCACCGCCGCCAGCGGATCGTCGAACCAGTGGGCGGCGAGATTCGACCAGACCATGTCGATCGAGTTCCCGGCAAGCGGCAGCGCATGGGCATCCGCGGCGAACCAGAGCGGCTGCGTCGCCGGCAGTGGTTGCCCGCTTCCGACGCCGAGCCGCTGGAAGAGCCGTCGCGCGCCTTCGACCAGCCGCGCCGGCGAGGCGCCGCCCGTGCCACCTTCCGCACCGGCCGAGCCGTTCGCGATTGCGAGCGAGCGCTCTGCGAAGTCGGTGCCGATCATCCAGGCGCCCGGATAGCGCGCGGCGAGCGTCGCGAGCGACTGGCCCGGTCCGCAGCCGACGTCGAGCACCCGGTTCACCGGGTCCAGCTTCACCAGGTCCAGCCGCTCCAGCATGCGCCGCTCGACCTCGCGGTGCAGGAAGTCGGCACGGTCCGTTGCCGCCGGATGGGCATTGAAGCGCGCCCGAACTGTCGACCGGTCTAGTCCGCTCGGCTTCAGCATGATGCCGGCCAGTATAGCCAGCGGGGGATGATCGACCGGTGCCGACATACCCTCCCCTTCGCGCGTTCTCCGCCTGGGCGGCGAGGCTGCGCTCCTGCGCGACGTCGGGTCGGCCGCTTCACGGCGGCGGCCGGCTCGCGGCGCAGTTCCTCGGGCAGTTGCTGCCGCGAGCCTGCCTGCTCTGCGAGGCGCCCTGCGGCGACGCGCCGCTCTGCGACCCTTGCCGGGATTTCCTGCCGGGCGCGGGACGTCCGCGCTGCCGCGGCTGCGCGCGGCCGTGGACCACGTCGACGCGCTGCGCCACCTGCCGGGAGGCGCCGCCCGCCTTCGCGCGCACTGTCGCGGCCGCGGACTACGTGGCGCCGCTCGATCGCGCCATCACCGCGCTCAAGTTCGGCGGCAGCACCGGGCTCGCCCCGGCGCTCGGGGCGCTGCTTGCGGACGCCTGTCGCGCCGAAGGCGCGGACGTGCTGGAAGGAGTCGACCGAATCGTCCCGGTGCCGCTTTCCGCGGCGCGGCTGGCGGAGCGCGGCTTCAACCAGGCGCACCTGGTCGCAGCGGCGCTGGTGCGGCGCGCCCGGCCGGCGCGGGCTCGCCTCGCGCCGGCCCTGCTTTCGCGTCAGCGGGACACCCTCCCGCAATCGAGACTGCAGAGCGTCGCGCGCCGGGCGAACCTCGACCATGGCTTCGTCGCGCACCCGGAGGTCGCGGGTCTGCGCATCGCGGTCGTGGACGACGTCATGACGACCGGCGCGACGCTCGAGGCGGCGGCGATTGCTTTGCGGGGCGCGGGGGCGCGCAGCGTGGTCAACCTTGTGGTGGCGCGGACGGCGTGATCTCTGCGCGCCGGCGCTTCGCGGGCGGCGGCGTGGGCGGCGCCGCGGTGGGGCTTCAACGGGGCCGCCGCCGCTTCGCGGCGGTTCCCGAGCCGGGCACTCCGCGGGCGGGCCGCGCGCAAGTCGCGGCCTGAAC
>JAEWEW010000330.1 GCA_023389175.1 Pseudomonadota bacterium | reverse complement strand
CTGCCGGCCCTGCCGGCCGCAGGTCAGGTCGCCGGCGTGTCGCGCCGGTAGAGCGGCTCGCCCGCCACGTAGGCGGCGGCGAGATTGCGCTCGTCGCCGAGCATCATCCAGGCGAAGACGCGCTCGTGCAGGCCGCGGGCGAGCACGAGCCGTCGGTCTGCGACCGGCCCCATCGACCAGTCCCAGGCGCACAGGTCCGCGGCAGCGCCCGGTTCGAGCGACCCGATCTCGTGCCCGAGGCCGAGAGCCGCGGCCGCGCCCCGGGTGGCCGCGTGCAGCGCCCGCCAGGCGGTGAGGCGCTCTCCCCTCATCGCCTGCACCCGGTAGGCGTCGGCCATCGTACGGATCATCGACAGGCTGGTGCCGCCGCCGACGTCGCTCGCGAGCGAGACCGCGACATCGGCCGCCAGCGCGGCGCGCCAGTCGAAGAGCCCGCTGCCGAGGAACAGGTTGGACGAGGGACAGTGGGCGACCTGCGCGCCGCTCGCGCCAAGCAGCGCCCGATCCTCGTCGTCGAGCCAGATGCCGTGCGCGAGGATGCTGCGCTGGTGCACCAGGCCGGCGCGCGCATAGATGTCGAGGTAGCTGCGCGCCTGCGGAAACAAGCTGGCGGCAAGCGCCACCTCGTCCCGGTTCTCCGCCACGTGCGTCTGCAGGTAGATGCCGGGCGCCGCGTCGCAGAGCCGCGCCGCGAGCGCCAGTTGCGCGGGTGTGCTGCTCGGCGCGAACCGCACCGTGACCGCGTACGCGAGGCGCCCGCGGCCATGCCAGCGGTCGATCAGGTCGACACAGTCGCGCTCGGCCTGCGCGACATCGTCGCGCAGACCGTCCGGAGCATGCCGGTCCATCAGCACCTTGCCGGTCAGGAGCCGCATCCCGCGGCGCTGCGCCGATTCGAAGAGGCATGCCGCGGTGACCGGATGCACCGTCGGATAGACCGCCGCGCTGGTGGTGCCGTGCGCGATCAACGCATCGAGGAAGCGCTCGGCGCCCGCGGCGGCTTCGGCCGGATCGGCATGGCGCATCTCCGCCGGGAAGGTGTAGGTGGCGAGCCAGTCGAGCAGCTCGGTGCCGTAGCTCGCGATCACGTCGATCTGCGGACTGTGCACATGGGTGTCGATGAAGCCGGGCAGCAGCAGCCGGCCGCGGTGGTCCTCGATCGCCCACGCCTCGCCCGGAACCCAGCTGCCGGGCCGCACGCCGGCGATTCGGCCGGCCTCCAGCAGCAGCCAGTGATCCGGCCGGAAGCGGACCTCGGCCGCCTCGACATCGCCCCATGCCGGCGTCCCGGTGAAATCGAGCAGGTCGCCGCGCAGGGCCCGCCTCGAGAGCGGGACAGGGTCCGGCATGCCGGACTCGGCCGCGTGGTCGCCGGCCCGCCTTTCGGATCGCCGGGTGGATCGCTGGGTATACTGGGTCATGCCCCGAGTGTCGGGTCCGCGGCGGCTTTCGTCCATCCCCCGGGACGGCGCCATGCGCCGCCCGGCGAGAAAGCACATGACGACCGCGACGCACCGACCGATCCGCTTCTACCACCGCGGCGACATCGTCGAGGTGGACGGCGTCCTGCCGACCCGCACCGTGCTCGACTGGCTGCGCGAGGATGCCGGCTGCACCGGCACCAAGGAAGGCTGCAACGAGGGCGACTGCGGCGCCTGCACCGTCGTGGTGGCGGAGCTGTCGCCCGCCGGGACCGCCCCGGAATCCGCAGGCGAAGCATCCACGCTCCTGTTGCGCCCGGCGAATGCCTGCATCCGTTTCCTGCCGACCCTGGACGGCAAGGCGCTTTTCACCGTCGAGGACCTGAAGGCCATCGCCGGCGGCCGGCTGCATCCGGTGCAGCAGGCGCTGGTGGACTGTCACGGCTCGCAGTGCGGCTTCTGCACGCCGGGCTTCGCGATGTCGCTCTTTCGGGTCTACGAGGACCGGTTTCCGGCGCCGGTTGCGGCGGCGGACAAGCGTGTGCCGGACCACGGCGCAAATCGGGAAGCCCGCGGCACGCCCGATCGACGCGAGCTCGCCGATGCGCTCTCCGGCAATCTCTGCCGTTGCACCGGCTATCGGCCGATCCTCGAGGCCGGCGAGAGGATGTTCGCGCTGCCCGCCGCGCGCCTCGATCGCGAACCGGTGGTCGCGGCGCTCGAGCGGCTGCGGGACGAGGCCGCGGCGCAGGGCAGTTTCCACTACCGCGTGACGGATCCGGCAACCGGGCGAGCGCACGGCTTCCACTCGCCTGCGACGCCGGACGAGCTCGCCGCGCTGCGCCTGGGACAGCCGGACGCACGGTTGCTCGCCGGCAGCACCGACATCGGGCTCTGGGTCAACAAGCAGCACCGCGACGTCGGCGACCTGATCCACCTGGGCAATGTCGCCGCCCTCGCGACCGTCGAGGAGCGCGGCGGCGAGCTCGCGATCGGTGCGGCGGCCTCGCTCGAGGACGCCTGGTCCGCACTCGCCGCGCGGTTCGACGGCCTGGAGGAGGTGTGGCTGCGATTCGCCTCGCCGCCGATCCGCCATGCGGGCACCATGGGCGGCAACGTCGCGAACGGCTCGCCGATCGGCGACGCACCGCCGGTGCTGATGGCGCTCGACGCGCGACTCGAGCTGCGCCGCGGGGATGCGACCCGGCAGCTGCCGCTCGACGCGTTCTATCTCGACTACATGAAGAACCGGCTCGAGCCGGGCGAGTTCCTGCAGCGCATCCTGGTGCCGCTGCCGTCGCCCGCGACCGACGGGAGGCAACGGCACCTGCGCGCGTACAAGATCAGCAAGCGGTTCGACTCCGACATCTCGGCCGTCTTCGCCGCCATGCGCATCGTGCTCGAGGGTGACACCGTGGCGGAGGTTCGGCTCGCCTTCGGCGGCATGGCTGCGACCGTGCGGCGGGCTGCCCGGGCGGAAGCGGCGATGCTCGGCGAGCCCTGGAGCAAGGCGACGGTGGCCGCGGCGCAGGCGGCGCTCGCCCGGGACTTCGAGCCGATCACCGACCTGCGCGCGAGCAGCGGCTACCGGATGCAGGTGGCCGGCAACCTGCTGCTGCGCTTCTTCCTGGAGACGCACCCTTCGGCTCCACTGGCGGCGGGCGCAGCGAGCGTCTGGCGCATGGCACCTGGACCGCCGGACGCGACCGCTTCGCCGCGGCAGCCGCGCGCCCCGGTCGGGCAGCCGGGCGGGGACGCTCGATGAACAAGGCGCTGCACGGTGAGCTGCTGCCCGGCGTGCCGGCAAGCACCGCCCCGGGCGTGGCGGCCACGCGGGTGGGCGACGACCGGCCGCATGAATCGGCTCACCTGCACGTGGCCGGGGAGGCACCTTATGTGGACGACCTGCCCGAGCTCGCCGGCACGCTGCATGCGGCCCTCGGCCTGTCGCCGGTGGCCAACGGCCGGCTGAAATCCTTCGACGCGGCAACGGTGCGCGCGATGCCGGGCGTGGTCGCGGTGATCACTGCCGCGGACATACCGGGCATGAACGATTGCGGCCCGGTGGTGCACGACGACCCGATCCTCGCCGAGTCGGACCTGCGCTATCTCGGCCAGCCGGTCTTCGCCGTCGTGGCGCGGACGCGGCTGCAGGCCCGCCGTGCCGCGGCGCTCGCCGCCCGGGTGATCGAGGCCGACGCGCAGCCGCCGGTGCTCGGACCGCAGGAGGCGCATGCGCGCGGCGACTACGTCCTGCCGCCGATGCACATGGTGCGTCCGAATGCCGCGGCGGTGGCGACCGCCATCGCCACCGCCCCCCATCGCCTCAGAGACCGATTCTTCGTCGGCGGCCAGGAGCAGTTCTACCTGGAGGGACAGGTGAGCTACGCCATTCCCCAGGAGGACCGCGGGATGCTGGTCCAATGCTCCACCCAGCACCCGAGCGAGATGCAGCACATCGTCGCCCGGGCGCTCGGCTGCGATTCGCATGCGGTGCGGGTGGTCTGCCGGCGAATGGGCGGCGGCTTCGGCGGCAAGGAGTCGCAATCGGCGCTCTTCGCCTGCGTTGCCGCGGTGGCGGCGGCGAAGCTCGGCCGGCCGGTCAAGTTGCGGCTGGACCGTGACGACGACTTCATGGTCACGGGGCGGCGCCACTGCTTCTGGTACGAGTACGACGCGGGCTACGACGACGAAGGCCGGCTGCTCGGCCTCGACGTGACCCTGGTTTCCCGGGCCGGCCATTCGGCCGATCTATCCGGGCCGGTGATGACCCGCGCGCTCTGCCACGTCGACAACACCTACTGGTTGCCGGCGGTGGCGGCACACGGCTACTCCGCCCGCACCAACAGCCAGTCCAACACCGCCTTTCGCGGCTTCGGCGGTCCGCAGGGCGCGCTGGTCACCGAGCGGATCCTGGACTCGATCGCGCGCCGGCTCGGCCGCGACCCGCTCGACGTGCGGCGCGTCAACTTCTACGACCCCGACGGCCGCGCGGGCCGAAACGTGACGCCGTACGGCCAGGCGGTGGAGGACAACGTCATCCACGAGCTGGTCGCGGAGCTCGAGGCGGGCAGCGACTACCGCAGCCGACGCGAGGCGACTGCCGCGTTCAACGCCGCGAGCCCGGTGATCAAGCGCGGCATCGCGCTCGCCCCGGTCAAGTTCGGCATCTCCTTCAACCTCGCGCATCTCAACCAGGCCGGGGCACTGGTCCATGTCTATGCCGACGGCTCCATCCTCGTCAACCACGGCGGCACCGAGATGGGCCAGGGCCTCAACACCAAGGTGGCCCAGGTGGTGGCGCACGAGCTCGGCGTCTCCTTCAACCGCGTGCGCTCGACCGCGACCGACACCGACAAGGTGGCCAACACCTCCGCCACCGCCGCCTCCACCGGCGCGGACCTGAACGGCAAGGCGGCGCAGGACGCGGCGCGGAGGATCAGGCACCGGCTCGCCGAGTGCGCGGCCCGCCTCTACGGCGGCGCGCCCGAGGCTGTGCGCTTCGCCGACGACCAGGTGGTCGTCGGCGATCGCCGGCTGCCGTTCTGCGAGCTGGTCGCGCAGGCCTACCTGCAACGGGTGCAGCTCTGGTCCGACGGCTTCTACGCGACCCCGGGCCTCAGCTGGGACCGCGACACCATGACCGGCCGGCCCTTCTTCTACTTCGCCTACGGGGCGGCGGTTAGCGAGGTCGCGGTGGATACGCTCACCGGCGAATGGAAGCTGCTGCGCGCGGACATCCTGCATGACGTGGGCCGGTCACTCAATCCGGCCATCGACATCGGGCAGATCGAAGGCGCGTTCATCCAGGGTATGGGCTGGCTCACCAGCGAGGAGCTGGTATGGGATCCGGAGACCGGCCGGCTCGCCACCCATGCGCCGAGCACCTACAAGATCCCGACCGCGAACGATTGCCCGGCCGCGCTGGACGTGCGGCTCTTTCGCGGCGAGAACCGCGAGGACAGCATCCATCGCAGCAAGGCGGTCGGCGAGCCGCCGCTGCTGCTCGCCTTCTCGGTCTTCTTCGCGATCCGCGACGCGATCTCCGCCGCGGGCGGGCATCGGGTCGATCCGCCGCTCGACGCGCCGGCGACGCCGGAGCGCATCCTCGCGGCGGTCAATGCCGTCCAGCGCATGTCCGCCGCAGAGCCCTGACCGGCTACTCGGGCAGCCGCTGGCGGAAACGCGTCTCCTCAGGCGATCCGGGAATATCCCGCCCCGGCATGCTCGCGCGGTCGAGCGAGATACCGGTCGAAGGCCATCGCCACCGCGCGCACCAGCAACCGTCCGCGCGGCAGCACCGTGACGCCGGCGTCGTCGATGCGAACCGCGCCCGCCTGCGCCAGCGCCGTCAGTCGTGCCGCAGCGTCGGCAAGCCAGCGCCGGCTGTCGATGCCGCGCGCGGCATCGAGCCGGTCCCAGTCCAGGCGGAAATTACACATCAGCGACTGGATGGCTTCACGCCGCACGAAATCGTCCTCGTCCAGCGCGATCCCGCGGGCCACCGGCAGGTCCCCCTGCTCCATGCGACGGTAGTAACCCTCGAGCACCTTGTCGTTCTGGACGTAGACGTCGCCGATCGAGGAGATCGCCGACACCCCGAATCCGATCAGGTCGCCGGCATCGTGCGAGCAGTAGCCCTGGAAGTTGCGGTGCAGGCGGCCTTCGCGCTGGGCGATCGCCAGGTCATCGTCGTCGCGGGCGAAGTGGTCGAGGCCGAGATGCCGGTAGCCGGCCGCCTCGAACAGTTCCACCGCGTTCTCGAACATGCGCGCCTTCTCTTCCGACGACGGCAGGTCCGCTTCCGCGATGCGCCGCTGCGGCTTGAACAGCGTCGGCAGGTGCGCATAGTGGTAGAGCGCGATCCGGTCGGGCGCGGCCGCGATGGTCTTGCGCAGGGTGTCGGCGAATCCGGCCGCATGCTGCTTCGGCAGCCCGTAGATCAGGTCGACATTGATGGAGCGAAAGCCGGCCGCCCGCGCCGCATCGATCAGCTCGACCGTCTGCTCGTAAGACTGCAGCCGGTTCACCGCAGCCTGCACCACCGGATCGAAATCCTGCACGCCGAGGCTGATCCGGTTCAGCCCCATGGCGCGCAACGTGGCGACGCGCTGCACGCCGACGGTGCGCGGATCCACCTCGATCGAGTACTCGCCCGCGTCGGAGAACTCGAAATGCCGGTGCAGCGTGTCGACCAGCTCACCCAGCTCCTCGTCGGGCATGAAGGTCGGCGTGCCGCCGCCGAAGTGCAGGTGGCGCACCGGCTGTCCTTGCCCGGTGCGTTCGGTGACCAGCGCGATTTCCCGCTTCAGCGCAGCCAGGTAGGGAACGGACCGCTCCACATGCTTCGTGCCGATCTTGTTGCAGGCGCAGTAGTAGCAGATCGTGCGGCAGAACGGAATGTGCACGTAGAGGCCGAGCGGCTCGCCGCGGCGGCCGGCACGCTGCTCGAGCGCGAGCGCATATCGCCCGGCATCGACGCTGACGTCGAAGCGGTCGGCGGTCGGGTACGACGTGTAGCGCGGACCCTGTCCGCCGAATCGCCGCAACAGCTCGGCGTCGATGACCAGTGGTTCGTGAGCCCGGGAATTCATCTCGACAGATCGCGCAAAGGTTGAGCCCGGGGGGCGGGCACGGCCTTGCCCAAGAATATACCCCTCCGACCCCAACGGTGCTCGGGCCACGGCTGATGCCCCCCAACCCAAGGTTCGAGCCCCGGGTTCGAGCCCCGGTTTCGAGCCCCGGTTTCGAGGCCATCCGAGGCCGGATCCGAGGCCGGATCCTCATCGCATTCGCCACGCCGCCCGCCCGCTCGAGCGCTCGTCGATCGACGCCGCAAATGCCGGTGCCGCATCCTGGGCCAGCTCGAGGTGGAATTCCACCAGCGACCCGTGGCTCACCGCGAGCAGCGTGGCACCCGCGGTTGCCGCTTCGCGCCGCACGATGCCCTCCAGCTCGTAGGGCACCGCGAGCACGAGCCGCTGCACCGGCCGCAGCGGCACCCGCGCTGCCCCGCGCAGGGCCTGCGCCACCGTGTCGGCATAGGCGCGCACCAGGCCGCCTGCGCCGAGCTTCACGCCTCCGAAATAGCGGACCACGGTGGCGAGCACCCCGTCGAGCTGCTGGTGGCGAAGCACCTCGAGCATCGGCCGCCCGGCCGTGCCGCTCGGCTCGCCGTCGTCGACCGCGGCCGATTGTCCGCCGGCGAGCAGGGCCCAGCACACATGGGCAGCGCCCGGGTGCTCCGTCTTCAGGCGCCGGACCTCGGCCTGCGCCGCCTCCCGATCCGGGATCGGCTGCACGCAGCCGATGAACCGGCTCTTGCGGATCACGATCTCGCTGTAACAGGGTGCAGCGAGCGTCTGCGGGCCGTCGGTCATGATCGCGTTACGATAGCCGTTTACCCCGAGCAGGCGAACCCACCCGATGCATCCAGTCCGTGCCGCCTTCGCGTTCCCGCACGCCTCCTGGCAGGGCCAGGCCGTTGCCGCTGCCCCCCGGGCAGCTATCGTCGCCACGCTGCTGGTCGCGCTTGCCGGCTGCGCCGCAACCGGCGAGGGCGCCGGCGGCCCGGCGGGCATGTCCGGCGCCGCTGGCCCGCAGACCCGGAGCGGCACCGCCGCATCTGGAACGCCCTCCCCGGACACGCAGCCTCGCCGGGCATCCGATGCCGCCGAGGTCACCGAGACGCGTCGTGCAACCGGCAAGGTGGAGTGGGTGGCGGTGTTCGAAAGCCCGCCGGGCGCGCGCTACAGCGACCAGCGGGTGATCTATGTCGATCGCAACAGCGTGCAGCCGCAGCAGCTCGACAACCTCACCTACTATCTCGCCCGCACCCGCGAGGTGACCCGCTCCGGTTCGAAGCCAAAGGTGCAGGAGATCGCGGTGCTGTGCGAGGGATCGCCGATCGCGCCGGCCACCTCGCTGCGCGCCGAGGGCACCGAGGAGGGCAACGGCAACTATTCGCTCAAGCGCTCGCCCACGCCGCTCACCTCGGTGAACCAGTTCTCGACGCAGCGCGTGCGCGCCGACCCGAACAACCCGACGCCGTTCATCGTACGCGCGATCTGCCTGCTGGGAACCGGCGGCTGACGCGAACGCGGCGCGCTCAGGTATCGGGGTCGTCGCTGACCGGCCCGGAGTCATCGACGCCGTCGAGATCGCGCAGGTGCTTCAGCACCTCCAGGTCCTCGAGGTCGTCCTCCTCGTCTGCCGCATCGGGCAGGTCGTCGTCGGTGCCCGCTTCCGCCTCGGTTGCCTCGTCGTCGTCATCCGGACGGATCGCGGCCAGCCCTTCCACGCGCCCGACGAATTCCTCCACCGACATCTCGCCGTCGATGAAGCGCTCGCGCAGTGCGCGGTACTCCGGGTCCGCGAGCAGGTCCACGCCCTGGCGGGCAAGCGCCGCCTCGGCCTCCAGCACGTGCTGGAGATCTTTCAGGTACTTTGGATCCATCCCGGCCATTGGTCGATTCTACTGCCGCCAGGGCGTTTCATCGGCACCGGCCAAGGCCGGTCGAAGCAGGTCAGGTCGCGGCCGGCGGCCCCTCGGCGAGCTTCGCCAGCAACTGCAGCTGAGGATCGCGCTCCGGCGACAGCACCGGGCCGGTCAGGGTATAGCCGCCTTCCGGATCCAGCTCCCAGACGCTCGCGGCCGGATCCAGGTGGACCTTCAATCCCTCCTCGATCACCCGCTGCTTCAGCTTGCGGTCGCGCACCGGGAAGGCGACCTCCACCCGACGGAAGAAGTTGCGGTCCATCCAGTCCGCCGAACCGAGCCACACGTCCTCGGCGCCGTCGGCCCAGAAGTAGCAGACCCGGCTGTGCTCCAGGAAGCGGCCGATCACGGAAATCACCCGGATGTTGTCCGAAAGGCCCGGGATCCCGGGGCGCAGCGCGCAGACGCCGCGCACGACCAGCTCGACCCGCACGCCAGCCTGGCTCGCCTGGTACAGCGCGGAGATCACGCTCTCCTCGAGCAGCGCATTCATCTTGGCCGCGATGTAGCCCTTGCGGCCGGCGCGGGCCGCCTCGCTCTCGCGGCGGATCGCCTCTAGCACATACGCATGCAGCGTGAAGGGCGCCTGCAGCAGGCAGCGCAGCTTCCCGGCGGTGCCGAGCCCGGTGAGATGCCGGAACACTTCCTGCACATCCGAGCAGAGGTCGTCGGAGCAGGTGAAGAGGCCGAAGTCCTCGTACAGGCGCGCGGTGCGCTGGTGGTAGTTACCGGTGCCGAGGTGCGCGTAGCGGCGCAGCCGGCCCTCCTCGCGGCGGATGACCAGCGCGAGCTTGGCATGCGTCTTGTGGCCGACCACGCCGTACACCACGTGCGCGCCCACCTCCTCCAGCTTCGCCGCCCAGTTGATGTTGGTTTCCTCGTCGAAGCGCGCCATCAGCTCCAGCACGACGGTGACCTCCTTGCCGGCGCGCGCGGCATCCATCAGCGCCTCCATCAGCAGCGAGTCCGCGCCGGTGCGGTAGATGGTCTGCTTGATGGAGACCACCTGCGGGTCGATCGCGGCGCTGCGCAGGAAGTCCATCACCGGGTTGAACGACTCGTACGGCTGGTGCACCAGCACGTCCTGCTTGGCGATGGCGCTGAAGAGATCCTTCTTGCGGAACACGTTCGGCAGGCCGGGATCGAAGCGCGGGAACTTGAGGTCCGGACGGTCCACCAGGTCGATGATCTGGGCGAGCCGCACCAGGTTGACCGAGCCGGGCACGAAGTAGCAGTCGGAGTCCTCCAGCGCGAACTCTCGCTTGAGCAGCTCCACCACGGCAGGGCTCATTCCCGCCGAGAGCTCCAGGCGCACGCCGTCGCCGTAGTGGCGCTGGCCGAGCTCGCTGCGCAGCGCGAGCCGCAGGTTGGTGATCTCCTCCTCGTCCACGAACAGCTCGCTGTTGCGCGTCAGGCGGAACTGCGCGACACCGCGCACGCCAAGGCCCGGGAACAGGCGGTCGATGAAGCCCTGGACCACCGACGTGAGCAGCATCACGCCGTGGGGCGCCCCGGCCACCTCCGGCGGCACCGGCAGCACCCGCGGCAGGATGCGCGGCGCCTGCACGATCGCGACGCCGGGGCGGCGCCCGAAGGCGTCGCGGCCATCCAGCTCCACCGCGAAGTTGAGCGCCTTGTTGGTGATGCGCGGAAACGGATGGGCCGGGTCCAGCGCGATCGGCGTGAGCAGCGGCTCGATGTCGGTCTCGAACACGTTCGCCGCCCAGGCGCGCTGCGCCTCGTTCCAGTCTCCCGACATGAGGACGACGATGCCCTCCCTGCGCATTGCCGGCACCAGCACGTCGTGCAGCAGCGCGTACTGGCGGGCGATCAGCCGGCCGGCACGCTCGGCAATCGCATCCAGCTGGCGCCGCGCGGCTGCCGCCGAGGCGGTCTCGACGCGGGCGAGTTCCTGCAGCTCGGCCACGCGGATCTCGAAGAACTCGTCCAGGTTGCCGGAGACGATGGTGAGGTAGCGCAGCCGCTCCAGCAGCGGCACCGCGTCGCTCTCGGCCAGGCAGAGCACCCGCTCGTTGAAGGCGAGGATGCCCTGCTCGCGGCTGAGCGGCTCCGCGAGCCGGGCCGGGCAGGGTGTCGGGTCGGGTGCGTTCATCGCGCGACGATCGCGCTTCTTCTTGACGGCTTGATGACGCTCGGCTTTGCGGTTCATGAGGGATCCCGGATCGAGCTCCATTTTGCGGCAGAATGTCCCCATGCTGCAGTCCGCCGAGCCCGACGCCCCGCCGTCCGTCGCCGCACGTCGCCAGCTGGCATCGGTGGACCTGGGCTCGAACAGCTTCCGACTGCTGGTGGTGGAGGTCGAGGCGTCGTCGGCCGGGGAGCAGCTGCGCCTGGTGGACCAGATCAAGGAGGTCGTCCGCCTGGGAGCGGGCCTCGACCACGAGCAGATGCTGTCGCTGCCGGCACGTCAGCGGGCCCTGGAGACGCTCGCGCGCTTCGCGGAGCGCCTGCGCGGCTTCGATCCGGATTCGGTGCGGGCGGTCGCCACCAACACCTTCCGGGTGGCCCGCAACAGCGAGTCGTTCCTGCGCAAGGCGAGCCGCACGCTCGGCTTTCCGATCGAGGTGATCGCCGGGCGTGAGGAGGCCCGGCTGATCTATCTGGGCGCAACCCGCTCGCTGCCGCTCGACGAGCGGGCGCGACTCATCGTGGACATCGGCGGCGGCTCGACCGAATGCATCGTCGGCGTCGGCCAGGAGCCGAAGCGACGCGAGTCCTTCCAGATGGGCTGCGTCTCGCTCACCCGCGCGTTCTTCCCCGACGGCCGGATCACCCGCGAGGCCATGCGCAACGCGCGGCTGCATTGCCGGGAGCTGCTCGCAGCCGAGGTACGCGCGTTCCGCCGGATCGGCTGGGACGAGGTGGTGGGCACCTCCGGCACCGCCAAGGCCCTCTGGCAGGTCGGACAGGCAGAGCTCGGGGTCGACGCCATCACGCCGGAAAGCCTCGCGCGGATGGAGGCGCTCGCGATCGCCGCGGGTGCCGTTTCCGCCCTGCGCATCCGGGGCCTGAAGCCGGAGCGCGAGCCGGTCTTCTGCGCGGGGCTGGCGGTCATGCAGGCGGTCTTCGAGGAGTTCCAGCTCGAGCGGATGACCTACTGCGACGCCGCGCTGCGCGAGGGCATCCTCCACGACCTGCTCGGCCGGGCCGCCGGCTCGGATCGCCGGGAGATCACCATCAGCCATCTGGTGGAACGCTACCGGCTGGACGACGTTCACGGCCGCCAGGTGGCGGCGGTGGCCCGCGAGCTGCTGGCGCAGCTGCTGCCCGAGTCAACCGATCCGCATGCCTCCCAGCTGCTCGAGTGGGCGGCGCGCATCCGCGAGATCGGCTCCTTCATCGCGCATGCCGACGCGCACAAGCACGGCCACTACATCGTCTCGAACGCGGACCTTCCGGGCTTCTCGGGCGTGGAGCAGCAGCGGCTCGCGTTGCTGGTGCTGGGGCAATCCGGCGGGCTGCGCAAGCTGCGTGGCGCGGAACCGGACCCGGGCCTGTGGCCGCTGGTGCTCTGCCTGCGGCTTGCCGTGATCCTGCAGCGCCGCCGCGACGGCCGGACGACGCCGATCAGGCTGCGCCCCCGCCGGGATGGCTGGACGATCGAGCTGGACCGCAAATGGGCCGCGGAGCATCCGCTCACCGACCAGTCCCTCGCCCGCGAGGTGGCGATCTGGCTGGACAGCGGCGTGGTCGCCGAGGCGGACTACCGGCTGGTCTGAGACGCGAGCCTCGCGTCCGGCCCGGGCTCCCCGCTGCTCCCGGCAAGCCGCTCCTGCAGCGCGAGGTACTTGGCGTGCAGCGCATCCCGCGACTCCCGCCAATCCGGATCCTGCGGGATGCAGCTCACCGGGCACACCTGCTGGCACTGCGGCTCGTCGAAGTGGCCGACGCATTCCGTGCACTTGTGCGGGTCGATCTGGTAGATCTCCTCGCCCATCGAGATCGCGCCGTTGGGGCACTCCGGCTCGCACACGTCGCAGTTGATGCACTCGTCGGTGATGATCAGCGCCATCGCGTTCAGGCCTGCTTCCGCTTGGCGATCAGGCGGTCGTTGACCACGGCCGGCACGAACCGGCTCACGTCCCCGCCCAGCATCGCGATCTCGCGCACCAGCGTGCCGGTCACGAACTGGAAACCGTCCGTCGGAGCCATGAACAGCGTCTCCACCTCGGGCATCAGGTAGTGGTTCATGCCCGCCATCCGGAATTCGTACTCGAAGTCCGCGACGCTGCGCAAGCCGCGCACCACCACCCGGCCGCCGACGCTGGTGACGAACTGGGCGAGCAGGCCGGAGAATCCTTCCACCCGCACGTTGGCGAACGGCTGCATCACGTCGCGCGCGATCTCCAGCCGTTCCTCGAAAGTGAACAGCGTCCCCTTGCCGCGGCTGTCCGAGACGGCGAGCACCAGCTCGTCGAACAGGCCCGACGCCCGGCGCACCAGGTCCTCGTGGCCGCTGGTGATCGGGTCGAACGTGCCGGGATACACCGCGATGGTCATCAGGTTCCTCCAGGGGCGACCGGAAGCGCGGCCGCGGCGCCGACAGGCACCGGGTCGCGACGGTCACCCAGCAGATGATAATGAACCTGCCCTGCCCGCCCGGCCCGAAGGGGTTCCAGCCAGTCGATGCCCTGTGCCTCGAGCCAGCCGGCCGAGAGCGCGAACTCGCACTCCGCGTAGATGCGCCCGCCGGGTGCGAGGCGCGACCGCAGCCTCGGCAGCAGACGCTCCAGCCAGCGTTCCCGGTACGGCGGATCGAGCAGGATCAGGTCATGCAGGCGCAGGGGCGCCGTGGCGAGCCAGCTCTCGACCTCCGCCCGCACCACGGCCACCGCATCCGCCCCGAGACGCTGGCGCGTCGCCTGCAAGGACTTCACCACCGCGGCGTTGCGCTCCACCAGGATGACGCTCGCGGCTCCGCGCGAGGCGGCTTCGAAGCCGAGGACGCCGGTGCCGGCGAAGAGCTCGAGGCAATCCCAGCCGGTGAGGTCCTGGCCAAGCCAATTGAAGAGCGACTCGCGCACGCGGTCCGGGGTCGGCCGCAGGCCTTCGAGCGCGGGCACCGGCAGCTTCGAGCGCTTCCATCGGCCGCCAATGATCCGGACGCGTGAATCCATCGCTTCCTTAGAATGTGGAAAACCGCCTGGAAGGTCAATGTTCGGATTCTTTCGTCGCAAGAAACCCGCCGCCGCACCGCCGCCCCCCACTGCCGACGACGCCCCACCGGCGGTTCCCGCCGTCGATGCCCCGACGGCCACGCCGACTGCGCTGCCGCAAGCGCCGGTCGCGCCGGTCGCGCCGTCCGCCGAGGCGCCTGCGCGTCCCGCCGCGCTGCCGCCATCCCAGGCTCCGGCGCCGGCACCCGAGGCAATCCTGCCGGCACCGGATGCCGGCACCGGGCGGCCGGAGCCTCGGCTGGCGACGGCCGACGCAGTGATGCCCGAAGCAGCGACCACCGGAGCAGCGGCGGCTGAAGCAGCGGCGACTGAAACACCGACGACCGAAGCAGCAATACCCGAAGCCGCGACGACCGAAGCCGTTGTGCCCCCCGCCGCGCCGCCCGCCGCCGCCGCGCCGGAGCGCCAGGGCTGGCTGAACCGGCTGAGGGGCGGACTTGCCCGGACGCGCGGCAATCTCGCCACCATCTTCGTCAGCGTCAAGGTGGACGAGACGCTGTACGAGGAGCTGGAGACCGCGCTGCTCGCGAGCGATGCCGGCGTCGCCACCACCCAGTGGCTGATCGAGCAGCTGCGCGAGCGCGCGCGGCGCAATCGCATCGGCGACGCGGCGACGCTCAAGGCCGCCCTGCGCGAGCTACTGACGGAGCTGCTCACCCCCCTCGAGCAGCCGATCGACGTCGACCGCGCGACGCCGCTGGTGATGATGCTGGTGGGCGTCAACGGCGCCGGCAAGACCACCTCCATCGGCAAGCTGGCACGCCACCTGCGCGCGATCGACAAGTCGGTGCTGCTCGCCGCCGGCGACACCTTCCGCGCGGCCGCCCGGGAGCAACTGGCCCGCTGGGGCGAGCGCAACGAGGTGCAGGTGATCGGCAACGAGGGCGGCGATCCGGCCGCGGTGGCATTCGACGCGGTCAAGGCGGGCATCGCCCGCCGCACCGGCGTCGTGATGATCGACACCGCCGGCCGGCTGCCGACGCAGCGCCATCTCATGGAGGAGCTGCGCAAGATCCGGCGGGTGCTCGGCAAGGCGATGGACGGCGCGCCGCACGAGGTGCTGCTCGTGCTCGACGGCAATACCGGCCAGAACATGCTGAGCCAGGTGAAGGCGTTCGACGAAGCGGTGCAGCTGACCGGCCTGGTGGTCACCAAGCTGGACGGGACTGCCAAGGGCGGTGCCATCGCCGCGCTTGCGCACACCCGGCGCGACCGGCCGATTCCGGTGTACTTCATCGGCGTGGGCGAGGGCGTCGCGGACCTCGAGGCCTTCAGCGCGAAGGAATTCGCCTCGGCGCTGCTCGACTGAGTAACCGTGTTGAAAGTCAAGCAATGAGAGGCTGATCTTGACCGTTCCGGTGGTCTCGGGTGATGGCATTGAGGTGGGTGATCAGCTTGCGCATGCAAG
>JAEWEW010000305.1 GCA_023389175.1 Pseudomonadota bacterium | reverse complement strand
GAGGAAGAGCGGCAGGCCGACATAGGGCAGTGTCGCGATCAGCACCACCCAGGCAACGGCCGCGGAAGGTTGACGCCGATGCTGCCCGATCCGCGTCACCATGACGTACACCAGCAGCCCGAGAATGGCGAGCGCCCCGTGGTCGAACAACGTCCAGACGAACGAAAGGCGCGATCGCTCCAAGCTCCAGCCTCCCATGCCGGATACCGTTTGGGGTATCTTGCATGCTATCCGCAGTCCTGGCGCGGCACTCCCGATCCCGCGTCCGCCGGCGCCTCTTACCGCCCACTCCATGTCCGCCACTTCCCGAACCGACCCGGGGCACGACGCAAGCGCCGACACCGCGTGCGCCGGCATCGGCCTCGACTGGGGCACGACCAACCTGCGGGCATTCCTGCTCGGTGCCGACGGCAGCATGCTCGCGCAGCGCGAGCGGCCATGGGGCATCCTCGCGCTGCCCGCGCCTGCGGCCGAAGGCGGCTTCGACCGCGCGCTCGAGGGCATTGCGGGCGACTGGCTCGCGCGCCACCCGGAGGTGCCGCTGGTTGCGAGCGGCATGGTGGGCAGTGCCCAGGGCTGGCGCGAGGCACCCTATGTGCGCTGCCCGGCGTCGGCGGCGGACCTGGCCGCGGGATTCACCGACGTGCGCACCGCCGGCGGCCACCGGCTGCGCATCGTTCCGGGCCTGCTGCACGATCGCGCGGACGAGCTGCCCGACGTGATGCGCGGCGAGGAGACGCAGGTGATCGGCGCGCTCGATGCCGGCAGCGGCACCGAGGCCTGTTACGTGCTGCCCGGCACGCACTGCAAGTGGGTGCTGGTGCGCGACGGCCGCATCGACTCGTTCACCACCGCCATGACCGGCGAGCTGTATGCTGCGCTGGTGCAGCACACCATCCTAGGCAGGCTCATGAAGCCGGCCGACGCTGCCCGCGCAACCGATGCGGCAACCCAGCCCCGGGACGGTACCGGCGCGCAGGCCGGGGCCATGGGCGCGGCCTGGCGACAAGCCATCGCGCTCGCACGCGACAGCCGCCCCGGCGACCTGACGCGCCACCTCTTCTCCGCCCGCTCGATGCACCTTGCCGGGCGCCTGCCTGCCACGGCGCTCGCGGACTATCTCTCGGGGCTGCTGATCGGCCACGAGCTGGTGTCCGCAATCGCCTGGCTCGCCGATCGGGCCGGGCCGCAGGTGCCGATACTGCTGATCGGCGAGGCGGCGCTGGCCGATCGCTATCGCGACGCCCTGGCGGCGTTCGGCCTGGCGGCACCTTGCCGCGGCAACACGGCGGCGGCGGGACTGCACCGGCTTCTCACCCTCGCAGGCATCCGATGAAGAACATCGCCGACCTTCGCAAGAGCTACGAGCGGGACGAGCTGGACGAGTCCAGCGCCAGCCCCGATCCGCTCGTCCTTTTCCGCACCTGGTTCGAGCAGGCGCTCAGCGCGAAGCTGCCCGAGCCGAATGCCATGACGCTCGCGACCGTCGGCCCGGACGGACGTCCGTCGACGCGGATCGTGCTGGTCAAGGGCTTCGACGCGGATGGCATCGTCTGGTACACCAACTACAACAGCCGCAAGGGACGGCAGCTCGCGACCAATCCGGCGGCGGCCCTGCAGTTCCACTGGGTCGAGCTGGAACGCGTGGTTCGCATCGAGGGCCTGGTGCAGAAGGTGCCGGAGGCCGAGTCGGACGCCTACTTCGCGTCGCGGCCGCTGCCTTCGCGCATCGGTGCCTGGGCATCCGAGCAGAGCAGCGTGATCCCCGGCCGCAGCGTCCTGGTCGCGCGGGCCGCGAAGTTCGGGCTGGAGTTCGGCCTCAACCCTCCGCGGCCGCCGCATTGGGGCGGCTACCGGCTGGTGCCCGATCGCTGGGAGTTCTGGCAGGGCCGGCCGTCGCGGCTGCACGACCGGCTCGCCTACCGGCGGGCCGAGGGCGCGGGCGCGAAGGAGAGCGGGTGGATCCGGGAGCGGCTCGCCCCCTGAGCGGCGGGCCGGATCGCCGACGGCCGGCGCTTTCGCGCGGGCCGTGCCCGGGCGGTCAGTGGAACTGCGTGCTGGCCGGCTCGGTGTCTTCCGGCATCTCGACGTGGACCACTTCGTCCGACGGACTCGGGTAGAGCGGCGCGCCGCAGTCCTCGCAGAACTCCGGCTCGTTCACCTCGCTCCAGACCGTTAGCTCCTGCACGCCGACCTCGCGCAGCGTCTCCCGGATGCGCTCCAGGGGCGACGGCTCGTCGTTCTCGGATTCCGACCCGAGCAGGGGCCACACGACGCCCTGGGCGACCTCCTCCGAATCCGCGACCGAGAGGCCGATCCGGTACTCGTCGATGCGCTCCGCGCCGAAGGCGCCGATGGTCGCCTTGATCTGGTTCGCATCGATCGCGAGCGCATGCGTGAGGAAGTGCACCGCCGCCTTGATGCCGTACGGCCGCACGCGGCGATCCGACTCGCGCAGGTTGATGTGGTACGCGTCCGGCAGCAGGCATTCGAAGCCGCAGCCGGGCAGCAGCGGCTCGAGATGGGTGCGCGCGTTGGCCACCCACTGCTCCAGGCACTGCACCCGCGAGGCATGCGACGGCCCGGAGAGTTGCCAGCGGAAGAGCGGCGCGAGCGCATCCTCCACGGCGACCACGCCGACGAGGAACCGCGTGTCCGCCAGCATCTCGGCGCTCTCCGGCATGGTCTTGAAATCGATGCGCGGAGTCGCATCCGCCACCGCGGCAGTGGTGAGCTTGCGGGTGAGCTTGCGCATGTCCGCGAATTCCCGCGGCAACTGGTCCAGGCTGTAGAGCCACGGCAGCATCCGGAACACGACACCCGGGGCGAGGATCATCTCCTGCCAGGCACGCGACAGCGCGAGCGCCGCCTGCGGCGCGATGGCGCCCGACGGAATGGCGAAGCGCGTCCAGGCCACCAGCGGCGCGGTCAGGAGCAGCCCGTGATGACGCGTTCGCGGCGCGGCCGCGCCACCCTGAGCAGCGGCCTCGGTGCCGTTGCCGCCGATCTCCACCACTGCGGTCTCGGCGGCATGCTCCACCGCTTCCACCAGGGCACCATAGGCCTCGCCATCGGTCTGGTTGAGGCGCTCCAGCGCGGAGTTGATGGTGGCGGTGTGCGCCGCGTCCAGCGCCCGGTCCAGCAGGCGCGCGAGCTGGTGCTCCCAGAAGCGGTCTTCCGACCGGCTGCCGGAATTGGCGAGTCCGAGCGAGGCCGCGACCATGGCGTCCGCGTCCGGCGACAGCTGGCTGGTACGCTCCCGCGAGCGTCGGGAAACGCGAAGTTCTTTGCTCGACATGAGCGCAGTGTAACGGAATCCGGAGCGCCCATCCGGCTGTCGGAAGGAGGCTGTCGGGGTCGTCCGAAGCCGCCTGCTAAGCCTCTGCCAGCGCTTCGCTGTCCGCCTCGGCGCGGCGCCAGAGCGGCGCCCTTCCTGAGCGTTCGGCCAGGATGTCGATCAGCGCATCATGCGCGGCGACTTCAGCCTCCGATGCCCGCAGCACGACCAGGCCCGACGGCGGCCACGGATCGTTGCCATCGCCCTGCTCGCCCGGCGACGACGGGGACTGCAGCGCGATCTCGAAGCTGCCCTGGCCGCGGGTGAGCCCGAGGTACACCTCCGCGAGCAGTTCCGCGTCGAGCAATGCGCCATGGACCTTGCGATGGGCGTTCGGGACCATCAGGCGTTCGCACAGCGCGTCGAGATTGTTGCGCTTGCCCGGGAACTGCTCCTTGGCGAGCGCGAGCGAATCGACGATGCCGCCGCAGCAGCCGCGAAACGGTCCCTTGCCCAGGCGTGACAGCTCCGCGTCGATGAAGCCGATGTCGAACGCGGCGTTGTGGATGATGATCTCCGCGCCGTCGCAGAAGGCGAGGAATTCGTCGACGATGTCGGCGAAGCGCGGCTTGTCGCGCAGGTCCTCGAGCGTCATGCCGTGCACCTGCGTGGCGGCGGCATCGATCTCGCGCTCCGGGTTGAGGTAGAAGTGCAGGTTGCGCTGCGTGAGGCGCCTGCCGACCACTTCCACGCAAGCGATCTCGATGATCCGGTGACCGCTCTCGTGCTCGAGACCGGTCGTCTCCGTGTCGAGCGTGATCTGCCTCATCCTGACTGCATTCCTTCCCGGGTGCGCGACGGCCTCGCGCCGACCCGGCGAAGTATAGAACGCTCTATCATCGCGGTCGTGGATCGCATGACCGAACCGAAACCGCTGGCCGAGGCGCGCGCGCGATCGGCGGTGCGCGGGCTGCCCGCATCGCGCATCCGCGAGGTCGCGAACGCGGCAATGGGCCGCCCGGACGTGCTTGCGTTCTGGTTCGGCGAGCCCGCCGAAGTGACCGACTCCCGGATCCGCGATGCCGCGGCGGCCGCGCTGGCAGCCGGCGACACCTTCTATCATCCAAACTTGGGCGTGCCGGCGCTGCGTGCGGCCATCGCGCGGTATTCCGCCGGCCTGCACGGCCCGATCGCGGCGTCGCGCATCGCGGTGACCAGCTCCGGCGTGGCGGCGCTCATGCTGGCGGTGCAGACCCTGGTCGGCCACGGCGACCGGGTGGTGCTCGTCTCGCCGGTCTGGCCGAACCTGCCCGCGATGCCGACGCTGATGGGCGCGGAGGTGACCCGGGTGAGCCTGCGCGTCGATGCCGCGACGCGCCGCTGGCGGCTCGATGTCGACGAGCTGCTCGCCGCCCTCACGCCCGATACCCGGCTGCTGATGGTCAATTCGCCCGGCAACCCGACCGGATGGGTGGCGAGCGACGACCAGGTGCGCGCCATCCTGGACCACTGCCGCAGGCAGGGCACCTGGATCCTCTCGGACGAAGCCTACGAACGGCTCGCCTTCGGCCGCCACTGCGCGCCCTCGTTCCTCGATCATGCCGACCCGCGGGATCGCGTCGTCGTCGCCAACACCTTCTCCAAGACCTGGCAGATGACCGGATGGCGCCTCGGCTGGCTCACGCTGCCGGACGCGCTGGTCGCGGACGTGGAGAAGCTGATCGAGTTCAACACGTCCTGCGCGCCCGGCTTCGTGCAGCAGGCCGGCATCGCCGCCATCGGCCTCGGCGAGGAGCCGATCCGCCGCTTCGCGAAGCTGGTGGCCGACGGCACCGCGGCGCTCGCCGGGGCGCTGGAGTCGATTCCCGGGGTCGAGGTGGTCCGGCCCGACGGCGCCATGTACCTGCTGCTGCGCCTGGCGGGCCACGACGACAGCCGTGAGCTTGCGCATCGCCTGGTTGCCGAGGCCGGGCTCGGCCTCGCGCCGGGGATCGCCTTCGGGCCGGACTGCGAATCCTGGCTGCGCTGGTGCACGGCCCGCGCGCCGGCGCAATTGCTGGAAGGCGCGCACCGGCTGGAACGGTTCGTGCGGGGTTGACACAGGCACGCGCGGGCGCGCCCACGCCGGGAAGCTAGGTCAGCTGCCGGGCACGCGCGTCACGCAACGCCGCGACCGCGAGCTGATCGGCCCGCTCGTTGTGGAAGTCGCCGTTGTGGCCGCGCACCCAACGGGTCATCAGCTTGCGCTTGTCTGCGAGCGCGAAGAGCTGCTGCCAGAGCTCCAGGTTCGCGACCGGCTCGCCTTTCGAGTTGCGCCAGCCCTTGCGCTCCCAGCCGGCGCGCCATTCGCTCAGGCCCTTCAGGACGTACTGGCTGTCCGAGACCAGCTCCACCTGCGCGCCCTCGGGCGTGCGCTCCAGCCCCTCGATGGCGGCCTTGATCTCGGCGATCTGGTTGGTGCCGAAACCGATGAAGCCGCCCTCGGCGGCGACCTCCTCGCCGTCCGGCGCGAGCACCACGGCGCCCCACGCGGCCGGCCCCGGGTTTCCGGAGCAGGCCCCGTCGGTATAGGCGATCCATCTGGCCATTTCGCGCCTCGGCTGTCGAACTTGAGTCACAATCGGGCATCGATTCTAATAGACCTGCTCCCCGGCCTCCGCACGCACGGAGGCCGGCTCCCTCGCCACGTCAACGCTCCTTCGCCACCGCCCATGCTCGAGCAGCAATTCGCCCGCTATCTCCAGGGCCTCAAGGCCGAACACCGCATTCCCGTCCTCATCGAGTTGTGGAACGGCGAGCGCGTGGAGCTTGACGACGCCCCGCCGGTGCGCCTGAAGCTCAACTCACTGTCGGCGGCGAAGCTGCTGATGAGCCCTACCATCGACAACCTTGCCGAGGCCTATGTCGAGGGCAACATCGAGGTGGAAGGGCCGATCGAGGAGATCGTCTCCGCGGCCGACCAGCTCGCCGGCACCGCCGAAGGCGCGCGCCGCTCCCCGAAGACAAGCTGGCTGGGACGGCACACGCGCGGCTCGGACCGCAAGGCGATCCAGTACCACTACGACGTCTCCAACGACTTCTACGCCGCCTGGCTGGATCCGTCCATGGTCTACTCGTGCGCCTACTTCCGCACGGGCGAAGAGGACCTGGCCACCGCGCAGGCGGCGAAGCTCGATCACATCTGCCGCAAGCTGCGGCTGGCCGAAGGCGAGCGGCTGCTCGACATCGGCTGCGGCTGGGGTGCCATGGTGATCCACGCGGCCCGGCACTACGGCGTGCGGGCGGTTGGGGTCACGTTGTCGGACCAGCAGTTCGAGCTCGCCACCGAACGCGTGCGCGAGGCCGGGCTGGCCGATCGGGTCGAGATCCGCCTGCAGGACTATCGCGACGTGCAGGACGGTCCTTACGACAAGATCAGCTCGATCGGCATGTTCGAGCACGTCGGGCTCAAGAATCTCGGCGAGTACTTCCGCATGGTCGCCGCGCAGCTTCGCGACGGCGGCATCGCGATGAACCACGGCATCACGGCCACGGACGTGGACAGCCATGGCGTCGGCCGCGGCGTGAGCGAGTTCATCGACCGCTATGTCTTTCCCGACGGAGAGCTGCCGCATGTGTCCCTGGCCATCCGGGAGCTGTCGGCGGCCGGGCTCGAGCTGGTGGATGTGGAGTCGCTGCGCCGCCACTATGCCCTCACCTGCGGCCACTGGTCACGCCGGTTCGAGGAAGCGCTGCCGCGGATCAGGAACCTGGCAAACGAGCGCCAGGTGCGCATCTGGCGCATCTACCTCGCCGGCTGCGCCATGGGGTTCGCGCGCGGCTGGATGAACCTCTACCAGCTGCTGGTGGTCAAGGCCGGCGCCGAAAAGGCAGGACTACCGCTGACTCGCGACTATATGTACGCCCGTTGACGCTGCGCCCGCTCACCGCGACGGCGGGGGCGGGCTTGGGCGCCCGGCGCAGCTTCCAGGCCGGCCCGACGAGGCGCATGCCCCGCACGCGCTTCACCGCGGACACCATGTAGACCGCGCCGCAGATCGGCCACCAGCGATCTCCCGCGCGCTCCATGAAGCGCATGCGATCCAGCCACTTCTGCGTGCGGCAGGGCGGAACGTAGCAGCCGTAGTGGCCGCCGTCGATCTCGAAGCTGAGCAGCTTCATCCAGTCCCGCAGGCGCGGCATGCTGATGAACTGGCCGGTGGGCGGCAGGAACGGCGCGAACGGCCGGAAGATCGCGGATTCACGCAACCCCCACAACGAGATCGGGTTGAGCCCGGTGATCACGAGGCGCCCCTCCGGCCGCAGCACGCGATCCGCCTCGCGCAGGACCTGGTGGGGATCCTCGCAGAACTCGAGCTGGTGCGGCAGCACGACCAGGTCCACCGACTGCGAGTCCAGCGGCAGCTCGCCGAAGCTGCCGACCAGCAGGTCCGGACGGACGCCGGCGTCCGGCAACCGGCCCCGGCGCAGGCTGGCCCTGATGCGGTGCGGCATGCGGTTCGCGGCGAGCGCGTCGAGCTCCAGGAAGCCGAGCTGCACGGCAAAGTAGCCGAACATGTCCACCACCGCCTCGTCCAGCCGCCCGCGCTCCCAGCGCATGACATACTTTCCCGGCGGCGACGCGAGCCAGGCCTCCCAGGCCGAGGCCGCCTGGCCGGCAGCCGACGGATCGGCCGACGGATTGGCCGACGGTTCGGCCGGCGGCTCCTCCGATTGGCTGCCCGTGGCCGGCGGCACCGGTCCGCCCGCCGGAAGATCCGCCGGGGGAGCCGGACGCGGCCCGAGTTGATTGCGAGGATCCATCATGACTTCGACTCATCCGAGGACATCGCCGTCCCGGCAGGCAACTGGCGCTTCCGACCGGCGGACCACCCCGACATTCTCCCTGTCCGGACGTTCAACGACAACTACGTCCGGATGATCCGGCGGCTGCCACGGATCCGGTGGCCGTCTTCGCCGCCCTCAGACGCTGGAAGGACGAGTTCCGCGGCTGATTCCCGCCTGGGCTGTTACACCGTTTACCGGGATTCGCACGCCAGCGATCGGGAGGCGCTGGCGCCAACCATGGTAAATTCGGTAATCTCTGGAATAATCCCCGTCAAAACAACCGCTTAGGACGGAAACGTGCAGCGCACTCAGAACACATCGGCGCCGACCGACCGTCGCGGCAGGTTCCGCCCGCCGCCGGCGCCCGGGCTCGCCTCGGGCGCCCCTCTCAGGC
>JAEWEW010000181.1 GCA_023389175.1 Pseudomonadota bacterium | reverse complement strand
GTGAGCAGCATCACCAGCCGGTCGATGCCGATGCCGCAGCCGCCGGCAGGCGGCATGCCGTACTCCAGCGCGCGGACATAGTCGGCGTCGTAGTACATCGCCTCGTAGTCGCCGGCTTCCTTGGCCTCGACCTGGCGGCGGAAGCGCGCCGCCTGGTCCTCGGGGTCGTTCAGCTCCGAGAAGCCGTTGGCCATCTCGCGGCCGGTGATGAAGAGCTCGAACCGCTCGGTGATGTCCGGCCGGGTGTCGGAGGCTCGGGCGAGCGGTGACACTTCCACCGGATAGTCGATGATGAAGGTCGGGTCCCAGAGGTGCGGCTCGGCCACTTCCTCGAAGAGCGCGAGCTGCAGGGCGCCGAGGCCCGCGCCCGGGCGCAGCTCCGGCGCGCCCAGCCGCTTCAGCTCCGCCTGTAGGAAAGCGGCGTCGCCAAGCGACGCCTCGGCATAGTCCGGCTGGTAGCGCTTCACCGCTTCCACCATGGTCAGCCGGTCGAAGGGCCGGGACAGGTCCACCTCGCGCCCCTGGTAGGCGAGCTGCAGGCGTCCCAGGGCGGCCTGCGCCGAATCGCGGATCACCGCTTCGGTGAAGTCCATCAGCCAGCGGTAGTCCGTGTAGGCCGCGTAGAACTCCATCATGGTGAACTCGGGGTTGTGCCGCGTGCTCAGCCCCTCGTTGCGGAAATTGCGGTTGATCTCGAAGACCCGCTCGCAGCCCCCGACCAGCAGGCGCTTCAGGTAGAGCTCCGGCGCGATCCGCAGGAACATCTCCTGGTCCAGCGCGTTGTGGTGGGTGACGAAGGGGCGGGCGGCCGCGCCGCCGGGGATCGGCTGCAGCATCGGCGTCTCGACCTCCAGGAAGCCGTGCGCCGTCATGAAGCTGCGCATCGCGCTGATCGCCTTGCTGCGGGTCACGAAGACCGCGCGGCTCACCTCGTTGGTCATCAGGTCCACATAGCGCTGCCGGTAGCGCTGCTCCAGGTCCGCGAGGCCGTGGAACTTGTCCGGCATCGGCCGCAGCGACTTGGCGAGCAGCCGTACCGCCGTGCAGCGCACGGAGAGCTCGCCCTTCATCGTGCGAAAGAGCGTGCCTTCGGCGCCGATGATGTCGCCCAGGTCCCAGTGCTTGAATGCCTCGTGGGTCTCGGCGCCGACGCCTTCGTCGTTGAGCCAGAGCTGGATGCGACCGGTGGCGTCCTGCAGCGTGGCGAAGCTCGCCTTGCCCTGGACCCGCTTCAGCACCATGCGGCCGGCCACGGACACCCGCAGCGCGCTCGACTGCAGCTCCTCGCGGGAACGGGATGCATGGTCCGACAGCAGGCGCCCGGCGCGGTGCTGCGGAGCGAAGTCGTTGGGATAGACCGTGCCTTCCTCGCGCAGGCGTGCGAGCTTCGCCCGGCGCTCGGCGATGATC
This sequence comes from Pseudomonadota bacterium, assembly GCA_023389175.1. GTDB lineage: Bacteria > Pseudomonadota > Gammaproteobacteria > Burkholderiales > Burkholderiaceae_E > Lautropia. Next base: position 1,202 of record JAEWEW010000181.1, on the reverse strand, counting down.
TGGTTCTCGTCGACCGGTGGCGCCTCGTCGGCGGGATGGTCGGGCTTCTGCGCGGCAGTCATCGTCGAAGCTTCCTAGTGGACGCCCTGCTTGAGGCTTGCGGAAATGAAGGGATCCAGGTCGCCATCGAGCACCGCCCGCGTGTTGCTCGCCTCGACATTGGTGCGAAGGTCCTTGATGCGCGACTGGTCCAGCACGTACGAGCGGATCTGGTGGCCCCAGCCGATGTCGGTCTTGGAGGCTTCCACCTTGTCCTGCTCGGCCTGGCGCTTGCGAAGCTCCAGCTCGTAGAGCCGCGCGCGCAGCATCTGCATCGCCTCGTCGCGGTTGCGGTGCTGGGAGCGGTCGTTCTGGCACTGCACGACGGTGTTGGTCGGCACGTGGGTGATCCGCACCGCCGACTCCGTCTTGTTCACGTGCTGTCCGCCGGCGCCGGAGGCCCGGAACACGTCGATGCGCAGGTCGGCCGGGTTGATGTCCACCTGGATCGATTCGTCCGCTTCCGGGTAGACGTAGACCGAGGCGAAGGACGTGTGCCGTCCGCCGCCGGAATCGAACGGCGACTTGCGCACCAGCCGATGGACGCCGGTCTCCGTCCGCAGGTAGCCGTAGGCATAGTCGCCGTCCACCTTGATGGTGGCGCCCTTGATGCCGGTCACATCGCCCGGGGTCTCCTCGAGCAGGGTCGTCTTGAAGCCCTTGCGCTCGCAGTAGCGCAGGTACTGCCGCAGCAGCATCGCCGCCCAGTCGCAGGCCTCGGTGCCGCCGGCGCCTGCCTGGATCTCGATGAAGCAGTTGCTGGGGTCCGCCGGATTGGAGAACATCCGGCGGAATTCCAGCGCCTCGATGCCTTCCTCGATGCGGCGCACGTCCTGCTCGACCGCCGCAACCGTGTCTTCGTCGTCTTCCTCCACCGCCATCGCGAAGAGCTCGCGGGCGTCCCGCAGCGAGTCCGAGAGGCCGCCGATCCGCTCGACGATGTCCTCCAGCATGCGCTTCTCGCGGCCGAGCGCGAGCGCCGCTTCGGAGTCGTTCCAGACGTCGGGAGCCTCCAGCGCGGAGTTCACCTCCACCAGCCGGTTCTTCTTCTCCTCGAAGTCAAAGATACCCCCTGAGGTCCTCGAGCCGGCTGGCGAGGTCCTCCAGGCTGGATTCGGTCTGGTTGAGGCGTTCGGATTCCATGGCGTGGTGCGGTGCGTGGA
>JAEWEW010000134.1 GCA_023389175.1 Pseudomonadota bacterium | reverse complement strand
CTGCGGCAGCGCCTGCCCTATCGCCCCCGACCGCCCTGGTTGCCGCCTTGCCTGCCATCCTGCTTGCCGTCACCGTCATTCGTGCCTCCTGGTCGTATCGTGCGGCCCGTGCCGGCACCGCGTTCGTGAATGCCTCAGTCCTGCTGGCTGAGCCCCGATTCCACCATCTCGGCCGCGCGCAGCACCGCCCGCGCCTTGGCCTCGGTCTCCTGCCACTCCGCCTCGGGTGTCGAATCGAACACCACGCCGGCGGCGGCCTGGACGTTGAGCATGCCATCCTTCAGCACGCCGGTGCGGATGGCAATGGCGACGTCCATCTCGCCCGAATAGCTGAGGTAGCCGCAGGCGCCGCCGTAGATGCCGCGCCGGGTCGGCTCCATCGCCTCGATCAGCTCCATCGCGCGGACCTTCGGCGCCCCGGTCAGCGTACCGGCCGGGAAGGTCGCCCGCAGCACGTCGATCGCGTCCATCGCCTCCACCAGCTCGCCTTCCACATTGGACACGATGTGCATCACATGCGAGTACTTCTCGATGCCCATCTGCTCGGTGACCGTCACCGTGCCGACCTTCGCGATGCGGCCGATGTCGTTGCGCGCGAGGTCGATCAGCATCAGGTGCTCCGCACGCTCCTTCGGATCGGCGAGCAGCTCCTGCGCGAGCCGCTCGTCCTCCTCCGGCGTCATGCCGCGCTTGCGCGTGCCGGCGATCGGCCGCAGGATCACGCGCTCGCGCCGGGCGCCGTCGGGACCCGGCGCGGCGGTCTCCTGGCGCACCAGGATCTCCGGCGAGGCGCCGATCACCTGGAAGCCGCCGAAGTCGTAGTGGTACATGTAGGGCGAGGGGTTGATGGAGCGCAGCGCGCGATACAGCGACAGCGGCGCATGCGCGAACGGCTTGCGCAGCACCTGCGCGATCTGCACCTGCATGAGGTCGCCGGCGATGATGTGCTCGCGGGCCCGCCGCACGGTCTCCAGGTAGTCCGCCCTGGCGAACGGGCGCTCGATCGGCGTGTGGGTGACGTCGCCGGCGCTCCGGTCAGCCGCGGCGGTGTCCTCGGGCGCGACCGCCGGCATCGCCAGGCGGCGGCGCAGCTCGCGCAGGCGCCGTCGCGCCGCGTCGTAGGACTCGGGCTGCAGCGGATCGGCATAGACGAGCAGGTACAGCGTGCTGCTCAGGTTATCGACGATGGCGAGCTCGTCCACCAGCATCAGCAGCATGTCGGGCACGCCAATCGGGTCGGGCTTGCGGCCCTGCCCGATCCGGGGCTCGATGAAGCGGACGACGTCGTAGCCGAAGTAGCCGGCGAGCCCGCCGCAGAAACGCGGCATGCCGGGTCGCGTCGCGGCCCGGTAGCGCGCCTTGAAGCCGCGCACGAAGGCGAGCGGGTCGCCCTGGGCACGCTCGATCACCTCGCCGTCACGCACCACCTCGATGCGGTCGCCGGTCGCGCGGACCAGCGTGCGGGCCGGCAGGCCGATGAACGAGTAGCGGCCGAAGCGCTCCCCGCCGACCACCGACTCGAGCAGGAAGGTGTTCGCCCGCCGCTCGGGATCGGTGAGCTTCAGGTAGAGGCCGAGCGGCGTGTCGAGATCCGCCAACGCCTGCGCGATCAGCGGAATGCGGTTGTAGCCCTGCGCAGCCAGCGCCTTGAACTCGATCTCGGTCATCGAACCTTCCTTTCGTCGCCACCGCCGCCCCCGCGGACTCGCCGCAGGAGGCAGAGGGGTCGGAAGCCTTGCTGGATCCCCGCCGCTGCGTCGGCGCGATCGGCCAGCGATGCGGGCCGGCCGGTGGCGACTTGCGGTGGTACGGCGGAACGGGGACTCTGGTGGACGGAAGGCGGACCGGCCGGTCCGGGTTCCGTCCTGTCAGGCGGTGCGCACTGGCGTGCGCGCGACCCGAACGCGGACGATCAGCGCCAGCGCCAGCCGCCCGAGCGCCACCACGACGCCGCGCGAAGCGAGGCGTTGGCTTGGTTCAGCTGGCGGGCGGCGTCATTCGACACGGGCGTTGTGGCCTTGGATCAGGCTCGGTAGTTCCGAAAGTGAGCCGACTATACCATCAACATCCGCCTCGTGGACACTGCGGCCTTCGTTGTAGCCGTAGGGCACCAGGTACACCGGCATGCCGGCGGCGCGGGCCGCCTGCGCGTCGTTGAAGGAGTCACCCACGGCCAGCACGTTGTCCGGCGGCAGCGCCCAGCGGCGGCAGGCCTCCAGCAACTGTCCGGGATGCGGCTTGCGCACGGTCAGCGTGTCGCCCGCGATGCTGAAGTCGAAGTCGTCGGCAAGCCGGAAGCGCTCGAGCAGCGCCGGGATGAACTCGGCCGGCTTGTTGGTCACGCAGGCAAGCCGCAGCCCGAGCGCACGCAGGCCCCGCACGCCTTCGACGACGCCCTCGTAGAGCCGGGCCGCAGAGCCGTTCAGCCGCCGGTAGTTGGCATAGAAGCGCTCCCGGGCTTCGGCCGGCACGACGGCCTCCGCGCGGCCCTCGGCCGGCAGGATCGACGGTCCGGCCGCGCCGGCGGCATGCAGCGTCCGCGCGATCAGCACGTCGACGCCCTTGCCGACGAACTCCCGGATGCGCGCTTCCGGCAGCGGCGCATGGCCGAGGTCCAGCAGCATGGCGTTGGCGGCTGCGGCGAGATCCGGAATGGTATCGAGCAGGGTGCCGTCGAGATCGATGCATACCGCCCGGATCGCGGCCCCGCGGGACGACATCCCGGGCACCATCATGCGGCCACTTCGGCGAGCGCCTCGCGGAAGCGGCCGAGCACGCCGCGGTAGCCGCCGCCCTCGTCCGGCGCGCCGAACACCGCCGAGCCGGCGACGAAGGTGTCCGCCCCGGCGGCGGCGATCCCGGCGACGTTGTCCACCTTGACGCCTCCGTCCACCTCCAGCCAGACCTCGCGGCCGCCGGCCGCCTGCTGCGCATCGATCAGCGCGCGGACTTGCCGGATCTTGGGTATCGCGGCGGGGATGAACGACTGGCCGCCGAAGCCCGGATTGACCGACATCAGCAGCACGACATCGAGCTCCGCCAGGGTCCAGTCGAGCCAGGCGAGCGGCGTCGCCGGATTGAGCACCAGGCCGGCCTTGCAGCCCCGGTCATGGATCAGCTGGATGGTGCGATCCACATGATCGACCGCTTCCGGATGGAAGCTGATGATGTTCGCCCCGGCATCGGCAAAGGCGGCCGCAAGCGCGTCAACCGGTCGCACCATCAGGTGCACGTCGATCGGGATCCGCACGTGCCGGCGGATGGCCTCGCACACCATCGGCCCGACGGTGAGGTTGGGCACGTAGTGGTTGTCCATCACGTCGAGATGGACAAGGTCGGCACCGCCTGCCTCGATGGCCCGGACTTCTTCGCCGAGGCGCGCGAAGTCCGAGGACAGCACGCTCGGTGCGATTCGAAAGGCCATCAGCGCCCCCTTGGATTGAATAGAATGGGATTGTATTCACCCGACGTGGTGGAACCACTGAACCGCCGGAGCAGTCGCGCGTGACACAGGAATCAAGGTACGCCATCGATATCGCGGTTGAGACGGAATACCTGTCGGACCAGTCGAGTCCGAGCGACGGGGTCTACTCCTTCGCCTACACGGTCACCATCACCAATCGCGGCAACGTCGCCACCCAGCTGATCAGCCGCCACTTCGTGATCGAGGACGACGGCGGCACCCTGCGCGAGGTCAAGGGACTCGGCGTGGTGGGACACCAGCCGCTGCTCAAGCCGGGCGAGAGCTTCCAGTACACCAGCGGCAGCCAGATTCCCTCGCCGGTCGGGCGCATGCACGGCAGCTACTTCTTCGTCGCCGAGGACGGCGAGCGCTTCGACGCGGACATACCCGCGTTCGAGCTGCAGATGCCGCGAGTGCTGCACTGAGGACCGGTGACCGCGTCCCGGGGCGCCGCGCGGCGCTTCCTTTCCGCGGCGGCTACTTGCCGCGCATCGTCCAGATCACGAACGCCGCGACCAGCGCCACGGCGATGATGATGTTGACATAGACGACCCACATGCCTCAGTTCCGCCTGCCACGCCAGTGGCCATTATGCCTTGCCGCCCTTGCCCTCCTGGCGGCGCTCGCCGCATGCACGACGGCGCCGCGGCCTCCGGTCCCATCTGCGCCGCCGGCGCCGATCGCGGTCTCCGCGCTGCCCGGCTTCGCTGCCGATCCGCTCGACGGACTGGCGGGCGCGATCGCCCAGCAGTGTGCCCGGACGCAGCCGCCTGCCGGCTGGCGCGAGCACTGCGCCGCCATGCCGCAAGGGTCCGCGCCGGCAGACCGGGCGGCGTTCGCGGCCTGGCTGGAGCAGCGCTTCGTCGCGCGCGAGCTGGTCGATGCGGAGAACCCGGCGGGACTGGTGACCGGCTACTACGAGCCGCTGCTGACCGGCAGCCTGACGAAGGAACGCGCCGGCCAGGTGCCGCTGCGCGGCCGGCCGCCCGACCTGCTCACCATCGAGCTCGCGGCGGTCGAGCCAAGGCTCGCCGGCATGCGGCTGCGCGGGCGGCTCGAGGGCACGAAGGTGGTGCCCTACTACAGCCGCGAGGAGCTCGGCCGGGCCGAGACGCGCGCCCCGGACACGCCGGTGCTTGCCTGGGCCGACGATCCGGTGGACGCGTTCTTCCTGGAGATTCAGGGTTCGGGGCGGCTGCGGCTGCGCGACGGCAGCATGATGCGGGTGGGATACGCGGACCAGAACGGGCATCCCTACCGGGCGATCGGCAAGACGCTGATCGATCGCGGTGCCCTCTCCCGGGAGCAGGTGACCGCGCCGGCGATCCGCCGCTGGCTGCAGGAGAACCCTGCCGCCGCCCCCGGCGTGATGAACAGCAACCCGAGCCTGGTGTTCTTCCGGCAGCTGCCGCCGCCGGCGGATCCGACCCTCGGCCCGCCCGGATCGCTCGGCGTCCCGCTCACGCCGCTGCGTTCCATCGCGGTGGACCGCAGCCGGATACCGCTCGGGTCGCTGGTGTACCTGCAGACCACGCATCCGTTGAGCGGCCAGCCGCTGGAGCGGCTGATGGTGGCGCAGGACACCGGCGGCGCCATCCGCGGCACCAAGCGGGCCGACCTGTTCTGGGGCTTCGGCCCGGAGGCCGCGCTTGCCGCCGGCACCATGAAGGCGCCGGCACGGATGTGGGTGCTGGAACCGCGACAGTAGCCCTATTCCCTTCCGGCGCGGGCGCGAGTACGCTGGCGGACATCGCCATCCTGCGGAGGCCCGCCATGCAACGTCGTCGCTTCCTCCAAGGCGCCAGCGGCGCCGGATTGCTGCTCCTGACCGGCATACCGCAGGCAGCCAGGGCCGCCGCGGTCAGGCCGGACGGCCGCGCGGCGCTGGTCGTGGTCGACGTGCAGAACTGCTTCCTGCCCGGCGGCACACTGCCGGTGAAGGAGGGCGACCAGGTGATCCCGGTGATCAACCGGCTGGCCGGCGCCTTCGCCAACGTGGTGGTCACCCAGGATTGGCATACGCCGAGCCACGCCTCCTTCGCCAGCGCCCACCAGGGCAAGAAGCCCTTCGAGACCACGGACCTGTCCTATGGCACGCAGGTGCTCTGGCCGGATCACTGCGTCCAGGGCAGCAAGGATGCGGATCTCGCCGCCGGGCTCAAGCTGCCGATGGCCCAACTGGTGATCCGCAAGGGGTACCACCGGGACACCGACAGCTATTCGGCCTTCATCGAAGCCGACAAGAAGACGAAGACGGGGCTGGACGGCTACCTGAAGAGCCGCGGCATCGACACGGTCTACGTGACCGGCCTCGCCACCGATTTCTGCGTCGCCTGGACTGCGATGGATGCGCGCTCGCTGGGCTTCGAGGCGTACGTGATCGAGGACGCCACGCGGGCCATCGACCTGAACGGCTCGCTCGCGAAGGCGTGGCAGGACATGACCGCGAAGGGCGTCAAGCGGATCCGGTCCGCCGACATCCTCGGCTGAGACCGCCGGACTGCGCGGTCAGCTGTTCTCCGCGAGCAGCCGCTCCAGCTGCTGTGCCGGAATCGCGCCCGGCACCCGCTTGCCGTTGGGAAAGAAGAGGGTCGGCGTGCCGGTGACGTTCAGCTCGCGGCCGAGCGCCTGGACCTGGCGCACCGGGTTCTCGCAGCTGCCGTCGTTGTCCGGGATGCGGCCGCTGATCATCATCGCGTCCCACGCGGCGCCACGGTCCTTCGCGCACCAGGCCTTGCGCGCCTTGACCTCGGAGTCCGGGGCCAGGATCGGATACGGAAAGGTGTAGAGCGTCAGGTCCTTCAGCTTCACCAGGTCGGCCCGAAGCTTGCGGCAATAGGTGCAGTTCGGATCCTCGAACACCGCGACCACCCGCTTGCCGTTGCCGTTGACCTGCTTGATGGCCATGGCCAGCGGCAGGTCCTTCTTGAAGTCGATGCGGTTGAGATCGTCGATGCGGGCCTGGGTGAGGTTGCGGTTCGCCCTGAGGTCGATCATCTGCCCCTCGATGAAGGCGTACTCCGCCTTGGCATCGACATAGATCAGGTCCGTGCCGATCCGGACCTCGTACATGTTGGCGAGCGGCGTGCGGGTGACCTCGTCGATGCGATGGCGGCCGCCGAGCCAGTCCTCGACCACCTTGCGGATGTGCGGGGCCGGATCGACCTGCGCCGCGGCCGGCATGACCGAAGCGGCCCAGAGCGTCGTGCCGAGCAGCGCGCCCGCGAGCACGGTAGCGAACATGCGCGCGAGCCTGCGCGCCGGATGGATCTTGGTCATGTGTGCCTGAAGGATTTGAGGGACCCGCACTCAGCTTACCGCATGGGCGATCATCCGCCGCCGGATCCACGACGAACGCGCAACCACCTCCCACCCGAGGTCGCGCAGGCCGACGAGCGGCGCGGGAAGGTTTCCGAAGGCCTGCTGCAGGCCGTCGAGCGCGAGCTGCATCACCGCGACCGGCTCCCGGCGGGCGCGCTCGTAGCGCCGAAGCTGAAGCCAATCGGGGCGGCGCGGCTTCGCGGAATCGGCAGGCAAAGCGTCCATCAGGGCGCGCACGTCGCCGAACCCGAGATTCATGCCCTGCCCCGCCATCGGATGCACGGCGTGGGCGGCATCGCCGACCAGCACGAAGGATGGCGCGATGAACCGACGGCAATGCACCGCCCGCAGCGGAAAGCCCGCGGGGGCGGAGATCGGCGCGAGCGAGCCGAGCTCGCCATGGGACATCACCTGGACCTCGCGGGCGAGCCGACCCGATGCGTCGTCGGCTTCGCCATCCAGGAACGCGGCCGCCCGGTCCGAGGGCGCGGACCAGACCAGGCTCACCCGACCCTCGCCGTGCGGAAGATCTTCCGCGGGCAGCGGCAGCAGGGCCATCACCCCGTCGTCGCGGAACCACTGCCAGGCGCAGTCGCGGTGCGGCTTGCCGGTCCGGAAGTTGGCGACGATCGCGGTCTGGTCATAGTCGCGCAACTCGTGCTCGATGCCGGCCAGCAGGCGCAGCGGCGAGCCGGTGCCATCGGCCGCGATCACCAGCCCGGCGGTGAGCCGGCCGCCGCCCTCCAGGCCGAGCACCGCCTCGGGCGCCGGCTCGACATCGCGTGGCGGCAGCGCCAGCTCCGACACCGCCGCGTCCACGCGAGTCAGCATGCCGGCCGGCAGCGACAGCGCGATCGCGCGGTCCAGCGCCTGCTGCAGCTCGCGGTTCTCCACGATCCAGGCGAGCGCCTCCACCCTGCCCTGGTAGGCATCCAGGCGAACCTCGGCCCGCTGCCGGGTGACAAGGCCGGTCGCATCGTTGAAGAGACGCATGTCATGGACCGGCGCGATGCGGCTCGTGTCCATGAGCTGCCAGGCGCCGAGCTCGAGCAGCAAGGCCCGGCTGGCGGGGGAAATGGCGAAGACGCGGGTGTCCCAGTCATCGGGGCTGCGAGCAGGCGCCGCGTTTGCCGTGCGGGCCGTCCCTTCCTCGCCCGGCGCCACCAGTGCCACCCGCCTTCCCGCCCGCGCGAAGCCGAGCGCGGCCGCCGTGCCGACGGCACCGCGACCGACGACGGCGACATCGAAGCTGCCCTTGGCGGGCTTGGCGCCGGCTCTCGAGGGGCGGCCAGGGGATGCAGGAGTCATGGGGCCAGTATAGGGCAGCGTTTTGGCGCCGCCGGCGATTCGGCTATACTGCGCGCCCCGGGGAAGGGAACTTGCTTTCCCGGGCTGGCCAGTCACCTGGCCCGGATGGCCAAGTAGCTCAGTTGGTAGAGCAGAGGACTGAAAATCCTTGTGTCGGTGGTTCAATTCCGCCCTTGGCCACCAACCACTCCAAACGTCTCACGCGTCGTCGCCGGGAGCCTAACGGGCCCGGGTATGCCCGCGCATACGGTGCCGATCCGCGACTTAGGCGGCGGCTGCTTCACCTCCGAGTGCCGGCTCCCTGAACCTCCATCTCGAAGCGCCCGGGACCCGTGGGCCTTGCCCTCCATTGGATGGTGGTTCCGGCGAGTGACTCGGCACCTCCTGTCGCGCGCTTGTAGAAGTCTTGCCATTGCGCAAGCCAACCGCCGGATCCGTCCCGGGCGATGTGTCCCTGGATCGTCTCGGCCCGAGCCGTCGCTTCTGCCTCGCGAAAGTCGGCAAGCCCTGTGACCAGGGTTCCACGACCGTCCTTTATCACGTACACCTTGGCCACGGTCATCGTCGCGCCGTCGAGCGGCCCCCCTTCGATCACGCACTCCGCCGACATGCGCCCGATGACGGGATCGCCCTCATGGCGAAGCGCCTCGATCGCCGCGGTATCCCTGCCCTCACAAGACGCTTGGATCGTATCTTCCCGGCCTTGCGCGATCACCGGAGCGGCAAGTCCGATCGTCAAGGCGGAGATCGAGCAGCGAAGGACGTTCATTGACATGCACATCTCTCGCACGGGCAGACCCTCCGGGGCGATCTTCGAGGACAAGGGCCTCCACGGGAGTCGCCAACCGCTACTCCCCACGCGTTCAGTCGTCTCCCGTCGCGCTAGAAGATCAGAGCGAAAACGCCTGAAACGGTCAAGAGGCCGATAACGAAAATGATCCCCAAGATCCACAGCACGACTTTCAGCATGTATTGCGCTCCGTAACGTCATGTGGCCATCCCGCAAGTCGCATTCCCATGCCAAACCAAGCCTCGCCCCCATGGGGCAGGGCTGAGCGGCGTCAAGCGGGGCTTGCGAACCAAGCGCCAATCCGCCCGCGCAAACGGGCAACTCCAACGCCAGAGCTCGGCAGGGTCAGGCCTGATCGAGACTCGAGACCTCGTTGGTCAGGGTCGTGCGGCGCATGTCCCGGGGCTCGCTCGAGCGGAACGGCCGGGCCCGGTGCATCGTCACCCGGTTGTCCCACATGACCAGGTCCCAGGGCCGCCAGACGTGGGTGTAGACGAAGCGGCGCTGCGTCGCGTGCTCGGTGAGATCCCGCAGGAAGGCCCGGGCCTCGGGGATCGGCCAACCCTCGATTGCGCCGGCGTGGCTGGACAGGTAGAGCGACAGCCTACCTGTCCGTGGATGCCGCCGGACGAGCCGTTGGCGCACCGGTGACCATTTCGCCCGTTCGGCCTCGGTGAAGTCCTCGAAACCCAGCACGCCCCGCGAATAGATCTGGCTGTGGAGGCAGATGAGATCCTGCACTTCGCGTCGAGTTTCGTCGTCCAGTGCATCGTAGGCCGCCCGCATGTCGGCGAACTCGGTGTTGCCGCCAGCCGCGGGGATGCGGCGTGCGGAAAGTAGCGAAAACTTCGCCGGGACTTCCTTGAACGAGCTGTCCGAATGCCACAGGCGATTGCCGAGGCCGAACAGGCGCGCCCGGTCATCGCGCGGCAGCACTTCGCCGTGCCGGTCCAGGTTGGAGATGTCGTTCAGTTCCATAGGCAGGCGCCGGTCCTTCACCTCGCCGATGTCGCCGGTGGCGAGCTCGAGCGGGCCGAGTTGCCGGCTGAAGGCCACCTGCTGCGCGTCGTCGAGATGCTGGTCGCGAAAGACGAGCACCGCGTATCGATCGATCGCCGCCAGTATCGCTTCGACTTCGTTGTCCGTCAGCGACCGGGTCAGGTCGATGCCGTGCATCACGGCGGCGAACTCGGGCTGGGCCTTCTCATCGATCGGTTCGGCGGACGGCGCAATGGCGCGCTCGGCGGGGAGTGCTTGCGTTTCTTGCTTCATGGTTCATCTGCGGGGTGTCTTCGAGAGAGTACGTCCGGCCAGCGGGAGTTACAAGCCGTTGCCGCGACCGCGCCGGGGACGCGATCTCACGGCTCGCCGGCCACTGGGCCTGAGCCTTGCCACCCGGCGCTTCGTGTTAACGGACATGCCTCCTTGGAATCCCCGGACCGATTGACCGCACCAACCTCTTCGCTACGGACCGGAGGTCTGCTGCTCGCTGCCTGGCTGGTGATCGTCCTGATCTCGGCGATCGATGCGCGCAGCGGCGTGGTCTGGACTGCCGAGACGGCGCTGCCGCTCTTCCTGGTCTCCTGGTTGGCGGTCACCGCCCGCTCGTTCCCGTTCTCGAAACTGTCGTATGCAGCCATCTTCGTCTTTCTGGTGCTGCACCAGATCGGGGCGCACTTCACCTATCCCGAAGTCCCGCTTCCGGCGTGGGTCGGTGCTCTCGGGGCGAGCGCACCGGATGACCCGGCCGTGCGCAATCACTACGATCGCATCGTGCACTTTGCCTACGGCCTGCTCTTCACCTATCCGCTGCTGGAGGTGGCGGTCCGCATGGTCGGCGCGAGCGGTTTCTGGCGCAGTGCGGTGCCGGTCTGCCTGGTGGTGACGACATCGGTGCTCTATGAGTTCATCGAGTGGTTCTTCGCCTTGACGATCGGCGGCGCAGCAGGTGTCTCGGTGCTCGGCACGCAGGGCAGCGCCTGGGATACGCACTGGGATCTCCTGCTCGCAAGCGCGGGCAGCCTGACTGCTGCCATCGCCATCGCACTCTGGACGCACATTGCCGATCGGCGGACGGCGCGAATCGTTCTCGACCCGGACGATAGTCATTGACGGCAGTAGGCACTTATTTTGCCCTGCGCGCCTCCCACTTATAGGATCACCGCGAAGGAGGTGCGGCTTGGATGTGATCGATGAGGCGCCCGCGCCGCGCCGACCCCCCGGATTGCCGCCACCCCATTTCCCTGCAGGACAATGACCCGCTCCGTTGCGATTGTCGGCGCGGGACCCGGCGGTCTGGCCTCAGCCATGCTGATGGCCGCGGCGGGGGCGCAGGTGACCGTCTTCGAGCGCGGCCCGCGAGTCGGCGGCCGCACGCAACGGCTCGAGCTGGGCGACTACCGCTTCGATACCGGACCGACGTTCTTCCTCTATCCGCGGATCATCGAGGAGATCTTCGCCCACTGCGGCTACCACTTCCGCCGCGAAGTCGAGATGGTGCGGATCGATCCGCTCTACCAGATCCTGTTCATGCGCCCGGGCGACGGATGGGACGAGTTGAAGGTCTGGGCGGAGCCCGAGCGCCTTGCCGCGGCGGTCGCGCACTTCAGTCCGCAGGACGCCGCCGACCTGGCGAGGTTCATGGCCGACAACCGCGCCAAGCTCGAGGCTTTCAATCCGGTGCTGTCCCGCCCGTTCCGGGGAGTGAAGGATCTGCTAGCACCGCCGGTCCTGAGCGCCCTGGCTCATCTT
>JAEWEW010000353.1 GCA_023389175.1 Pseudomonadota bacterium | reverse complement strand
CGCTCATCGTGCGCTACGTCGACGACCAGATGCGCTCGCGGGTGAGCGGCGTGCGGATCGCGATCGCCTTCGGCGTGAGCTCGCTGGCAGTCTGGCTCCTGGGGCCGATCGTCAGGGCTGCGGGGTTCGATACATTGCTGCTGCTGATGGCAGGCATCGCCGCGTGCACCGCCGTGCTGGTGCTGATGTTGCCTTCCTACGAGCCCCGGCCGGCGGCCTGAAGACCAGAGCTGCCGGGTCGCCGACGGAACCGCCCGGAATCTCGTCCCGTTCAGGCGTCGACAGTGACCGCGGCGGTGGTCGTCGCCTCGACGAACATCGACTGGGTGTCCGGGGAGACCAGCACCACCGGGCGGAACTCCGGGATCGGGCAGTCGATGATGAGCGCGAGCACCCTCAGGAAGTCGCGCGCCTCGATCGGCGCCTCCGGCGGCAGGAACTTGACGAAGCGCTTCATCAGCAGCGGTCGCTGGAGCATCGGCAGCTGGCGCAGGCTCGCGACCGCCGCCTGGAGCCCGCCGACGTCGAGCGGCGGATACGACTGGCCGGTGCGCGACAGGTCCAGCCGCTGGATGAGCTCGTTTGAGACGCGCTGCGCCCGCAGGTCCGGCTCGCCGACGCAGCGGGCCAGCATCGCCATGATCCAGCGCACCGCCTCCGCCGCATTCACCTCCGACTCCTCGCCCCGCCAGGCCTGCGGATCCGGCGGCAGCAGCCGCGCCCGCAGCAGCATGTAGTAGATCCACTCCGCCAGCGTCACCCGCTGGTCGACCTCGATCTGGCCGCGCAGCATGCGCAGCAGGTCCTCCTGCCACGGCCGGGCGAGCGGCTTGATGCTGGCGGCGCAGAGCTCGAGCAGCGGCCAGCGCAGGCCCTCGACCGTCTGCACGCCCAGGCGGCGCAGCCGCATGGCGAGCTCCGCCTGGCGATTCATCGCCGCGCGCCAGCGCAGCGGCCAGATCTCCGGCGCGACCGAGCCGCCGAGCACCAGCAGCGCGGCGATCGCGGCCGCGCTGTTGCTGTTGTGGCTCGCCGCGACCAGCGCCGCCATGTCGTCGTTGCGCAGCTGGGCCGCGCGCTGCTGCGCGATCGCCGCGCTGGCGGAGGCGGGCGCGTCCGGCAGGCTGCCTTCCGCGACATAGACCAGCGGGGGCAGGGCGCTCAGCGCGAGCCAGCTGCCGGCGCGGGCGTGGTCCAGGGCCAGCTCGTCGTCGCCGCCGCGCTCCGCGACCATCGGCGCGGCCGCTTCGCCAAGCAGCCGCGCGATGCGGTCGGCCACCGGCGGATGGGTGGCGAGCCAGCGGTCGCGCCAATGAGGTCGCGGATCGCCGGACTGGAACAGCGCATGGTCCATGCCGACCGGACATGAGGCCCGGCCCGGCTTCGCCGCACCCGCATCGTGGCGGGACATCCAGGTGATCTTGCGCAGCGCATTGCCGAGCCCCTTCGGGTTGCGGGTCAGGCGGACGGCCAGCGCATCGGCGTGGAACTCTCGGGTGCGGCCGATCGCCGCGGTGAGCAGGCGCGCGGCCAGGTGCCCGACCCAGCCGACGACCAGGAGGAGCGTCCCCGGCACCAGCAGCAGGATGCCGGGGCCGACCGCTCGCGAGCGCCCGACCGCGCCCGGATCCGCCACCCACCAGCCGCCACCGAGGGCGGGCAGGGCGGAGGCGAGCGCGCGCCGACCGGCATTGGCCACCAGCTCCAGGCCGTAGTTCATCGCGGCCAGCTGCGAGTGGACCACCACGTCGCCGCTCGCGAGATGCGCCACCTCGTGGGCCACCACACCCTGCAGCTCGTCGCGGTTGAGCCGCTCGATCGCCCCGCGGGTGAGGATCACGGCGACATCCTCGCGGGACAGGCCGACCGCGAGCGCGTTGATCGCCGGATCGTGGTCCATCACGTAGAGGCGCGGTATCGGCTGGTGCGCGGCGAGCGCCATCTCCTCGAGCACGTTGACCGCCCGTCGCTCCAGCAACGACAGGCCTGCGGAGCCGCCGTGCAGGGGCCGGGCCCGCAGATGGTCGGCCACCGCGGCGGCACCTTCGGCCAGGCGGTGCCGCTCGATCAGCGTGCCGCCGACGATCAGGCCGCCGGTGGCCAGGGTGTTGACCAGCAGGAAGCCGTAGGGCAGGGCAGCGGCGCCGAAGATGAGGCGCCATGCCACCAGCGCCGCCACGTTGAAGAGCACCACCACGCCCGCCACCGCGAGCAGGTAGGCAGTCCGCAACCGCCGCGTCGTGGCGGCCGCCTCCTGCTGATGGCGGCTGAAATCCATGCTTGCGCTCAACTGTCGCCCGTGGCGCTTCGGGGGGCGCCCATCAAGTGAGCGTGACCGCCACCGGAGCGCGCTCGACGGCGCTGGTCGTGCTGCGCAGCTGACCCGCGGCAGTGAAGCCGCAAGCCGTGGCCACGAGCGACGCGGGGAAGACGCCGATCGCGTCGTTGTACGCGTTCACCGCGTCGTTGTAGGCCTGGCGGGAGAAGCCGATCCGGTTCTCGGTCGAGGTCAGCTCCTCGGTCAGCTGCATGATGGTGCGGTCGGCCTTCAGCTCGGGATAGGCCTCGACCACGAGGGCGAACTTGCCGAGGGCCGCATTGAGGCCGGCCTCGGCGCGGTCGAGCGCCTCGAGCAGCTCGGTGTTCGGCCGTCGTGCCGGCGCGGCGGCCGCGGAGCGGGCATCGCTTGCGCGCTGGCGCGCGAGCGTGACCCCCTCGAGCGTCTGTCGCTCGTGCTGCAGGTAGCCGCGCGCGGTGTTGACCAGCCCCGGGATCAGGTCGTGTCGACGCTTCAGCTGCACGTCGATCTGGGCGAAGGCGTTGCGCATCAGGTTGCGACTGCGCACCAGCCGGTTGAACACGGTCACCGCCCACACTGCGACCGCGGCGAGGAGGCCGAGGAGTACGATGAGACCGTTTGACACGCGAATCTCCGTTACGAATCCGGAGATAGGTTAGTGCCAAATCCGAGACGGCTGCTGGCCGTCCGTCAGCCCGCCCGGCTCATTGATCGCAGCGCACAATCGGCGGCTTCGGCCGCCTGCCATCGGCCTGCCGCCAGCAACCGTCCGGTGGCGCGCCCCATGCCACCGCATGCCACCGCGTGCCACCACATGCCCGCCGCGTCCGCGCGGCGCCTGGCGCGACCTACATGCTCGCGCTGGCGCCGCCACCCTGGATGCGCTGCAGCTCTTCCTCGGTGATGTACTCGAAGAGCGTGACCACGCGGCTCACGCCGGAGACCTGGGATGCAATGTAGGCGGCACGCTCGCCCTCGTCACGGGTGACGAGTCCCATCAGGTAGACGGTGGACTGCTCGGTGACCACCTTGATCGCGTTGGCCGAGAGGTTGCGTTCCCGCACCAGGTTGGTCTTCACGCGCGCGGTGAGCGTGGTGTCCTTGGTGCGGGCAGCGAAGCCCGCCGGCGCGGGCGCCACCTCGACCTCGTTGTAGATGTCCTTGATGTTGGGCACGCGCTGGCGGACCTGTTCCTCCGCGAGCTGGCGCGTCTGCTCCGAATCCGCCTGTCCGCTCAGCAGCACGCGGCGGTTGAAGCTGGTGATGGAGATGGAGCCGATGTTCTTGTTGTTCACCGCCTCGTTCAACACCCGCAGGCCATGCAGCTCGATCGACTGGTCTTCGGTCTGCGCGCCGAGCGAGCGACGATCGAGCACCGCCATCGTGCCGACGGCAGCGCCGGTCACTGCGAGGCCGAAGCACCCGGCAAGCCCCAGCGTCGAGACCGCGAGGGCCGAGAGAACCAGGCGCCGGCCGACGTGCGCGCGTTGGGCGAATGCTTCGGAACGGGTCATGGGCAGGCTCCCTGGCTGGTGCGATTCCGCGCGGGCGGAACGAAGTTTGGCTGGCGAGGTGGAATGGTGAGGCGATTATAAGGAGTCACCGCTGTCGCCCCGGCGCCGATTCACGCGGCACCGAATGCGTCGCGGATCCATTCGCGCGATCGCCCGTCGAACACGACGGCATCGAAGCGACAGCCCGGCCACGCGCGCTGGCCGAACGATTGCAGCAGGTAGCACTGGGCGGCGCGACGCAGCCGCGTCTGCTTGCGATGGCCGATGCTCGCGGCCGCGCCGCCGAAGGCGAGCG
Source organism: Pseudomonadota bacterium (assembly GCA_023389175.1). GTDB lineage: Bacteria > Pseudomonadota > Gammaproteobacteria > Burkholderiales > Burkholderiaceae_E > Lautropia. Next base: position 5,643 of record JAEWEW010000353.1, on the reverse strand, counting down.
AGCGACGCGTGCGGACCTCGACGAAGACCAGCGTATCGCCGTCACGCATGACCAGATCGATCTCGCCGACCTTGTAGCGCACGTTGGCGGCGACAAAATCAAGCCCGGCGCGCTCCAGCAGTCGCCGCGCTGCAGACTCCGCGTCCTGCCCCGCGATCTGCGCGGCAGTGGCGGTCACAGGACTGCCCTCCTGCCTCCCCGAGGGAGGCGAGCGTTCCCTCCGGGCGGCCGTGCGGGAACGCTCAATGGTGGACCCTCCAGTCGCGAAGCGCGACAGCCTCCCCGAGGGAGGCGAGCGTTCCCTTCGGGCGGCCGTGCGGGAACGCTCAATGGTGGACCCTCCAGTCGCGAAGCGCGACAGCCTCCCCGAGGGAGGCGAGCGTTCCCTTCGGGCGGCCGTGCGGGAACGCTCACAGCGGAACCGGAATGCCGTCGCGGAACTCCGCGAGCCGCGGCTCCCGCGTCACCAGCGGCATGCCGCCGTCGAAGCGCAGGCGCCCGGTCAGGCCGTCGATCTCGAAGCTCTGCCGGCCGGAGAACATGGCGCGCGCCACGCGGAACGCGTCGACGCCGAGCGCATACAGCCGCTGCATCTCGAGCGAGAACTCCGCGGGAGCCGACGCGTAGCCGAGCGCCGCCGCATAGTTGGGCTGCAGGATCATCGGCATCTCCAGCAGCCGCAGGCCGTCCAGCTCCGGCGCGCGCAGTCCCGGATCCATTGCGCCTGCGGCGCCGGGCACGCCTTGCGACAGCAGCGACGTGCCGTACACCGGGAGCGTGCGGCCGATGATGGTGCGCACCGGACGCGCCAGGCTCGCGCTCATGGAGAGGAAGTAGAGGTCTCCGGATTCCTTGCCGATGACCGAGCGGAACTTGTAGAGCGCGCTCTCCTCCAGCTCCAGCGGATCGTCCGCCTGGCCGCCGAGCTCACGCCAGCGGGTGACGAAGGCAGCGGCGCCGCGACGGCCGAGCGGGGTGGCGGAGGTCACGACGATGGCACCGGGGACACGCCCGCCCGTCATGCGGCCCTGCGTGTCCTGCATCGCGACGGCAGCCACGCGCTGCGCCTCGTACTCCACCGCGAGCGTGAAGACAATGACATTCCAGGGCAGGAGCTCCTCGCCCTCGGGCTGGTTGAGCGCCACGGTGGTGATCGGCACTTCGCCCAGCGCGAGCAGCGCGCTCACGCCGCCGCGGCTGAGCGGCCCGAGCGAGAGCGCCGTGCCGCGCTCGAGCATGCCGCGGTAGGCCGCGGCGAGCGCCTGCGGCGTGTCGTCGACCTCGTAGATGTCCACCGCGAGTCCGCCGCCGTCGCGGTGGAAGGCGGCCTCGATGCCGGCGCGTACCGCCCGGTTGACGCGGCCGAACGGCCCGCCGGATCTGGGTAACAATAGGCCGATGCGATCGACGGCGGCGACTGTCGGTTGCGCACGGGCCGCCGTGCCCAGCGCAACGGTGCCGGCGGCCCCCATCATCCCGAAGATCAGTCGTCGACGCAGCATCATGTCCCCACTTACGCGCGCCGGACAGGATCCCGCCGCTGGGCCGCCGCCGGCGGACCCGCCCGCGAACATGCCCGCTGCATTATATGTAGTGGCCACGCCGATCGGTAACCTCGAGGATCTAGGCCGGCGGGCGTCGCGCATCCTGCGCTCGGTGGCGCTGATCGCCGCGGAGGACACGCGAACCAGTCGCCCGCTGCTGCAGCACATCGGTGCCGGCGCCCGCTGCATCGCCCTGCATGCGCACAACGAGGCCGCCGCGGCGCAGGACATACTCGCGCGCATCGAGGAGGGCCAGGCCGTCGCCCTCATCACCGACGCCGGCACGCCAGGCATCAGCGATCCGGGCGCCCGGCTGGTGGCCGCGGCGCACCGCGCCGGCGTGAAGGTGGTACCGGTGCCAGGGCCGAGTGCGGTGACCGCGCTGGTGAGCGCGGCCGGACTAGCGGACGGACGCTTCCACTTCGAGGGCTTCCTGCCGAGCCGCCCGACGGCGCGGCGCGAACGGCTCGCCGAGCTCGCCGGATGGCCGGCGGCCTTCGTCCTCTTCGAGGCGCCGCATCGCATCGAGGAGAGCGCGGCGGACCTGGCCGCGACCCTGGCGGGAACGCGCGAGTTGCTGGTCGGCCGTGAGCTCACCAAGCAGTTCGAGCAGATCGCGCGCATGACCGTCGCGGACCTTCCCGGCTGGCTCGCTGCCGATGCCAATCGCCGGCGCGGCGAGTTCGCGCTGCTGGTGTTTCCGCCGGCGCCGGCGGCACGCACCGACGGCGAGGCGCCGCTCTCCGATGTCGGCCTTCGGGCGATCGCGGTGCTGGCCGAAGCGCTGCCGCCCCGGCAGGCGGCCCGCCTGGCGGCGAGGATCAGCGGTGATCCGGCGGACGCGCTCTATCGACGCGCGGTCCTGGACCGCAAGGGCGGGTAAGGAGGCAAGGAAGATTCCGCGGGCTGCTTGCCGGGCTGGCGCCGGCGGGACCGGTGCGGTCAGTGCTCCAGCACCAGCGGCACCAGCCCGGTGAGCGCGCGGATCTGCTCGCCGGCGCGCAGCGCAGCGTCGCGGCCGTCGTACGGGCCGGCCAGCACCCGGTGCAGCCCGTCCTGCTGCACCATCGTCACCGGCATCTGCAGCGGCTCGAGCTGCCGGGCAAGGCGCTCGGCAGCCGCCTGCGCGTTCTCGCGCGCCTTGAAGGCGCCGAGCTGCAGCACATGCCCGGATTCGACGCTGCCTACGGTGCCCGTGGCAGCGCGTGCAGCCGCGGATCGATCCGGCATCCGCAAACCGGTGCGCACCACCTGCGCCTGCCCGCCGGCCTGCGCCTGCTGCATGCGCGCTTCCGGATCCAGCAGCTCCACCCGAACCGGCGCGCTGCCGGCCTCCACGTAGCCCAGCTTGAACGCGGCCAGGTAGGAGAGGTCGATCACGCGCCCGTGCAGGAAGGGACCGCGGTCGTTCACCCGCACGACCACCGAACGACCGTTCTCGAGGCTGGTCACCCGCGCATAGCTCGGGATCGGCAGCGTCGGATGGGCGGCGGTCATGCCGTACATGTCGTAGCGCTCGCCGATGGAGGTCGGCTGGCCGTGGAAGCGGCGGCCGTACCAGGAAGCGATGCCTTCCTCGACGAAGTCGCCGCGCCTGGTCATCGGGCGGTAGTCGCTGCCCATCACCCGGTACGGCCGGTTCGCCCGTGGATGCAGCGGCTCGGCCACCGGGACCGGATCCGGCCGGGCCGCCAGCGCGACGATCTCCGCCAGCGGCCGCAGGCCTGGGCCATCGTCGAGGTAGTAGCCGCCACCGCGCGAGACAGGCGCGGATGGCGTGCTGGCCGGTCCCGACGATCCCACGCCATCGCCTGCGACCGGCGGCGGCGACGGCACCTGCGCCGGGCCGGCGCGATCGGCCGTGACCGCAGCGCCCTGCGGCGTCGGCCTCACCGTCGTCGAGCAGCCCGCGGCGAGCAGCAGCGCACCCGCCGCAAGGGCCGTGGCCAGCCGCTGCGGCAAGGCCTGCCCGCAGGAGCGCCGAGGGATTCCAGCGGCGGTCACCATGACGCGCCACCTTCGTGGGGGGATGCCGCGCCGCCAGGCTCGCTGCCGACGGCATGCGGTCGCGGCTTGCGCGGCGCCTTCTCGAAGACCCGGTCGTAGAGCGGCCGCGGCAGGCTGCGCAGCAGCGCCGAGGCGAGGCCCATCTGCCACGGGATGGTGCGATAGCGGTCGCGGCGCAGGATCGCCTGCACGGCGCGCCGCGCGAACTCCTCCGCGGAGATCAGGAACGGCATCGGGAAGTCGTTCACGGCGGTCATCTCGCTCTTCACATAGCCCGGCGCGATGGTCACCACCGAGAGGCCGCTGCCGCGCAGCCCCACCCGCAGGCTCTCCAGGTAGGCGATGACGCCTGCCTTGCTCGCGCTGTACGCTTCGGATCCGGGGATGCCGCGCACGCCCGCGACGCTCGCGATGCCGACGAGCGTCCCCCCGCCTGCGTCGCGCATCGGCGCGATGAAGGGCGCGAAGGTGTCCGGCATGGCGAGCAGGTTGACCTCGACGATGCGACGGAACACCGCCCGGTCGCCGGCCGCGCCGGTCACCGTGCCGCCGCTGATGCCCGCATTGGCGATCACCACGTCGGGCGGCCCGCGCCGCGCGACATAGTCGCGGCAGGCCGCAGCGAGCGCGCGGGCGTCGGTGACGTCGAGGGCGAAGCAGTCGCAGGTGCTGCCGGGCAGGGAGGCAGCCAGCTCGGCGAGCCGTGCCTCGCGGCGGGCGACCAGCATCAGCTCCGCACCGGGAAACCGGCGGGCGAACTCGGCAGCCAGCGCGCGGCCGAGCCCGCTCGAGGCGCCGGTGATGACTACCCGCACGGCCGACCGGCGTGCCTAGGAGGCTGCCCTATGCACCCTTGCGTTCCTTGGCGACGAGCTCGTCGACCACCCGCAGGGCAGCTTCGTTCGAACCGGCCATCGAAGGCGAGGTCAGGTACTTCCCGTTGACGCCGATCGCCGGCACGCCGTCGATGTCGTAGGCGTCGGCCAGCTTGTTCGCGCGCTGCTGGCGGGTGCGCACGCCGAAAGAGCCGAAGGTGTCCTCGAACGCCTTGGCGTCCACTCCCACCGCCGCCAGCACGCTCGCCATCTCCTTCGGATCGGTCATGCGCTTGCGCTGGTCGTGGATGGCGTTGAAGACGGCCATGATCGCCTTCTCGCTGTCCTGCCCCATGGACTGCAGCGTGAAGTAGAGCTGCTGATGCTTCACCTCGCGAAACGGCACGTGCTGGCGCCGGAAGACGACGTCCGGCGGCAGCCGGGAAGCCCAGGCGTTGATGATCGGCTCGAGTGAATAGCAGTGCGGGCAGCCGAACCAGAAGAACTCGACCACTTCGATCTTTCCCGGCTCGACATCGGTCGGTGCCGGCGACTTCAGCACCTTGTAGGCTGCGCCCTGGGCCCGGGCGGCACCGAGCGGCAGCGCGGCGGCGGCGGCGCCGGCAAGCGCGATCGAGAGAAATTCCTTGCGATTCATTGGGATCCTTCCTGTCAGTGCTGCCCGCGAACGGGCCCAAGCCATTGAACGTCGAAGCGGTCGCGGTGGACGACCACGGCCCTCGCGGGAGCCGCCGACCGGAGTCGCCGGCCGACAGCCTCCTCCGGACAGCCGGTCGAAGCGAGCGCGGAGGTCATCTCGGCTCAGCGCTGGCGCAGGACGGTCGCCTCGACGCCGTTTTCGGCAAGGCGCGCCCGAGCGCGGTTCATCGCATCCAGGCCCTCGTAGGGGCCGACCCGCACGCGATACAGCGGCGATCCGCTCACCTCCGCGGTCACCACCTGCGCCTCGAGCCCCATGAGGGCAAGCTTGAGCTTCATCGCGTCGGCGTCCGCCGCGCCACGGAAGGCGCCGGCCTGGAGCACGTAGCTGGCCGCGCCGTCCCCCGCGGAGGCCGTGGTCGACTGGCGCGACGGCGTGGCTTCACGGATCGGCGCGGCGCCGCCGGGCGCCGGGCGCGAGCCGGCCTGCGGCTGCGGCTGCGCCTGGGGCTGGGATGAACCCGCGGTGACGGCAGTCCCCTGCGCCGCTTCCGAGGACGCCGCAGCGCGGGCGTTTGGCGACGCAGCGGGATCGGTGGTGACGGTGGCGACGCCGG
>JAEWEW010000240.1 GCA_023389175.1 Pseudomonadota bacterium | reverse complement strand
AATCCCTCCTCGGCGTATTGCGCACTTGACGCCGGGCTTCGGCCGTCGCTCGCGGCTCACCAGGTATTGCGCAACTCGCGCAGCTTGACGAACACTGTCTTCGGATCAGGTCGCTCGGGGAGATCCGGAAACGCCTCGCGTAGCCCCGCGATGACACCGGGGCTGGTCAGGCGCAGGAAGGTGTTGACCCGCTTCTCGTCGGCGAGCGTCGTGACCAGGGCGCTCGCCGGGTCGTGTCCGGTCACGCCGGGCAGCATCGCCTTGGCCGCGGCGTTGTCGGACTCGCGGGCGAGTGTGAACCGCAGGTTGTTCTCGATGTAGTCGTGTCCAGGGTACACGCGGGTGTCGTCGGGCAGTTTCGCCAGCTGGTCGACGAAGGTGCTGTAAAGGTCTTCCGGATTGCCTCCGTTGTGGCAGTTGCCCGCGCCGGCATTGAAGAGGGTATCACCGGAGAAGAGCGCCGGCCGCTCGGTGTGGGAACGCAGGCAGATGTGGCACATCGTGTGGCCGGGGGTGTCCATGCACTCGAGCTCGACGGTCTTGCCGACCTTGATCACGTCCCCGGCCTTTACGCCACGATCGACATCGGGGATGCGCGACCCGGCGCGATGATGGGCGATCACCTTGGCGCCGGTGGCCGCGACGACCGCTGCGTTGCCGCCGGTATGATCGTGGTGCTCGTGCGTATTGAGGATCTGCGTGATCTCCCAGCCCTTGTCCTTTGCCGCTGCGAGGCACTTCTGGTGGTCCAGCGGATCGATGGCCAACGCCTCGCCACTCTCGGGGCAGGCGATCAGGTAGTTGTAGTTGCGGTAGGCGTTGCCGGTCCAGATGCGCTCGACGATCATGCGTGTACTCCGGTGGTTTGACCAGCGATGATATCGAGGCCCTGTAGACAATGGAGAGGCGCTGTTCTCCCCCAAAGGTACGAGGCGCCCCGGCTGCGAAGGGCCCACAATCCCCGCCTCGTAGACGCCCGCTGTCAGTTGCCCGAGTGTGTGGCGTCGAGGTCCGTGTTCCCTTCGACCACGTTCAGAGCGGAGACACCATGAAGATCGTGACCAGCTTGAGTTTCCAGGGCCAGTGCCGGGAGGCCTTCGAGTTCTACGCCAAGGTCCTGGGCGGAAAGATCACCGCTGCCTTTGCCTACGCCGATGCGCCCCCGGACATGCCGATCAAGGACGAGAAGTACAAGACCTGGCTGATGCACTGCTGGCTCGAAGTCGGGGACCAGGCCTTGATGGGCGCCGACATGGATGTCGCGTGGGCCAGCAACATCGACAAGCCCAAGAACGGCTTCGATGTCACCCTGCATACCGCTGACAAGGCCGAGGGCAAGCGCTGGTTCGACGAACTGTCCAAGGGTGGCACGCAAGTCATGCCCTTCGGCGAGACCTTCTGGTCGCCCGGTTTCGGCTCGTTGATCGACCGGTTTGGCGTGCCTTGGATGGTCAACGTCGTTCCGTCCGCTGACTGGAAGCCGCGGCAGGGCTGATGCGCGGCCCCTGGATTCAACGGTCGACGTCGCCCGGGCTGCCGCAACCGGGCAGCACGTCGACAAACATCTCCATCGACTTCCACTTCGGCTCCGGCGGGGTGTAGCCCGGGCGTGGCGCGTAGGGCGACAGCTCGCCGGTCTCGGCGCGGTGGATGTAGCGCGGGCAGTTCGGGAATATGCGGCCTGCCCGTACCCGCACGACCAGATGCGCGCCCGGCAACTCCGTCCGCAGCGGATCGTCCTCGTCGATCCTCGCTGACCCGTTCACCCGCAGGCGCCGTGGCGATTCGAAATCGATGAACAGCAAGCCGACCGCGGGATTGACGAGTAGGTTGCCGAGGCTGCGGAACATGCCGTTGCCATCGTAGTCCGGAAACGCCAGCTCGTCGTCGGCGGTGATGCGGACGAAGCCGGGAAGGCCGCCCTTGTAGGAGCAGTCCGGTCGGCCTCGGGCATCGGCCGTGGCAAGGAAGAACATCGGCCGCGACTGGATGAACTCTCGGTCTTCCGCGGTGAACGTGCTGCGTCCCAGCCGTTCGTCGAGGCGGTCCGCCAGGCGCCTGGATTCGAATCGGTCCTGCAGGCGGCGCATGCCGTCGTGGTAGACCGGGACAGCGTCGTTCTCGATCGAAGTCTCCATGACAGCAGCCCTCCGTCATCGGATGCGGGGATGATAGCCTCGTCCGGGGAAGGACAGCGAGCGGATCCGCCACCCAGATGGGCCGACTACCAGCCGCCTCCGCCGCCCCCGCCCCCGCCGCCGCCCGATCCGCCGCCACCGCTCGAGAAACCCGAGGACGAAGAGCTCGGTGGGGGAACGGCGCTGGCGAACGAGCCCTGCGTGGCTGCCACCATGCCCGACACCGAGCTCGCGAAGCCGCGACCGGACCAGTCGGTGCCGCTGTGCCATGCCGGCCGATAGCTGCCGGCCAGGTCCTGTCCCGGGTGCGCTCGCGCGAAGGCCTTCTCGAAGGCCTGGGCCCACGGCTTCTCGACGTCGAGGGCGATGGCATACGGAAGCAGGCGCTCGAAGCGCTCCGTCGTGAGCTCGGGCGCGTCGGCGAAATTGAGCCGGGCGCTCTCCGCCGTCTCCAGGTAGAGCCGGAATCCCGCGAGCTGGTCCATGATGTGCCGGCCCGCCACCGTCGGCGCTCGCAGCAGGTAGTAGAACAGTCCATTGAGCAGGGCGAAGCCGCCGACCAGGGCGAAGGGAAAGCCGTTCTCGAGCAGGGCATCGAGGATGCCGCGCTCGAAGCCTAACGGCACCGCACTGCCCAGGTCCGATCGGCGCAGGACCACGAACAGGACACCCAACCAGACGAGCACCGCCAGGTTGATGGCGACCTTGATGATCGTGCCCGTGCGGCGACCCGAGAGAAGCCCGCGGACGATTCGAACCAGGAACGAGCCGGCGACGGCGCTCACCACGACGGCCGCGCTCAGCAAGGCGGTCTCGGCCTCGCTCAGTTCCCCGAACCGCAGGACTGCCGCGACCGTGATTGCCGTGAGGCAGACGCCGATCAGGAAGTAGCCGCGGTTGCGCCGGAAGAAGCGGTGGCGATTTTCCTTCTCGATCGCGCCCTTGAACGAGGCCAGTGCGCTCGCCACGCTGGGTCCATTGGCGCGTTCGATGCTCACCCGGCCGCCACTGCGCTCGAGCCAGGCGAGCAGCGCCCGTTCGCCGGGCGGCAGCCCGGGCGGCGGGTCGCCCAGGTCGGCACTGCCCGTCACCGGTTGCCGCGATGCGGGGGCGGGCGTCGCGGTGCGAACCAGGATCGGCGTACCGGCATCGCCCTCGAATGCCACCAGCCCCTTGACCGCCAACGAGACCGCTGTCGCGGTGAGCTCGCGCCAGCCGCTGCGCCAGCCCCACTGGTGAACGTAGGCTGCCAGCCCCGGCGAGATTCCCGCCGGTGGGTGGAAGAGCGGAATCGTCACTCCCCCGGGCGGATCGCGGCCGACCGCGCGCCATGCGAGCAGGTAGAAGGCCAGTACGCCGAGCAGGCCCAGGCCGGTGAGCAGATACCGGCGATGGTCGAGCGCGGCGTGGCGCAAGGCCTGCAGGCCACTGGGCGGGGCCACGAGGCCGGCTGGAATCTCGGCAACGATGCTGAGCCCCTCACCGGGCGTGAGCACTCGGGTCGAAGCGATGCGCAGGGCGCCCTCCGGATCGAGACTGGCGCGCCATGCGGTGCCGCGCTCGCCGAGGCGGCCGGTGTAGCCGGTCCAGCGGACCGGTGCGGCTCGCTGCGGCAGGCGGATGGTCGCGCTTGCGGCTTCGATCGGAAACGCCCACTCGTTGCCGGTGACGTTCCAGAAGAGCTCGGTGTGCCCCGGCAGGTGTCGGATCTGGCGGCTGGTCCGGTACCGCAGCCGATAGGCATGGCGGCCGGGCGACAGCAAGCGGTTCTCGTCGCCGATGTAGATGCGCAGCCCCCGGTCGTTGCCGCGGACGAAATGGGGCTCGGGCTTGCCGTCGCGGCTGACCTCGAGCAGCTCGAAGCCGACGCGTCGCGCGCGGCCCTCGGCATCCTGGAAGCGCAAGGGGAAATCACGGTAGATGCCGCGCCGGATCTGCTGGCCCTCGGCTTGCACCACGATGGTTTCGCTCACCGACAGGTCCCCATTGGCGCCCACTTCGACGACGGAGTCGAAGCGCTCGATCACCTCGTCGGCGAGCACCGGCGCCGGCCCGCCCAGGAGCAGGAGCCATGGCAGCGCGAGCAGCAGGCGTGGCACCCAACGCAGCGGCAGGCCCGCGATCCAGGCCGTCTGGTGCCACATCATGCCGGCCCTCCTAGCGCTGGAAGGAAACCTCCGGGGCGTTGCGACTCGCGTCGTCGGTCTCGAAGAAGGCGCCCTTGGCGAACCCGAACATGCCGGCGACCACGTTGCTGGGAAAGGACTCGACCATGACGTTGAGCTCGCGCGTTGCGCCGTTGTAGTAGCGGCGCGCCATCTGGATCTCGTTCTCGATGCCGTCGAGCGAGGCCTGCAGTTGCAGGAAGTTCTGGCTCGCCTTGAGGTCCGGGTAGTTCTCGACCACCGCGAGCAGGCGGCCGATGGCTCCGGACAGCAGGCCCTCTACCTGGGCGCGACCGGCGATGTCGTCCGGCGGCATCGCGCGCGCCTGGTTGCGCAGCTCGGTCACTTCCTGCAGGGTTGCCCGTTCGTGCCCGGCGTATCCCCTGACGGCTTCGACGAGATTCGGGATCAGGTCGGAGCGGCGCTTGAGCTGCACGTCGATGCCGCTCCAGCCTTCCGCGGCCATCTGACGTCGGCGCACGAGCCGGTTGTAGAGCGCGATGACATAGGCAACCAACGCGACGGCGATGGCTGCCACGACGAGGGCTGTGATCATGGAGTGCTCCTTGGACGCCCGCAGCGGGCCGCGCGAGGATCGCGCCGCAGATCATAACCGCTACGCTGCGCTGCCGGTCGTTCACACGCTCGCGTTATGATGCTCTCGCCAGGGAGGTGAGGATGCCCGACCACATGCCCGACGACTTGTCCGCAACCGGCAAGGACCTGAGGGCCTACACCGACGAGCTGCGGCCCCGGCACGGCGTGGTGCGCGACATCCATGGCGAATGGGTGCTGCTGGCGCACGAGCTGGTCGTGCAGGCCGCGTGCAGCGATGATCGGTTTTCCAACGCGGTGTCGCGCCATCTCCAGGTCCCGAACGGCTTGGATTCGGCCGAGCATACGGCCTACCGGGCGGCCCTCGATCGCTTTCTCACCCCGGAGGCGCTCGCCCCCTTCCTCGAGGAATTCCGTCGGGTGGCGCGCGACCTGGTCTCGTCGCTGCCCCGAGGCGTTGCCGTCGACGCGGTGTCCGAGGTGGGCATCCGGTATGCCGTCCGGGCGCAGAGCGCGTGGCTGGGCTGGCCGAGCAGCCTCGAGGCCCGGCTCGTGGGCTGGGTTGCCGAGAACCATGCGGCGGCGCGCTCGGGCGACAGGTCCTGGACGCGACAGGTGGCCGAGTCGTTCGACGAACTGATCCGGGGACTGCTGGAGCCGCGCCGCGGACCCGGGCGCGCAGCCGAGGATGTCACCGCCCGCCTCATGCGAACCGAAGTGAACGGCCGGATGCTGACCGACGCGGAGATCGTTTCGGTGCTGCGGAACTGGACCGGTGGCGACCTGGGCTCCATCGCACAGTGCATCGGCGTGCTGCTCCATCACCTGGCGATGTACCCCGCTGCACAGGACCGCCTGCGCACCGGCGTGCCCGAGGCCGAGTTCGATGCGATCATCGACGAGATCCTTCGTATCGACGACCCGTTCGTGTCCAGCCGCCGCGTGACCACCTGCCCGGTCACGATCGGGGCAGTGGAGCTGCCGCAAGGGGCGCGCGTGAAGCTGAACTGGACGTCCGCAAACCGGGACGAGGCGGTATTCGGCGACCCGAACGCCATGGACCCGGCGCGCAATGCCGGGCGAAACCTGGTGTACGGCATCGGAAGGCACGCGTGCCCCGGCCGCTTGCTGGCAACGCTGGAGATGCGGATCGCGTTGCAGGCACTCCTTGCGGCGACGTCGTCGATCGCGCTCGCGCCGGGCCAACTGGCCGAACGGGCGGTGTCGCCGGTTGGCGGCTGGGCCCGCGTCCCGATCACGCTCTTGGGGTAGCCTCTCTCGCGCCATCGCGCCAGACCGTTGGTCGGTCCTCGAGCCTGTTTTCGGCCGTTTGTTAACTAGGTCCGGGCATCTGGGGTCAGGCCTCCTTACGATCGAAGGCTTTGCAGCCGAATCGATCCGTAGGAGAACACGATGCTCACCTTCCCGGTGGAGGCCGTCTTTCGAAGCGCGAATCAGGACGTTATCACGGAGTTGTTCGTCATGGCGATCCTCGGTCTGTTCGTGCTGGCGGTGACCCTGGCAGTAGTCCGGAAGGCGCGGCGCTTCGTTGCGTACGGCCCCGCCCTGCTGACGACGATCGGGATCCTCGGAACCTTCACCGGCATCTTCTGTGGGCTGCTGAACTTCGACACGGCCCATATCGACACGAGCATCCCGGCTCTTCTTGCCGGAATGAAGATGGCCTTCCTGACCAGCGTGCTGGGCATCGCCGCCACGATCGTATTCAAGATCATCGAGTCGCTCCTGCCGCTACCTCGCGAGGTGCTGAAGCGCGACGAGGTCACGCCGCGTGACGTCTTCGACGCCATCTCGAGCCAGACTGCTGAGATCCGGTCTCTTGTCAAGTCTATCGGTGGCGATTCCGAGGGCTCGCTTGTGGGCCAGATCAAGCTGATGCGCTCCGATCTCCGTGACTTTCGCTCGGAGACCGCGGCAAGCCATCGCGAATTCACGAACAAGCTCTGGGCTCAGCTGAGCGAGTTTGCGGACATGATGTCCAGGTC
>JAEWEW010000223.1 GCA_023389175.1 Pseudomonadota bacterium | reverse complement strand
CCTGGGGCCACCGCCAGGGCTGGCGCCTCGCCGAACCGCTCGCCCGGCGCATCGCCTTCGGCGAGGATGCCGGCGAGCGCGAGGTGCTGGTCACCTATCGCCGCGGGCCCTTCGACCCGGCCGGCGATCCGCCGCCGGATTGCCTCTTCTCGGTTCCTGCCAACGGCACGGATGCGCAAGCGGCCGAAGGCGTGGTGCTCGCACCCGAGCCGGAGCGCGTCGACAGCCTGGTGGTGCAGGTGGGTGGGCAGCGCCATCGCGGCCATGCCGTCTTCGAAGGCGAAACGCTGCATCTCTTCACGGTCGACCGGCATCTGCGCCTGCGCCATGTGGACCGCCTGCTTCATGCGGGCGATGCGGCAGACGAAGGCGGCCGGCTCACCGCGCCGATGCCGGGTAAGGTGATCACGGTGCTGGTACGGGCGGGGCAGCGGGTGACGAAGGGCCAGGCGCTGCTGGTGATGGAGGCCATGAAGATGGAGCACACCATCGCCGCGCCGGTCGACGGCGAAGTGACGCTGCTCCACTACGACGTGGGCGACCAGGTTCCCGAAGGCGAGGTGCTGGTCGCCATCGAATCATCGGCGGCGCAGGAGGCCGCCGAGCCATCGCGCTGAGGGCGCCGGTCGTACCCGGCAGCATCCGATCACCCTGCATCTCCGTCTGCCGCATCGACACCGCCACCGGCCTCTGCGAGGGCTGCTTCCGCACGCTCGACGAGATCGCGCATTGGGGCACGCTGCCCGAGGAGGGCCGGGCTGCGGTCTGGGCGGCGATCGCGAGGCGCCGGGCCGCGACCGGCAATGCGGTACTGCCCACGCCGCCACCAGGCGGCGACACCGATCCTGCCGTCCGTCGGCAAAAAGACACCGCCCGCTCGGAAGATTCGCCGCACATGGGCCAAGCGCGACCGTCCGTCGATCCCATCGGCTAGTATCGAAGGCAGGTTCTCCCGACGGCCCGGGGCCCTCGGGGGGATTGGATTCAATCGCTGGAGTGTTGTATGACCATCAATGGGGACTCGGCACTGTTGCTGGCCACGGTCGGCATCGAGCTGGTCGCCGCGGTGGCCATGATGGGTGTGCCGATCGCGATCGCCTTCCTCAGCCGCACGCGGCGGGACCTGCCCGAGCCGCGCTTGCTCTGGCTGCTCGGCCTGTTCGCCGGCCTGGTCGGCGCCACCTACCTCCTCGATGCCCTGGGGCAGCTCGCCTCGCAGCCGATCCTGAGCCGCTGGATCAAGCTCGGCACGCTGATCACCTCGCTCGCGACGCTGCTGCTGATCTTCCCGGCCGCTCGGCGCCTGCTCGCCCTGCCCTCGCGCCGGGAGCTGGAATGCGCCAACCGCGAGCTGGCGGCGCAGTTCGAGCGGGCCCAGCGCGCCAACGAGGTGGTCGCGCTGTCCGAGGCACGCTACCGGCTGCTGGTGGACACCGCCTCCGAGGGCATCTGGATCCTCGACCGCATCGGCCGGGTCACCTTCGCCAATCCACGCATCTGCGAGATGCTGGGCTACAGTGCCGAGCAGCTGAAGGGCATGACCCTGCTCGAGCTGGTGCCGGAGAACGGACGGACGGCCATCGTCGATGCGCTGCAACGGCACCGCGGCGGACTGTCGGTGCGCGGCGCGCGGCAACTGGTCAAGGCCAACGGGACGCTGTTGCCGGTGCACATGTCGACCAGCCCGCTCATCGACAAGGGGGAGGTGGCGAGCATCCTCGGCGTGGTCACCGACCTGTCCGAGCAGATGCAGGCCCACGAGGAGCTGCAGGGTCTCGCCGCCGAGCTGGAGGACCGGGTCGCCCAGCGCACGCAGGCCTATCGCGAGACCGCCGCCCAGCTCGCGGCGACGCTGGAGGTCAGCCGTTTCCGCTCGCGCAACTACGGCATGCTGCAGGAGATGGCCGACATGCTGCAGTCGTGCGCCACGCCGGACGAGGTGGCTCGCGTCGCCGGCGAGTACGCACTGAAGCTCTTCGACGCGGACGCGGGCACCATCTACACGCTGGACCCGGACACCGGCGCCTTCAGCGCGCTCCACCACTGGGGCGCGGCGTCCGAATCCGCCGCGGAGATCGGCATCGACGATTGCTGGGGGCTGCGCCAGAACAAGCCCTACCCCAACACGGTCAACCAGTTCAACCTGCGCTGCAATCACCTGCGCCTCGGGCCGCAGCGCCATACGCTGTGCCTGCCGATGTACGCGCACGGCAAGGCGAGCGGCGTGATCAACCTGCGCCGGTCCGCGCCGTTCGTGACCCCGGACATCGAGACGTCGGCCGAGTCCGACAAGATCGCCAGCATGTTCGCCGCCAACACGGCGCAGTTCCTGTCGAACCTCGCCCTGCGCCGCAGCCTGGAGCAGCAGTCATTGCGCGACCCGCTCACCAACCTCTTCAACCGACGCTACTTCAACGAGCAGCTCGCGATCGAGTTCGAGCGCGCCAACCGCTCGCGCACGCCGCTCGCCGTCCAGATGGTGGACATCGACCACTTCAAGCGCATCAACGACCGCTTCGGCCACGAGGCCGGGGACCGGGTACTGCGGATGGTGTCGGACATCCTAGGGCAGAACGCGAGATCCGGCGACATCGTCTGCCGCTGGGGCGGCGAGGAGTTCCTGGTGCTGATGCCGGGGTCCAATGCCGCCACCGCCAAGCGGCGGGCCGACGAGATCCGGGCACGCATCAACGACCAGATCGAGATCGTCGGCGGCACCCGCGTGAGCGTCTCGATCGGCGTGGCCTCCTATCCCGAGCACGCGAGCGACCCCGACGGCCTGATCGACGTCAGCGACCGCGCGCTCTATGCGGCGAAGGGTGCCGGCCGCAACCGCGTCACCGTGGCGGTGGCGGTGCTCTGAAGCGGTGACGCACCAACGCGCAGGGGCCTGCCGGTGACCGCGACCGCGTTCCAGCTGCCGCCCTCGCTGCGGTTCATCGAGCGCGACTGGCTGAGCTCCAACCATCTCCTGGGCCAGGGGCCCGAGGGCAACGTGCTGGTGGATACCGGCTACAGCACCCGCCGGGACCTGACGCTGCGACTCGTCGAGCACGCCCTGGGCGGGGCACCGCTGCATCGCATCGTCAACACCCACACCCACTCGGACCACGTCGGCGGCAACGCGGCGCTCGCGGCCCGCTACGGCTGCCGAATCACGATTCCGCTGCGCGAGCGCGAGGCCGTCGAACGCTGGGACGACGAAGCGCTGCACTACGGCACCATGGGCCAGGCCTGTGACCGATTCACGGCGGACGACTGGCTCGATGTCGGGCAGCGGCTCCCGATCGGCGGCCTCGAATGGGAAGCGCTCGGCTCGCCCGGCCACGACATGGATTCGCTCCTGCTCTGGCAACCCGAGCATCGGCTGCTGGTATCGGCCGACGCGCTCTGGCATGACGGTTTCGGGATCGTCTTCCCGGAGTTCTTCGACGAGCCAGGCTTCGCCGCCCAGGCCGCAACGCTGGACATGCTGGACGGACTGGACGCCGCCGTGGTGATTCCGGGGCACGGACCGGTGTTCACCGACTATCGCGCGGCGCTCGACCGCGCCCGCCGGCGCCTGGACTACCTGCGGGCGAATCCGGAGCGCCACGCGCTGAGCGCGATGAAGGTCGGGCTCTCGTTCATGCTGCTCGATCGCCAGCGCATCGGGCTGCGCAACCTCGAGACGGTGTGGGGCCAGCTGCCGCTGATGCAGCGGATCAACCGCAAGTACTTCGGCAAGGATGTCGCCACGCTCACCCGCGAGGTGCTGGCAGCGCTGCTCGAGGCGAAGGTTGCGCGGATCGAGGACGGCTGGCTGGTGCCGGCCGCCGGACGCTAGCCGCTACTCGGCCAACGCGAGCGCTGGAGAGGGCTGCGACCGCGCGGCCAGCCGCCGCGCCAGCTCCACCCGCACCTCGCTCTCGACATCCTCGGGAAACTTGCGCGCGAAGAACCTGCCGCTGCCCAGCACTTCGTCCAGGTCCGCCGTCTCCAACCAGGCCGGTCGCGCATCCACGAACCGGGAGATGCAGTGCGCCCCCACGCCGCCCTTCAGGTCGGAGTTCATGAACACCGAGGTGTAGAGCATCTCGTCCGGCATGTGGATGCGCTTCATGTACTCCAGGAGCGGCGTGCCTTCGGTCATCGACATCAGGTACGCGCAGGCATCCCGGGTGGCACCGAACCAGTTGCTTCCGGCATAACAGCGGAACGTGTCCGAGAACGGGTGGTCGTAGCCATGTCCGCGCTCCGCCATCTTCATGAGGGCGAGCCCGGCACGGGCCTTCATCGCGCGCAGTGGACCGCCTTCCAGCCGGGAGCGAACCGGGAAGGCGAGGCCTGCGTAGTTGACCGACACGGAATCGTCACCGAGATACCAGCGACGCGCGCGCCGAAGCACGCGGTGCCGCAACAGCCCTTCCGGCGCGAAGGCGCGCCATCCATGGCTCACCAGGAAGTTGTCGTTGGTGACGATATCCACTCCATCGATCAGGTAGTCGGCGCCCGTGGCGACGACGTGCGCCTGGAAATCGCTGATCGGCCGGATCGGCATGCAGGTGGGACTGAGCAGCTGGATGAAGTCCCAGTCGTCGCGTGCCATGGCATGGCGCACGAGATTCTGGATGCCCGCGGTGAACCCCCAGTTGCCCCAGCCGGTGCGCACCGGCTCATCGACGAAGGAGACGTTGTCGCGCCTCACCACGAAGCCCGGCTGCTGGCTGAAGTCGTGGTGAATGAGGATCGGGTGATCGCCACCGATCGCAGCACAGAGCGCGTCAACCGTGCGGTCGGGCTGCACGGCAGACATGATGCCGAAAAGGATTCTCATCGAAGCACCGGCAGCTCGATACGGAAAGCGGTTCCTGCGTCTTCCGGCCGCGTCACTGATGCGCGACCAACCGGTCTGGCGCGGTGGCTCCTTCGCCGCGACGGCCCGCGCCACTCGCGGCCCGCTGCGCCGGGTACAGGCGCCGCGACAGGTCCGCGCTGTGGTGCGGAACGAGGCCGCAAACGGCGGTCAGGTAGCGCTGGGACAGCCTGTCGATCAGGTCGCTCTTGCCGGTGCAGGCGAAGCCATCCACGGCAGTGACCGGGGCCACCTCCGTCACCGTGCCGACGAGCGCGACCTCGTCGGCGATGTACAGCTCGCTGCGGTCGATCGGCCGCCGGACGAAGGGAATGCCCTGCTCCTCGGCCAGCGCTTCGACGATATCGATGGTGATGCTCTCGAGCGCGCCCTCCGAGGCCGGCGTGGTGTAGACCGTGCCGTCGCGGGCCATCAGGACGCAGGCGACGGTTGCTTCCGCCACCCGGTCGAAGTTGTTCAGGAGGATCATGTCGCCATAGCCGCGGGAGCGCGCCTCGAACTTGGCCATGCGGGCAACCTGGTAGTTGGTGCTGGTCTTGATTCGAGCCGGGGCGACGACGTCGGTCGCCCGGCGCCACGTGCTGACGCCCACCGTGACCGGCGCCGGCAGGCCTTTCGGCATGGTGAAGCCGGTGATGACCAGATCGGCCACCTGGTCCTCGCCCCAGTGCCCTTCGACCATGTAGAGCGTTGCCCGCAGCCAGATCTCGCGATCAGGCACGCAAAGAACCTCGATCAGCGAGTGGCATGCGTTGTCGAACTGCTCGAGGGTCATGTCGAACGGGAAGTGCAGCAGGCGTGCGGACCGTTGCAGCCGCTCGAAATGCCGCTTCACTGCGACGATGCCCATCGAGCCATCCGGCTGCCAGTAGGCCTTGAGCCCCTCGAAGACATTCAGGCCGCGGAACGCCGCCTCGCTGGATACGTGGATGACTGCGCCTTCATACGGCCGTACAGCGCCCTGGAAGAACGCGAACTTGGGCTTCTGGAGGATGGCCATATAGTCCGTTGGAAAGTGAAGGTGGAGAACCGCGCTCATCGAGCAGGAGATCTCGATTGACGGAACTTTGCCTTCAGAACTTTGCCTTCACTCGGCTCCGGAGAATGTGCGGTATGCCACGAGTGCCTCGAAATCGAGGCGCTATCGTGCCGAGCCGGATCGGATGCTGCCTGGCAGCCGAACTATGCGACCTTCTCGCGCCGGCGCCGCGGCCCCATGGCGCCGGTGGCATGCTCCGCGGCGAGCTCGACGAATCGCTGCACCAGCGGCGAGGCGTCCCGCGCGGCGTGCGCGAGCAGCAGTCGGCTCCTTGCGTGCGCAGAGGCGAGCGGCAGGTGCAGGACTCCACTGACCGGTGCGCGCGCGTACGACTCGGGAAGCACGGCGATGCCCATGCCGGCGGCGACGAGGCCGATCAATGTCGCGCCTTCGCGCGCCTCCTGGGCGACGTGCGGGGCAAAGCCGGCGCGGCTGCAAAGGCCCATCACGTGGTCATGCAGTCCGCATCCGAGCCCGCGCGGGAACATCAGGAACGACTCCTGCGCGAGATCCTCGACGGCGATCGCCGAGCCATCGCGCGCGAGCCGATGTCCCGCGGGCAGAACGACGCGCAGCTCGTCGCGCCAGATCTCGCGCACCGCGAGCTGCGGCGGCGGCTCGAAGAGGTGCGAGGGTCGCAGGAGCCCGACGTCAAGCCGGCGCGCGAGGAGGGCCTGGAGCTGCTGGCCCGTGGACTGGTGTGTGAGCTCCAACCGCGCGAGCGGCACGCTCTGCCGGAAAGCACGGACGATGCGCGCGAAGGCGTCCACCAGCGGGACCGAGCCGGTGAAGGCGACGCGCAGCTCGCCGGCCTCTCCGCGGCCGGCGCGGCGCGCAAGCTCTGCGGCGCGCTCGAGCTGAGCGAGCGACGCGCGTGCCTGCTCGAGGAGGACGCGCCCGGCCTCGGTCATCTCGACCCGGCGCCGGGTGCGCTCGAAGAGCGGCGTGCCGATCTCTTCCTCCATTGCGCGGATCTGCATGCTGAGCGGCGGCTGGCTGATGTTGAGCCTTCGCGCGGCGCGGCTGAAGTTGAGCTCTTCGGCTACCGCGACGAAGTAGCGAAGCTGACGGTACTCCATTGATACTCCAGGCGAATCATTGTGCGTCGAAATATATATTGGACCCGCGCCTCGCGCACAGGCGAGCATCGGGGGATGGTGATCGACTGCCACGGCCATTACACGACCGCGCCGCGCGCCCTGGAGGGATGGCGCGCCGCCCAGCTCGACGCGGTCGCTCGGATCCTGCGCCGCCCGCGCGCCGAAGAGCTCGCCATCAGCGACGACGAGCTGCGCGAGAGCCTCGAGGCGAACCAGCTTCGCCTGCAGCGCGCCCGCGGCACCGACCTCACGATCTTCTCGCCCCGCGCGATGGCGATGGGCCACCACCTGGGCGACGCCGAGGCGAGCCTCGATTGGTCCCGCGTGTGCAACGACCTGATCCACCGCGTCTGCACCCTCTATCCGCGCAACTTCGCCGGCGTCTGCCAGTTGCCGCAGTCGCCCGGGGTGGCGCCCGACGCCTGCGTCCGGGAGCTCGAGCGATGCATCAAGGAGCTGCGATTCGTCGGCTGCAACCTGAACCCGGACCCTTCGGGAGGCCACTGGAAGGATCCGCCGCTCACCGACCGCTGGTGGTATCCCATCTACGAGAAGATGGTTGAGCTCGACGTGCCGGCGATGGTGCACGTGAGCGGAAGCTGCAACCCGTGCTTCCACGCCACCGGCGCCCACTATATCAACGGCGACACGACTGCATTCATGCAGTTCCTGACGTCCGATATCTTCCGCGACTTCCCGACGCTGCGCTTCGTGATCCCCCATGGCGGGGGGGCGGTGCCCTACCACTGGGGCCGCTACCGCGGGATCGCGCTGGACCTGAAGCGTCCGCCGCTCGAAGAGTTGCTGCGCAACGTGTTCTTCGACACCTGCGTGTACCACCAGCCGGGCATCGACCTGCTGCTCGAGGTGATCCCGGTGGACAACATCCTCTTCGCCTCCGAGATGGTCGGGGCTGTCCGCGGCATCGATCCGCGCACGGGCTTCCACTTCGACGACACGAAGCGCTATATCGACGCGGCCCCCGGCCTCTCGGACGAGGATCGGCAGAAGATATTCGAGGGCAACGCGAGGCGCGTCTATCCGCGGCTCGCGCCAGCCTGATCACCTCACCCACCTGACCAGAGGAACCGAAATGCCGAACCGCTTCCGCCCGCTCGGCCGCCTCGCCGCGATGCTCGCCGCCGCCACCCTGGCGCTTGCCGCCGCTCCCGCCGCGCTCGCCCAGTCCTATCCCGCCAAGCCCGTGCGCATCCTCGTCGGCTTCGCCCCGGGCGGCGCGATGGACATCGTGGCGCGCGCGGTAGGGCAGAAGTTGTCCGCGGGCCTCGGGCAACCGGTCGTTATCGAGAACAAGCCGGGAGCGGCGAGCAACATCGCGCTGCGGCAGCTGATCGACAGCACGCCCGACGGCTACACCATCATGCTGGTCGCCAACGGGCTCGCCGCGAACCCGTTGCTCTACACCCAGCAACCCTTCGATCCCAACCAGGACGTGACGCCGATCTCGCTCGTGGCGCGGCTGCCGGTGGTGATCGCCGCCGGGACCGCCTCCGAGCTCACCTCGCTCGCGAAGCTGATCGAGATCTCGAAGGCGAAGCCGGGAAGCGTGAACTACGGCTCGCCCGGCAACGGGTCCACCCCACACCTGGCCGCGGAGATGTTCGCGAAAGCGGCTGGCATCACGATCACTCACGTTCCGTACAAGGGCGGCTCGCCCGCGATCGCCGACGTTCTGGGCGGGCAGCTCCCCATGGTCGCGGTGAACGCGGTCGAGGTGTTGCCGCACGTGAAAGCCTGAAAGCTGCGCGTGCTCGCGGCCCTGAGCGGCAAGCGGGTCGCGACGCTGCCCGATTCCCCGACGATCGCCGAATCGGGCTTCCCGGGCTTCGAGGCGGACGTCTGGCATGCCTTCATCGCGCCCAAAGGCACGCCGTCCGCCGTGGTGGAGCGGCTGCGCTCGGAAATCCACAAGGTGCTCGCGGATGCCGAGGTGAAGGAGCGCCTGGCAGGGCTGGGCGCCGTGGTCTCGCCCTCCTCACCTTCGGAGCTGGCCGCCCTGGTGCGCAGCGAGCACGAGCGCTACGGCAAGCTCGTGCGCGAGGCCGGCATCAAGACCAACTAGCGGCGGGGCGCCATCCGCTCGTCCGCACGAGGCGGGCGCTCACGCGACCGGTTCCGGCACCCGCGCGAGCGGCCGCGTCTCCAGCGCCGGTGCCGGCGGCAGCCCGGTCACCTCGAGGATGTCCTTCTCTTCCAGCGTCTCCCGCTCCAGCAGCGCCGTGGCCAGCGCGTCGAGCGCCCGGCGGTGCTCGCGCAGCAGCCGCAAGGCGGTCTCGTGGCTTTCGCCGATGATCCGCAGCACCTCGGCGTCGATCACCCGGGCCGTCTCCTCGCTGAACGGGCGGTCGCCGCCGAAGCCGGCGGCAGCGCCGAGGTACGGATTCTGCCTCGGCGCGAGTTGGACCATCCCGAGCGCATCGCTCATGCCCCAACGGGTGACCATGGACCTTGCCAGGTTGGTGGCCTGCTCGATGTCGTTCTCCGCGCCGGTGGTGCGGGTGCCGTAGACGACCTCCTCGGCGGCGCGGCCGCCGAGCATGCCGATGATGCGGGCGCGCAGGTAGGCCTCCGGATAGTTGTAGCGGTCCGCGTCCGGGCGCTGGTAGGTCACGCCGAGCGCGCGCCCGCGCGGCACGATCGTCACCCGGTGCACCGGGTCGGCCCCCGGCACCAGCAATCCGAGGACGGCGTGGCCGCTTTCGTGATAGGCGATCCGCTCGCGGTCCTCCGGGCTCAGCAGGAGCGAACGCTCCGGCCCGAGGATGATCTTCTCCAGCGCGTCCATGAAGTCCTTGTAGGTCACCTCCTCCTGCTCGCGACGCGCCGCGAGCAGCGCCGCCTCGTTCACCAGGTTGCGCAGGTCGGCGCCGGACAGGCCCGGCGTGGCCGCAGCGACCGCCATCATGTCCGCGTCCCTGGCGAGCGGCACCTTGCGGGTGTGCACCTCCAGGATGGCCTTGCGGCCGTTCTTGTCCGGCAGGTTGACCACCACCTGGCGATCGAACCGGCCGGGCCGCAGCAGGGCCTTGTCGAGCACGTCCGGCTGGTTGGTGGCGGCGAGCACGATGACCCCTTCCTTGCTCGAGAAGCCGTCCATCTCGGTGAGGATCTGGTTGAGCGTCTGCTCCTGCTCGCTCGAGCCCCCGATCGCGACCTGGCCGCGGGCCCGGCCGATCGAGTCGATCTCGTCGATGAAGATGATCGCGGGCGCATGCTCGCGCGCCTGCTTGAAGAGGTCGCGCACCCTGGACGCCCCGACGCCGACGATCATCTCGACGAACTCCGAGCCGCTCATCGAGAAGAACGGCACGCCGGCCTCGCCGGCCACCGCGCGCGCGAGCAGTGTCTTGCCGGTGCCCGGCGCCCCGACCAGCAGCACACCCTTCGGCGCGGCGCCGCCGAGCCGGGTGTACTTGGCCGGATCGCGCAGGAAGTCCACCACTTCCACCAGCTCGTTCTCCGCCTCGTCGATGCCGGCCACGTCGTCGAAGGTCACGCGTTTCTCGGCTTCCTGGTCGTAGCGCCGCGCCTTGCTCTTGCCGATGCCCATCATGCCGCCGAGGCCGCCGCCCTGGCGGGCGGCGCGGCGGAACAGCCAGACATAGAAGGCGATGATCAGGATCGCCGGGCCGAAGCCGAAGAGAAGCGTGGTGAGGCCGCTGCCGGACTGGATCGGCACCGCGCTGATCTCCACGTCATGCTCGATCAGGAAGCTCTCCAGGTTCGGGCCCACGAAGAGCGGCAGGGTGGTGTTGAAGGTCTCGGAGGTGCGCGGCGGCACCTGGCTCAACTGGTCTGACCGGGACCGCTGCTCGCCGCGGCCGGGCCGCGCCACCTCGCCGCCGGGCGGCGGCCAGGTCACGGCTGCAACGAAGCGCCCTTCGATGCTCTCGCCCTTGGCATAGATGGAGGCGACATTGCCCCGGGCCACCTCCTCCTTGAACGCGGTATAGGGGATGGTGACCGGATCCGCCGGCCCCGGGAACAGCATCCGCACGAGGAAGTAGTTGGCGAGCAGCACCAGCAGGAACGTCGCCCAGGCGCGCTTGGGCGGC
This sequence comes from Pseudomonadota bacterium, assembly GCA_023389175.1. Lineage (GTDB taxonomy): Bacteria > Pseudomonadota > Gammaproteobacteria > Burkholderiales > Burkholderiaceae_E > Lautropia. The sequence goes on along the minus strand of JAEWEW010000223.1, from coordinate 19,472 downwards.
ATGCCCGACGGCGCCCCGACGGGCGGCATGCCCGGCCTTCCGCCCTGCGATGCCTGGCCGCCGGGGGAGCTGCGCGCCGGGTCACCGGCGTTGCCCTGCCGCTGCTGCTGATCGAACCAGCCCATTGCGCTTCCTCGCAAGCTGCCTGCCTGCGCCCATGATAGGGCAAGCCCCAGGGCGCTGCAGCGGATCCCGGAGGGCGGGCAGCCGCCGGGTCGCTGGCGAGGGCGGCGCCTCAGCGCTGGCCGTCGTGCACCGAAACCTTGTCCTTCGCGAGGCCGCCGAGGCGTGAATGCAGCCGCCCGCCGGTGGTCATCACCAGCGCGAACAGGATCTCCCGGGGCCGCGGGGAATCCTGCAAGCCCACGTCCACCGCGCTGAAGTGGCTGCGGACGTAGGCGGCGTGGATGTAGTGCACCGGGACCATCAGGCGGAAGCCCGCTCCGGCCACCGCCTGCGACGAAGGCACGATCGCCTTCGGGTCGCCCAGCACCTGGCGCATCGCCCAGCCGCCTGCCTCGTGCCACACCGCGCCGTGCTCCATCTCGCCGTCGACGCCCACGATCGCCCCCTTGCCGTAGGCCTCCACCTTGTCCGCACCGAGCGCCTGCGCCATCTCCTGCGCCATCTCCCGGCCGAGCGAGCGCAGCTCCGCCATGAACGGCATCAGGTCCGGCTCGTAGCGGCCAGCGTACGGATTGCGGATGACCGCGATGCCGGCCGCGGTGCGCAACGGCACGTCCACCGGCGGGCCGCCCTCATGCCAGAGGTTTTCGATGTTGAGCGCGCGTTTGCGTACTTCGATCAGTGACATGACGTTCTCCCCTTGGTCGTATTGTCATCTGGTTTGGGTGGAATGGGGAATCAGCCGGTGTTTCCTTCCTCCATCGCATCCTCCCAGGCTTGGTCAAACGCCGCATAGAAGGCGTGCTGGACGATGGACACCGGTTGATACCGGTTCCGGACGATCCGCGCGTGGAGCTTCTCGCGGCTGCGAAACGGGCGGACCGACAGACCGGCGAAGGATCGTCCGGCAACGGTCGCCCTATCGACCACCGCAACGCCGGCTCCCGCTTGCGCAAACCAGCAGGCCGAGGTGGAGGAGCGCACCTCGAGATCCAGTCTCAGCCACTGCGCCGACCTTCCGTAGGCACGGCGCAGGCTTTGGCCCAAGGGCGTCTCGGACGGCGACGTGATGACCCGATGCCCGCGCAGATCGGACGGACGTATCTGTTGCTTCGCCGCCAGCGGATGGTCCTCCCGCATCACGCACGCGAGGCCGCACTGGTAGCGCTTCACCGTCGCGAGGTTTGGATGTTCGTTCGGCAGAACTCCCACGCCGAGGTCCATAGAGCGATCGAGCAGCGCATCCACCATGATTGGGGCGATGAGTATCTCGATGCGAATCTGCAGCTGCGGAAACCGTCCATAGAGCGCCGTGACCGCGCGCGGAACGAGGTGCGGGGCGAAGTTCGCCGAGACCGCAAGGCGCAGGATGCCGGTCTGCGGAGCGGCGAGCTTGCGGGAGACGTCGCGAAGATGCTCGATGCCTCTCCACAGCGTCTCCACTTCCTCGTACAGGTGCCGAGCCTCCACGGTGGGTACCAGCCGACCCTTGACCCGATCGAACAGCCGGAAGCCGCACTCGTCGGCAGCTCGCGCCAGCATCTTGCTCACGGCAGGCTGCGATACATGAAGCAGCTCCGCCGCTCCGTTGACGTTTCCGGCCAGCATCACGGCCCGGAAGACTTCCATGTGGCGCAGGTTCATCGGCTTCCTGGAGGAGGTCCGGCTCCGAACGTATAACCTAATGTTATGTGCCTAGCAACTCATTTCATTTGCCCTCCGACGGGAACGGAAAAACAATGGATCAGGAACCAACCATCTCGGAGGAGACAGATGACTGATGCACCTGGCCACCGTCGCCGCGCCCTGGCAGCAGGGCTGTGCCTGGCGCTCAGCATCGCGCTGCCATCAGCCGAAGCTGCGCAGTTCCCGGATCATCCGGTCCGGATCATCCTGCCCCAGCCTCCGGGCGGCGCTGCGGACCGGTTGGCTCGCGTCATGGGCGAGCATCTCGAGAAGATGTGGAAGCAGCCGGTGCTGGTGGAGAACCGACCTGGAGGCGGCGTGATCGTCGGTACCTCCGCAACGGTGAGATCGGCACCGGACGGCCACACCATCGGACTGCTGGGCAGCTCCCTTAGCATTAACGCAGTGCAGCGCAAGGACCTGCCTTACGACACCGTGAAGGACCTTCAGCCGATCGCACGGATCGGTTACTACACCGTGGCTCTGGTCGCGGCGAAGGACTTTCCGGCCGAGGACGTTCCGTCGCTCATTGACCTGGCGAAGAAGCAGCCCGGAACAATCTCCTTCGGCTCCAATGGCATCGGCACGTCGGCGCAGCTTGCCGGCGAGATGCTGAACCACATGGCTGGCATCGAGCTCCTCCATGTGCCCTACAACGGCGCCGCCAAGATGTACACCGATATCATCGGCAACCAGATTCCCGTCGGCTTCGGCGTCGCCAGTTCCGCCGATGCCTTCGTGAAGCAAGGCAAGCTGAAGGTCCTGGCGGTCACCAGCAAGGAACGAAGCCCGCTCTATCCGCAATGGCCCACCATCGCTGAAACGCTGCCCGGATTCGAGGCGGTGAACTGGGCAGGGTTCGTTGCGCCGGCCGGCGTGCCGGCCGACGTGGCGAAGCGGATGGGTGATGACATCCTCGCGGTGCTCGGAACGCCCGAGATGGCCAAGCTCATGGCCGAGATGGGAATCGAGGTCTCGCCGCAGGGCCCCGAGGAGTTCAGCCAGTTCATCCGATCAGAGATCAAGCGCTTTGCGGAAATCACCAAGCCCCTGACCCCCACCGGCAAGTGAGCTCGAGTCTGCTCCGATGGATAACGCGATGACTGGCTACAACTACTCCCGCCGGATACCTGTTGACCCGGAGTACGACCTCGTCGTCGCCGGGGGCGGCCCGGCCGGCACCGCCGCTGCCGTGTGCGGAGCGCGCAGGGGACTACGGACACTGCTCGTCGAAGCGACCGGTTGCCTCGGCGGAATGGGGACTTCCGGCCTGGTGGCGTCCTTCGGTCCGGTATCGGACGGCGAACGGATGCTGGTCGGCGGCTTTATGAAGGAGCTGCTAGAGACGATGTGGCAGCAGAAGGCGTTTGGGCCGCATGTCGTTCCCGAGTTCCTGAACGCACAGCTGAACAGGTGGGTACCGTTTCGCCCCGAGCACCTTAAGCGCATCCTGGACGACTTCGCGGTGCAGGCCGGCGTGGAGATCCGATTCTTCACGCGTGTGATCGATGCCGATGTCGACGGTCGCCGCGCGAACGGCGTCGTGGTGAGCAACGTGGAGGGATTGCGCTTTGTCCCGGCCAAGGCCTTCGTGGACGCGACCGGTGACGCAGCTCTGGCCGCGCTCGCCGGCGCGGAGTGCAAGGTGGTGCTTCGGGACATCGACAGTGTGGCACCGAGCACGCTGTGCTCGGTGCTCGGTGGCATGAACTGGGAGCACGAAGCGTATGGCGACGACTGGCGCGGCATCGATGCGGTGAAAGCGAAGACCAAGAACGAGCTGCTTCCCAAGGCCATCGAGGATGGCTTCTTCACCCAGGAAGACCGATTCATGCCCGGAATGAACAAGATCGGGAAGCGAACCGCCTCTCTCAATGCCGGCCATGTGTTCAACCTGAATCCACTTTCGAGCCGCAGCCTGTCGGACGGCATGATCTTCGGCCGCAAGCTCGCGGTCGAGTACGTCGAGTTCTATCAGCGCTACGTACCGGGCTGCGAGGACCTTGAGCTACTGACGACCGCGCCGTCGATGGGCATCCGCGACTCGAGGCGCATCGTCGGGGAGTTCGAGCTGACGATCGAGGACTTCCGCCGACGGCGTCAGTTCAGCGACCAGGTGGCGGTGTACAACCGACCCACCGACGTGCATCCAACCAACACGTCGAAGGAAGAGTACGAGCGCTTCCTGAAGGACTTCCACGGCAAGGACAACCTGGGCCGCGGGAACAGCGTAGGCATTCCCTACAGCATCCTGGTTCCGCGTGGCTGGGAGAACCTTTGGGTCGCCGGTCGCTGCCATTCCAGCGACACCAAGGTCCATGGCTCCATTCGGGCGCAATCCGCGGCCTACATGATGGGACAGGCTGCGGGAACGGCAGCCGCCCAATCGGTCGCAACCGGGCAACCGGCGTGCGACCTGGACACGGCGCAGCTGGTCGAGCAACTGCGCCGCGATCACGCCTATCTCCCGCAGGAGACGCTTTCACGGACCATGACGCGCTGATCGGTCCGCCGGCGGCTGACTGCCGGCTGCCATACCTATTGTCGCGGAATCCCGGCCTTGGCGACGACCTCCTTCCAGTTGTTGAGCTGCTGGGTCAACATCTGCTTCATGTCTTCCGGCGTGCCACCTTTCACCACGCCGCCGAAGGTCTCCAGCTTGGCCCGCACCTCCGGCACCTGCAGCGCCTTCTGCAGCTCACCGTTCAGCCGATCCACCACCGGCCGCGGCACTCCCTTCGGCGCGACGATGCCGGCCCAGGACTGCACGTCGAAGCCCGCGACACCCTGCTCCGCGACGGTGCCGAGATCGGGCATGCCCTTCCAGCGCTCCGGGCCGGTGGCCGCGAGGGCAACGAGACGGCCCGACTGCACATGCGGCAGCGCCGCCGTCGCCGGCGCGATCACGAACTGCACCTCGCCACCGATCAGCGCCGTGAGCGCCCCGGTGTCGCCGCGGTACGGCACGTGCACCAGCTTGACCTTGCCCATGGACGAGAGCAGCTCGCCGGTGAGATGCTGCGTGGTGCCGATGCCGGCAGAGCCGTAGTTGATCCCGTCGCTGCTCGATCGCGCGGCGTCGAGCAGCGCGGCGAGGGTCCGCGGCCCCTTCTCCGCGTTCGCCACGATCAGGAACGGGAAGAAAGTGATCGTGCCGATCATGTCGAAGCTGTCCACGGTCTCATAGGCGAGCTGCTTGTACAACGCGCCGGCCACCGCGTGTCCGCCGGTGGCGAGCAGCAGCGTATAGCCGTCCGGCGGAGAGTTGGCGACCTTGGTGGCGCCGATCGTGCCGCCGGCACCCGGCGCCGGTTCCACGACCACCGACTGCCCCAGCCCCTTGGCCATCTCGCCGCCGACCAGCCGGGCGATGTTGTCGGCATTGCCGCCGGGCGCGAAGCCCTGGACCAGCCGGATCGGCCGGTCCGGGTAGGCCTGGGCGGCCACGCGGCCCGCGAGCACGCCGGTGCCGAGGCCGGCCGCCAGGCCGGCCAGGATCAAGTTCCGTCTCCTCATCGTCATCTCCTCCACCTCCGTTGTCGTTCGCGCGCGGTTCGCGCGGTCTAGGACTGCGCCGCGATCGGATTGCGCAGCACACCGATCCCTTCGATCTCGACCTCCACGACGTCGCCCGGCTTCATGAAGCGGGGCGGCTTGCGGCTCCAGCCGACGCCGGCCGGCGTGCCGGTCACGATCACGTCCCCCGGCACCAGCGTGAAGATGGTCGAGGCATAGCTGATCAGCCGCGCCACCGGGAAGATCATGTGGCCGGTATGGCTGTCCTGGACCACCTCGCCATTCAGCCTGGTCTGCAGCTTGAGCTGGCGGTCCGGCGCGATCTCGTCGGCAGTCACCATCCACGGGCCGAAGCCGCCGGTCGCCTCGAAGTTCTTGCCCGAGGCGATCTGCTTCGCATGGAACTGCCATTCGCGCACGCTGCCGTCGTTGTAGCAGGAATAGCCCGCGATGTGGCTGGCGACGTCCGCTTCAGCGATGTCGCGACCGCCCTTGCCGATGATGACCGCGAGCTCGCCTTCCCAGTCGAGCGACTCCGAAACCCGCGGCCGGACGATCGGCTGGCCGTGCGCCACCTGCGAGCGCCAGACGCGCAGGAAGATCGGCGGAAACTCCGAGAGCTCGCGCTGCATGCCGGCCGCAACCACCTCCTGGTGGTGGTCCATGTAGTTGCGCACGGCGCAGACGATCTTCTCCGGCCGGGGAATCACCGGCAGGAAGGTGATCTCGGAGAGCTTGGCGACCGGCTTCAGGCCTTTCACATGCTCGGCGGCCTTCAGGTAGTCGCCGCTCGCGATGTAGTCGGCCAGCGTCGGCTGGCCGCTACGCGTCGCGCCGAGGTCGACGACCGCGTCGCCGACCACGGCGCCCCAGGTCTCACGGCCCTGGTTGATGAATGACAACAGCTTCACTTGCTTGCCTCCTTGGTTCGGTTGCGCGCGTCCGCTGGCGGACGCGCAGATCGGTTGTGCCGCGATCCGGGCGGATCAGTTGAGCGGGCCGAGGTAGGCCTCGCCCAGGAACGTGTCGCTCGCCGCCTCGACGGTGTCCGGCCAGTTGCCATCCTCCACTCGAGGCCGCAGGTGCGCCGGCCGCGGACGACCATCCCAGCCGACCTGCTCCATGGTGAAGTAGAGCTGGACGGCATGACCGTCGGGATCCACCGCGAAGCAGGCGTAGTCGATGCCCGGGAACAGCGCGTTGGGCAGGTGCAGGATTCGCACCCCTTCCGCAGCGAGGAAGTCACGGGCGCCGCGCAGTTGCCGGAAGTCGCCCACCTGCATGCCGAGCGAGAAGACGGTGGTGTGCGGGCTGAGCCCGAGCTCGCTGCGCAGCGCCTTCGGATAGAGCGCGAGCGAATGGTGCTCCGTGTTGGCCCGCAGGAACACGCAGCGGTGGCCGTTCCAGCTCACCTCCTCCGTCAGCATCAATCCGAGCCGGTCGCGATAGAAGGCGAGCGCGCGATCGATGTCGTCGACGAAGATACGCACCGGCCCGACCTTCACGACCTTGAAGGGCCGGGCCAGCGCGACACCGCCGACGTCGAAGGTCTCCGGGCGCGTTTCGGCCTGGCGCCATCCGGACGCCAGATCGATGCCGCGCTCACGCGCGGCCATGACCTCCGCATACTCGGAGGGATGAGGCAACGGAGGCGGCTCCCGCCAGCGGGTCTCGTGCATGGCGAGCGGCTTGCTCTGCCCGTCCCAGCCGACCAGCTCGATGCCGTAGAAGAGCTCGTTCACATGTCCGTCCGGATCGAAGGGGTAGACGTTCCAGTTGGAGCCCGGCAGGTCCCGCCCGGAACGATGGATCTTCAGCCCGGCCTTGCGGAAGTACTCGAATCCCTCGACCACCTCGCGCAGGCTTCCCACCTGCCAGGTGATCTGGTTGGTGGTCACTTCCGGGAAATCGTTGGGAAAGCCATAGACTGCGGAGAGCGCGCGCCGCGGAAAGAAGACGAACGAGTGGTGCTCCGCATTGCAGCGGGTGAAGTAGCCGATGCGCGGTCCGTGCTTCGCCAGCTCCTCCTCCGGCAGGCGGCCGGTGAGATCGAGACGGTCGGTCACGCGCAGTCCGAGCAGGTCCTCGTAGAAGACGCGCGAGACCTCCGGATCGTGCACGTTGATGCCGAAATGGCCGAGGCGCCGGATGCGGAACGGCCGCGGCAGCCTCACGCCGCCGACGTCGTAGGTTGCGGCCGCAGATGATTCAGTCGGCATGTCGTGTCTCCTTGCGTACAGGCTCAGCGCGCCGTCCGGCGTCCGGCCGGCCCGGAACGCGGCGCGAGCACCGCCTCCAGGCTGCGTTGCGTGCTGCGCACGTGCTCGCGCAGCAGCGCCGCCGCGGTCTCGGCGTCCCGCGCGAGCGTCGCCTCCATCAGCCGGCGGTGCTCGCTGTTCTTTCGCCGTGCGGTCGGTCGATGACGCGCGGTGAAGCGGCGATAGCGTTCGGCCTGGTCGAAGAGGCTTGCGCAGAGCGCCTTCTGCCGCGCCGATCGACAGCCGGCGAGCAGCGCCTGGTGGAACTCCCGGTGCAGTGCCCCCCATTCGTCGTCCAGCACCACCGGTCCGTCGCCGAGGCGCGACTCCACCTTCTCCAGCCGGTAGGCCACCGCGACGATCTGGGCCTCCCAACGATCGTCGCCGTGCGCGATCGCATCGGCCAGCGCCTGGGGATCCAGCAACAGCCGCATGTGGTTGATGTCGCGCAGGTCGTCGAGCGAGAGCTCGGCGGCGCGGAAGCCGCGTCGCTCGTCCGCGGTGACCAGCCCTTCCTGCACCAGGCGGTTCAGCGCCTCGCGCAGCGGGCTGCTGGACAGGCCGTAGCGCTGCTGCAGCAGCTCGATCTTGAGCTTCGCCCCGGGGGGCGCCTCGCCGCAGAGCACGTCGCGGCGCAGCGCCGCGAACGCCCGATCCGCGGCCGTGCTGGCAGCGTCCTCAATGCCCCGTGACTGGTTCATGCCTGGATGGCGACTTCGTGTAGGGATTGCGATTCTATGCATAAAATGCGGACGGTCAACCGGGGCCGCCGATGCAGGCTGGATTGCAGAGGCGGGCTCGGGCAGCTCGATAGCGGGGAGGGCACGCGATGCTCGCGATCCAGGTTAGCAGGCCCGGCGGCGTGGAGGCGCTCGAGGCGGTTCAATTGGCATGGCCCGAACCGGCGGCCGGCGAGGTGCGGGTCCGCGCGCTCGCGATCGGCGTGGGCAAGCCGGATGCCCTCATCCGCCAGGGCACCTACAAGTGGATGCCGCCGTTGCCGGCGATCCCCGGCAACGAGATGGCAGGCGAGATCGACGCGGTGGGCGCCGGAGTCGCGCCGGCCCGGCTCGGCGAACGGGTGCTGGTGAGCTCTCGCGAGCTGGCCACGCGCGGCGGATGCTATGCGCAGGCGATCTGCATCCCGGCCGCGGCGGCCTATGCGCTGCCGTCCGGCATCGATCCGGTGGACGCGGTCAGCCTGCCGAACTACCAGCTGGCCGCAGCGCTCCTGGATGTCGCGACCCGCGGATGGCAGCCTTCATCGATCCTGGTCCCGGGTGCCGCCGGCGGCGTCGGCACGGCGCTCGCGCAAACCGCGCGGCTGCGCGGCATCGACGTGATCGGCACGGTGAGCAGCGAGGCCAAGCGCGAGTTCGCCGCTGCGAACGGCACGCCGCAGCTCATCCGCCGCGATCGCGAGGATGTCGCGGCCCGGGTTCGGGAGCTCACCGGCGGGCGTGGCGTCGACATCGTCTACGACCATGTCGGTGGCAATGGGCTCACCGCCGCGTTCGGCATGCTCGCGCCGCTGGGCATGGTCGTCTCTTACAACGCGCTCGAAGGCGTGCCGGATCGCGACGTGTTCGCGGAGATGCGCAAGCAGCTTGGGCGCAGCCTCGCGCTGCGCTGCTTCTCGATCCACACCCTCGACGCCATGCCGGCGCAACGGCGGGGGATGATGCAGTCGGCAATCGACCGCATGGCCGAGGGCCTGCTGCGGCCGCCGCCCGCGACGGTGTTGCCGCTTGCCGAGGCGCGACGCGCCCACGACCTGCTGGACCGCGGCGAGACGCTCGGCAAGCTGGTGCTGCACCCCGGCCAGGCGTAGTACCGTCGCCCGGTCAGGCGCGCTGCGGCGGCGCGTTGCTACCCGGCCCGAGCGGACGCTGCATCTGCACCGTGTCCACCCACCGCCCCAGTTTGAAACCGACCGCGGCGAGCGTGCCGGCGGGCCGGAAACCCAGCCGGCGATGCAGGGAGATCGATGCCGCGTTGGCGCTGTCGCCGATCACCGCGACCATCTGGCGCCACGGCCCGGTCTCGCAGCGACGCACCAGCTCGCCGAGCAGCGCGACCCCGATGCCGCGGCCGGCCATGCCGTCGCGCACATAGACGGAGTCCTCGACGGTATAGCGGTAGGCGGGACGGGGCCGGAAGGCGGTGGCATAGCTGTAGCCGACCACGCGGCCATCGACCTCGGCCGCGAGATACGGCAGGCCGGCGGCCAGCACGGTCGCGCGACGCTCGGCCATCTCGGCAACCGACGGCGGCACCTCCTCGAAGGTCGCCAGCCCGTGCAGCACATGGTGGGCGTAGATGGACTGGATGTCCGCCATGTCGGCGACCTCGGCATCACGCACCCGCACGGCAAGCTCCACGAAGGTCTCCCGGCGCGCGCGGCGCCTGCTGCGAAGGCCATACAATACCGAACGATGAAACGGGATTCCAGACGCATGAAGGTCGCCGTCATGGGAGCGGGCGCGGTCGGCTGCTACTACGGCGCCATGCTCGCGCGCGCCGGCCATCCGGTCATGCTGATCGGACGGCCGCAGCATGTCGAGGCGATCCGCCGCGACGGCCTTCACCTGGAAAGCGCCGCGTTCCAGGGCCATGTGCCGGCGGCCGCGAGCGCCTCGCCCGACGCGGTGGCCGGCGCCGACCTGGTGCTCTTCTGCGTCAAGTCGACCGACACCGATGCGGCCGCCGCCGCGATCGCGCCCCATCTCGCCAAGGACACGATCGTGCTCAGCCTGCAGAACGGCGTGGACAACGCCGAGCGGCTGCATGCCACCCTGCCCTGCGAAGTCATCGCGGCGGTCGTGTATGTCGCGACCGAGATGTCCGGGCCGGGCCGGGTGAAGCACCTCGGGCGTGGCGAGCTGGTCATCGGCCGTTCGGGCAGCAGCGAGACGGTGGCGGCGCAACTGCGCGATGCCGGTGTCCCGGTCACGGTCTCCGACAACGTCGACGGCGAGCTCTGGGCCAAGCTGGTGGTGAACTGCGCCTACAACGCGCTGTCGGCCATCACTCGCCTGCCCTACGGGCGGCTGGTACAGGGCGAAGGCATCCCGGCGGTGATGCACGACGTGGTGCGGGAATGCCTCGCGGTCGCGGAGTCGAGCGGCGTGACCATTCCCGGAGACCTGGCCCGTTCGGTGCCCGCCATTGCGCAGACCATGCCGGCCCAGTACTCCTCGACCGCGCAGGACCTGATGCGCGGCAAGCCGACCGAAATCGATCACCTGAACGGCTACGTGCTCCGCAAGGGCGCGCAGCTCGGCGTTCCGACTCCCGTCAATCGCACCCTGCACAGCCTGGTCAAGCTCCTGGAAGCCGGCTCCCGCTAGTCAGTGCGCCTGCCACCAGCGCATCGCGTCCTCCAGCCGATCGTCTCCCCAGAACAGCTCCTGCCCTACCACGAACGTGGGGGAGCCGAAGATGCCGAGCGCCTTGGCTTCATTGGTCTCGCGCTCGAGCGCCGCGATTCCCGCTGCCGAATCCGCCAACGCGAGGACGCGTGCGGGATCCTGGCCCAGCGCCTCGAGATCGGCGGCGATCGAATCATCGTCGACCGGTTGCTGATGCTGCAGGAACCACTTGCGGTAGGCGGCCTGGGCAAACGGGACAACCCAGCCCTCCTGTGCCGCCACCAGGCCGATCCGATTGGCCCGCTCCAGCGACGTGATGGGGTACGGCGGAATGCCAGCGAAGGCGATTCCGTGAGTGCCGGCGCGTCGTTCCACGTCGCGCCACATGTAGGCCGCCTTGGCCGGCTTCGTCGAGAACGGGATGTTGTTCATCTCCCGCATGATCGACCGCACGTTGAACGGGCGCCATCGAAACGGAATACCGGAGCGCGCCTGCTCCTCCGGCAACCGTGCAACGGACAGGTACGTGTACGTGCTGCCGATGGAGAACCAGAAGTCGATCGGTCGCGGATCTGCGGTCATGTATCGGCTCGCGGGATATGCCCGTGATCGATCGGAGCTGCGGCAGCGATCAGGGCTTGATGTAGGCGAACCGCTCCCTGGCTTGAAGACGTGCCGCCTCCGCCACACCCGACGGCACGATGGTCGCCTCCATGGCGACCGCGTCCGGCGAGATCTCGCGGGCCTTCAGCGTGTTGTCGCACACCCTGAACTCGACCCCGCGATTCGCCAGCTCCCCGATCGGTCCGGTGAACGGCGAGCCCGGCGCGAACTCCGCGCCCTCAAGCAGGAAATCGATCCCGGCCCCGTTCGCGACCACGACGATCTTGGCGGTGGAGTCCGCATCGAGGTGGTTACGGATGTTGCGCATGGCGTTGGCTGCTTCCTCCACGCCGCGGGTCAGGTGATAGACCGCCTTGACCGGCTCGTCCGCCCGGACCGCCGTGCTGCCGGTGGCCAGCGCGCAACCCAGGATCGCCGCTCGGAAAAGCATCTTCATCACGTCCTCCTTGTGCTCAGCGCCGCTGCTTCTCACGCTCGAGCGCCTCGCGCTCGATGATCAGGTAGGTCTGGTACGCATTGCCCCGGTTGGCCGCCTCAAACGCCGGAAGATGGGAGAAGCCGGACCAGTCAACCCGCTCATACGCCTCCTCGAAGGTCAGCCCTTCCTCGAACGCCTCGGAAAGCTGCGACTTCAGGTAGACAAGATAGTCCCGTGTCGTCGTCAGGTCCGCAATCGCATCCGTGGAATAGGGGCCATGACCGCCGACGACCACCTTCGGCTTCATGGCGAGAACCCGGTCGATGGCGGCGATCCAGGCCGACACGTCGGCGTCCGCGACATAGGGGATCCGCCCTGCCATCATCAGGTCGCCAACGAAGAGCACGCCCTCTTCTTCCACCAGCATCATCAGGTCCTCGGGCGTGTGCGCGGGACCGGCATGGAGCACCCGGAAGGTCAGGCCGCCGAGCCGGAAGACCGCCTCGTCCTCCACGTAGCGGGTAGGCTCGACGATGCGCGAACGTTGGTTGACCCAGCCGGCGAGCGATTGGCGCCGCTCCTCGAGCCGCAACTGCGGCGCGGTTGTCGCGAGGTAGTCCCGCACGAGCCGGTGCGCAATGATCTCCACGCCAGGCGTGGCGAACGCCTGCACGCCATAGAAATGATCGGAGTGGTAGTGGCTGACGACCACCGTCCGGACCGGCTGCGACGTCTTGCCCGCGATCACCTCGGCGAGCCGCTTGCCGAGCGCAGGGGTGCCGAGGGCATCGAAGAGGACGACCCCTTCCGCGGTCACCACGAAGCCGGCGTTGGAGTTGAATCCCTCGTTGGCGGTGGAGACGACACCGGACTGGCCCCGGACGTAGTAGGCATGCGGCGCGACCTGCTCCGCTTCCATCGGTACCGAGACCGGCGCGAACTCCGGGACCTCCGCACTGCCGGCCGACGGGAGCGCCATGCTGGCGCCCCACAACAGGAAGGCGGCAGCAGGGAACCGGCGCGCCATCAGGACCCCATTTCCAGGTCCATCTGGATGGCATCGATACCTGTGCGGGCGCATTCGTCGTCGAGCTGCCCGGACGGTGCGCCGGAGACGCCGATCGCGCCGACCAGGGCCCCGGCGGCCTCCACCGGCAGCCCGCCGCCGACCATCGCGACCCCCGGCAGGTGCCGGATGCCGCCGTTCGGCGTCGACGGGCCGGTGGCCTTCTCCAGCTCGGTCGTCGGACTGCGGAAGCTGGCCGCGGTCCATGCCTTGCGGGTCGCCGTCTCTGCCACGTGCATGCCGGCAAGCGGATCGCGAAGCAGCGCGAGCACCTGGCCGGCCCGGTCGGTCACGGAAACCGCCACCAGCGCGCCGCGCTTGCGGCAGTCGGCCATGGCCGCGGTCGCGGCCTTCACCGCCGCTTCCATGGTGAGCGACGGGAGCCGGACGACCGAATCCTGCGCGCCCGCCCCCGTGCCGGTCAGCCCCGCGGCAACGGCCGCGGCAACGACAAGTCGTCTCATGATGCAGCCATCCCCGGGTTGCCCTCGACGCCGATGAGCTTCGGCTGGTTGGGTTCCTTCGCCGCCACGGTGCGCCGGTCGCGCAGGTAGGCCTCGACGACCTCCCAGATCGGCTCGCCCTTGGCGCCCTCGGCCACCGGCGCCCATCCGCCGACCTTGTAGGTCTTGTCGGCCTCGATGCGCTTTCCGTTCAACGTCATGTCCGAAATCCGGTCGCCCGAGCCCGCGCCCGGCGTACAGGTGTACTGCAGGCCGCCCACCCGCACCATGTCGCCGCCCTGCTGGTAGTAGGGATCGGGATGGAAGAGGTTCTCGGCGACGTCCTCCAGCACGGTCTTGATGGTCGCCCCGGTCATCTCGGTCAACGTCGCGGTCGGATAGGTGATGGCCAGCTGATCCATCATCATCTCACGCGTGATGTCCTGCCCGGGCAGCAGGGTCGTTCCCCAGCGGAAACCCGGCGAGAAGGCGATCTCCGCCCCCTTGACCGACATGATGGCATCGAGGATGAGCTGGTCCCAGGTTCCGTTGAAGTTGCCGCGCCGGTAGAGCAGCCCCTCGGTCGTCGCCAGCTTCTCGTCGAGCCGGCCCTTGAACGGAGCGCGCGCCTTCTCGATGTGCGCCGCCATCTCGCCATCCGCGGGCAACAGGTTGGAGAAGACCGGCAGCAGGCGATAGCGGTAATCCTGCACCTTGCCGGCGCGGACGTCGAGGTCCAGCACGCCGAGGAACTTGCCGTTGGACCCCGCATTGGTCACCAGGGTGCGCCCGGAGGCATTGCTCACCACCACCGGCGCCGGCATGCCGTCGTGCGTGTGCCCGCCGAGGATGGCGTCTATCCCGGTGACGCGGGAGGCCATCTTGAGGTCCACGTCCATGCCGTTGTGGGACAGGACGACGACCGCCTGGGCGCCCTTGGACCGCACCTCGTCGACGATCGCCTGCAGGTTCTCGTCCTGGATGCCGAAGGACCAGTCGGGCACGAAGTAGCGCGGGTTGGCGATGGGCGTATAGGGGAACGCCTGGCCGATGACCGCGACCTGGACGCCGTTGATCTCGCGCAGCGAATAGGGGTCGAACACCGGATCCTCGAAGTCGACCGTCTTCACGTTGTGGGCGAGAAAGCCGATGCGTCCCTTCAGATCCTTCTCGATCACCTCCTTGACGCGGTCCTGCCCGTAGGTGTACTCCCAGTGCGCCGTCATGTAGTCGACACCGAGAAGCTTCGTGGCATCGATCATGTCCTGGCCCCGGGTCCACAGGGCAGTGGCCGAGCCCTGCCAGGTGTCGCCGCCATCGAGCAGCAGCGCATGGGGGCGGCTCGACCTCAGGCGCTTGACCAGCGTGGCCAGATGGGCGAAGCCGCCCATCCGGCCGTAGGCACGCGCCGCCTCGGTGAAGTCCAGGTACGTGAAGGCATGCGCGGCGGCCGTGCCGGGCTCGATGCCGAACGCCTTGAGCAGGTGCTCGCCGACCAGATGGGGCGGCCGCCCGCGAGCCTCGCCGAGGCCGATGTTGATGCTCGGCTCGCGGAAGTGGACCGGCAGGAGCTGCGCGTGGCAGTCGGTGAAATGAAGGAAGCTGACATTGCCGAACGTCGGCACGTCGTAGAGCGCCTCCGCGGCCCCCGGCCGGGCCGCGAGGAGATCGGGATGATCCAGCGCCACGCCGGCCGCCGCCGCGTACGACAGCATCCGGAGGAATTCCCGGCGGCTAGCCTGCATGGGTACCGCTCACTTGTTCACCGGCGATTGCGGATCCAGGAGCAGGGCCATGACGTCCCTGATCTGCTGCTCCGTGAGCACCTTGGCATGCCCCAGGCGGGGCATGGTGGAGCAGGCGTTGTACGCCTTCGAGTTGTAGATCTTGCCCCAGGTGTACTTGACGATCTCCGCCGAGGCCGGCGCCGAGGGATCGGCGACGCCGCGCAGCTTGCCGTAGTTGTACAGGGTCGGCCCGATGGTGCCGAAGGAGATCTCCTCCTTCGAGAGCTGGTGGCAGTTGTAGCAGCCGCCGCCGTTGGCCGCATCGGCCTTGTCAGACCAGGTCATGCCGCGGCCGCTCTGCGCGATCTTCTCGCCCGCCTTCCAGTCCCCGAGGTACTTCCCGTCGGCCGGCCACTTCACCGTCTTCATCTGCTCGGCCTCGAGCTCCTTCGCCTTCTCCGCCGACGGCGGTTGGGCTGCGGAGCAGGCCGCCTGCACGGCGTCCTGCTCGAGCCAATCCACCTTGGCCTGGCCCTGGGAGCGGAACGATTCCTTCATGACCTGCTGCACGGTCTTGTCGATGCCATCGGCCGCCTGGAGCGCGGTGCAGCCCAGGAGCGCCGAGCCGAGCGCCACGGCGAGTACCTGCTTGACTTTCTGTTTCATGACGATTCCTCTCATCCTGCGTTCAGCGCTTGAGCGCGGGTGCCACGGACTTGACCCCGTTGCCGGTCACGCCCATGTACGTGCCCAGCGCCACCGTGACGTCGGAGGCATAGCCCGGGTACGGGAACCGCTGCTGTCGATAGCAGTCGTTCAGGCGGCGCTGCATGCCCCAGAGCTGGCCGCTGCTCACCCGGTAGGCGGGCCACGCGCCGAATCCTGCGCCGGCTCCTTCCTTCTTCGTGAGGTTGGGAAGATCCTGCAGCCGGATGCGCTGGCCGTCGACGCCGTGACACGAGGCGCAGGAGAAATCGAACGGCCCGGCCCGGTAGTTGAACGCCTTCTGCCCGACCGCGAACATCTCCTTTTCCTTGGGATGCTGCTGCGGGACGTTGAACGCCATCCCCCTTGATTCGGCCGAGATGAAGGCGACCAGCGCCTCCAGGTTGACCTGCTCGCCCTTGCCGAACGGCGTGCGGGCGATCTCGGCCGCGTCAAAGCCCTGCAGCGTCTCCATGCAGGTGAGCAACCGGGACTCCAGGTCCTGGACCCGGTCGGTATCCGCGAAGTAGCGGGGCAGCTCCACGAACGCGCCCTTCACCACGTTCTTGCCCTTGCCGAGATCGCACTCCTCCAGCGATGCCTTCTTGGGGCCGCGCTGCGTCTTCCACAGCTCTGCGCCCTTCATCTCCCAGAGCTCCGCGGGGTTGCCGTCGGCAAGCATCTGGCGGTACTTCTCGATCTCGTCGGTCGCGCTCTGCGCCGACACGCCGCCCGCCAGGCCGACGCACAGGGCCGTCATCAGTGTCTTCTTCATCCTTGTCTCCTCTGCCTTCTTCCGGTGCCGTGGCGGCCGACGTGGGATGCCCCCTCGCCGGCGCCAGGACCATCAGGAAATGGTCGCCTCGTCGGTCCTGGAATCGCCCTTGTTGTCGGTCCAGGTGACCTTGATCTTGTCGCCTGGCTTCGCGCCCTTGAACTTGAAGTGGAGGAAAGGATTCTGCGAGACCGCCGGCCCCCACTTGGCGCTGAGCACCGTGCGGTCACCGACCGTGGCCTTCACGTCCTCGATGTAGTGCGCCGGGATGACCTTCCCGGAAGAATCCTTCCGCTGGCCGCTTTCCATGATGTGCGCCATCAGCACGCGCACCTCCGTCACTCCGTCCTTCATCTGCGCTCGTATGCGCATCGGATCGCCCATGATCTCTGCTCCTGTCGTGTGTCTGCCTGAATCCCGAATCCGTCCCGCTCAGCCGCCGCAGCCGCCCAGCGTCACCCGCGTCTCCTTCATCGCCGAATAGAGCTTTCCGTTGGCCTTCACGATGGCGTGGATGTTCGACGTCTGGCCCATCTTCGTGCGCGTGGACACGAAAGGCTCGGTGCCCTCGGGTATGGTGAAGGCGGCGCTGAGCGGCGACGGGTTGTTCTCCACCAGGATGTAGATCTCCTGGGTGCCGGGGATCCGGCTGGTCACCGAGACCGGCACCACCGCGCCGTTCTCGGCGATGTCGGGCGTGGTCAGGTCGATGTCCTTGCTCTGCTCGGGTTTCCCGCCGAGGGCAGCCATCGCCTTCTCGAGGTTCTTCGCCTGGAAAACCTTGGCGTCGATGGCGGCCCGGGCCTGCTCCTGGGTCAGGAGGCCACAGGCAAGCAGCGCGGCGAGGACGCCCCCCTGCTTGAGGACGTCACGGCGTGACTGGTTCTTCATGATGGTTCCTCGTTTGCTGGTTGATGAAGTCATTCCGCGCCCCTGGCCAGCCAGGTGGCGATGGTTGCGGCGTCCTCTTCCCGAAGCTGCGCCTGCGCAGGCATGGGAACCGGGCCCCAGACGCCCTGCCCTCCTTTCAGGATCTTGCCCTTGAGGTATTCGGCGGCATCGGCCTTGCCGGCATACTTCCGGCCGATCTCCCTGAAGCCCGGCCCCACGATCTTCTTGTCGAGGCCGTGACAGGCAGTGCAGGCCTGCGACTTGACCAGCTCGGCGGCGCCGGTGGCTGGCGACGCGACGCCCGAAGCGGCGGTGGCCGGCGCGGCCGCGACCGCGATGGGTGCGGCCGGAGGCTCTCCGCTGCCCACCGGCGCGGTCCGGGGCGGCCGCGTGGTGTCCGTTCCCCGGGCCGGACCGAACGGCCGCACCTGCTCGGCGATGTTGCCGTGGGTGTTGCGAGCCTCGACCGGCAGCTCCTCCACCTTGGTGAGGTCGACCGGGCAATCGGTCATGCAGAGCGGGTTGTCCACGTCGCCCTTGCCGCCGACCTCCCACATCGGTCGAAAGAACAGCTTTCCGTCACGATTGGGAAGCCGCTTCTGTACTTCCGGCATGCTTTCCCGGGACAGGGTGAAGTCCGCGGGGACGATATCGCCGAGGTTCAGGAGGTAGGCAACGACGCCGTAGACCTCGTCCGCTGCAAGCGACTTGGGCCGGTCCCACGGCATGGCCCGGTTGATGTAGTCCCACAGCACCGAGACATGCGACAGCTTCATCAGCGTGGTGCGGTGGGGATATCCGCTGCCGGCGAGGTTCTCCACGCGGCCGCGCTTGATATCGTCGGCGGTGGTGCCGCCCACCAGCGGCGTGAACACCTCGTTGCTTTCCCCGAAGATGCCGTGGCACGACGCGCATTTGGACTCCCAGACCTGCTCGCCGAGGGCGACATCGCCCTTGCCGTCGGGCAGCCCGGCCAGGTCCGACCGGACGTCGATGTCCCATGCCCGGAGCTCTGCCGCCGTTGCGGGCCGTCCGATCTTCTCCAGGGCTGCCCTGCCTTCTTCAGCGCCGAAGACACTCCCGGCCATCCCGCACAGGGCGAGAACGATCACCCACTCACGATACCTGGACATTGGTCACCTCGCCGCTTGCCGCGACCTTCCAGGACTGGATGCCATTGTTGTGGTAGATCGAGCGGGTGCCACGCACCGCCCGGAGCTGGCCGATCCTCGGCTGGACGTAGCCGGTTTCATCGACCGCCCGCGATTGCAGGATGGCAGGCGAGCCGTCCCATACCCAGTCGATGTTGAACCGCGTCAGCGCCTTGGGCAGGACCGGGTTCTCGAGTCGCGCGGTGCGCCAGTTGCGCCCGCCGTCGAAGCTGACGTCGACCCTCTTCACCATCCCGCGACCCGACCATGCCAGCCCCGTGACGTTGTAGAAGCCCTTGTCGAGCAGGGTCTGCGAGCCCGAGGGCGTGGTGATCACCGACTTGCACTCCTGGATGGAGGTGAACTGGCGGTGGATGCCGTCCGGCATCAGGTCGACATAGTGGAGGTCCTCGTCCTTGGTGAAGTAGGGCTGGTCGCCCACCTCGATCCGCCGGAGATACTTGACCCAGCTGACACCCTGGACGCCGGGCACGACCAGCCGCAGCGGGTAGCCGTTCTCCGGACGCAGCATCTCCCCGTTCATGCCCCAGGCGACGATGACATCGTCGAGCGCGTTGGCCATCGGGATGGTCCGCGTCATGGAAGAGCCGTCGGCGCCTTCGGCGAGCAGATACTGGCCCTTCCGGGTATCGGCGCCGCAGAGGTCCAGCAGCGTCGCGAGCCGGACCCCGGTGAACTCCGCGCAGGACAGCAT
>JAEWEW010000174.1 GCA_023389175.1 Pseudomonadota bacterium | reverse complement strand
ATCTTCTGCCCGAAGCGGCGGAAGGGTTGCGGCCCTTCGTCCCCGTCGGCCTCCGCGCCGACGGTCTGCAGGCGCAGCGCCACCGACTCGGTCTCCTCTTCGGCGGTACCCGCGCCGGCCGCATCGGCATGGACATAGCTCGCGCCGCCGTAGGCGGCCTCGGCCTTGTCCTCCACCTGCTCGGCCACTTCCTCGGCCTGCGCCGCGGTCTGGATCTGCACGTTCATCAGCACCCGCGTGACCTCGTTGCGGATGGTCTGCAGCATCCGCTCGAAGAGCTCGAAGGCCTCGCGCTTGTACTCCTGCTTGGGGTTCTTCTGCGCGTAGCCGCGCAGGTGGATGCCCTGGCGCAGGTAGTCGAGCGCGGCGAGGTGCTCGCGCCAGTGCTGGTCGATCGACTGCAGGGTGATGGACCGCTCGAAGTTGCCGAAAGCCTCGCGCCCGACCAGGTCGACCTTCCCCTGGTAGTGGGCATCGGCAGCCGACTGCACTCGCTCGAGCAGCTCCTCGTCGGACAGGTCCGGATTCTCCGTCATCACCTGCGCGAGCGGCACCGTCAGCTGCCACTCGTTCCGGAGCTCGGTCTCGAGCCCGGCGACGTCCCACTGCTCCTCGATGCTGTCGACCGGGATGTGGCGGCGGAACACTTCCTCGAACACGCCGCGCCGCAGGCTGGTGACCAGCTCCGAGACGTCGGCCGAGTCCAGCAGCTCGTTGCGCTGGCCGTAGATGACCTTGCGCTGCTCGTTGGCGACGTCGTCGTATTCCAGGAGCTGCTTGCGGATGTCGAAGTTGCGCGCCTCGACCTTGCGCTGCGCCGACTCGATCGACCGCGACACCATGCCGGACTCGATCGCCTCGCCCTCCGGCAGCTTCAGCCGGTCCATGATCGCCTTGAGGCGGTCGCCGGCGAAGATCTTGAGGAGCGGATCCTCCATCGACAGGTAGAACCGCGAGGAGCCCGGATCCCCCTGGCGTCCGGAACGGCCGCGCAGCTGGTTGTCGATCCGGCGCGACTCATGCCGCTCGGTGCCGACGATGTGCAGGCCGCCCGCCTCGATCACCGCCTGGTGCAGGGCACTCCATTCGCTGCGCAGCTTCTCCACCTGGGACGACTTCTCCGGCGCCGGCAGGTCCTCGCGCGCGTTGACCGCGTCCACCAGCTTCTCGACGCTGCCGCCGAGCACGATGTCGGTGCCGCGGCCGGCCATGTTGGTCGCGATGGTGATCTGCCTGGGCCTGCCTGCCTGGGCCACGATCTCCGCCTCGCGAGCATGCTGCTTCGCATTCAGCACGTTGTGCGGCAGCTTGTGCTCGTCGAGCAGGCCGGAGAGCAGCTCCGAGTTCTCGATCGAGGTGGTGCCGACCAGCACCGGCTGGCCGCGCTCGTGGCAGTCCCGGATGTCCTCCAGGATGGCGTTGTACTTCTCGCGCGCCGTGCGGAACACCTGGTCCTGCAGGTCCTTGCGGATCATCGGCCGATGGGTGGGCACCACCACCGTCTCGAGCTTGTAGATCTCCTGGAACTCGTAGGCTTCCGTGTCCGCCGTGCCGGTCATGCCGGCCAGCTTCTCGTACATCCGGAAGTAGTTCTGGAAGGTGATCGAGGCGAGCGTCTGGTTCTCGGACTGGATCTTGACGCCTTCCTTCGCCTCCACGCCCTGGTGCAGCCCGTCCGACCAGCGCCGGCCGACCATCAGGCGGCCGGTGAACTCGTCGACGATCACCACCTCGCCGTTCTGGACCACGTAGTGCTGGTCCCGGTGGTAAAGCGTGTGCGCGCGCAGCGCCACCATCAGGTGGTGGATCAGCGCGATGTTGGACGGATCGTAGAGGCTCGCGCCTTCCGGCAGCAGGCCCATCCGGGTGAGGATCTCCTCGGCATGCTCGTGCCCCGCCTCCGACAGGTGGACCTGGTGGGCCTTGCGGTCCACCCAGTAGTCGCCCGGCACGTCCGGCGCATCGGACTTGGGCTCGGACTCCATCGGCTCCAGCAGCGGCGGCACAGCGTTCATGCGGATGTAGAGATCCGCATGCTCCTCGGCCGGCCCGGAGATGATGAGCGGCGTGCGGGCCTCGTCGATCAGGATCGAGTCCACCTCGTCGACGATCGCGTAGAACAGCTTGCGCTGCATCCGCGCGGCGGCGTCGTACACCATGTTGTCGCGCAGGTAGTCGAAGCCGTACTCGTTGTTGGTGCCGTAGGTGATGTCCGCGGCATAGGCGGCGCGCTTCTCCTCCTGCGGCTGCTGGGAGACGATGACGCCCACCGAGAGGCCCAGGAAGCGGTACAGCCGGCCCATCCACTCGGCGTCGCGGGTCGCGAGGTAGTCGTTCACCGTGACCACGTGCACGCCGCGGCCGGCCAGGCTGTTCAGGTAGACCGGCAGCGTCGCCGTGAGGGTCTTGCCCTCGCCGGTACGCATCTCCGCGATCTTGCCGTTGTGCAAGACCATGCCGCCAACCAGCTGGACATCGAAGTGACGCATCCCCAGCGCGCGCTTCGCGCCTTCGCGGCAGACGGCGAAGGCCTCCGGCAGCAGGTCCTGCAACGCCTGGGCGAGATCCTTCCCGGCGGCGGTCTCGTTCGCGATACGCTCGCGGAACTCGACCGTCTTCGCTCTCAGCTCGTCATCAGACAGCGCCGAGAGCGACGACTCGAGGGCATTGATTCCCTCGACCGCTTTCCCGTACTGTTTCAACAGCCGCTGATTGCGGCTGCCGAAGATGCTGGTGAGGACTTTCTGGAACATGGATGCCTTGGGCAAACCAAACCAAAAATCTTATCACGCGCCCCCGGGGCGTCCGGGGGCGCGCGGTCAGGCGCGGCGCAAGGGACGCGACCGTGGGCCGGCGCCGGCGCTCTCGTTCCTCGCCGGGACCGAGCTCGGGGCCGCCTGCGAGCGGCTCGCCGCGCTGGAGCGGGACCTGCGGCTGATCCAGCCGTCGCTGCCGATCCTGCCGCTCAAGCTGGCCGGACAGGTGCTGGTGGTGACCGCAGGCTCGCCGGCCGTCGCTGCGCGACTGCGCCAGTTCGAGCCGAGCCTCATCCAGGGTCTGCGGGCGCGCGGCTGGCTGGTGGGGCGGATCCGGTTCCGGCCGATCGCGATCCACGATGCGCCGCCACCGCAGCCCGTGCGGATCAAGGAGCCGGTCAGCGCCGCGGTGGTGGACAGCATCGCGGCGCTGGAGAGTCCGGAGATGGCGCCCGAGCTGCGAGCGGCCCTGACGGCCTTCGTCAGGCGGCAGCGGGGATACCGGACGCGTTGAGCCGGCGGTGCGCGCGACCCGCCGGTCCGGTGAGTCAATACAGCCGCTGCATGAACATCACCGCGAAGAACACCAGCGCGGCGGCAAGGCCGCCCATCAGCGTGCGCCGCGCATGGGCCAGGTACTTCCGGTTGCCGGTGCGCAGGTAGGCGATGGCGAAGCCGACCACGCCGAGCGCCAGGAGGATGGCGACGACCCTGAGCAGTGCGAGCATGCCGGGATGAAACGGCGCGGGCGCCGCGTCAGGCCTGGAGCCAGTCCAGGGCGAACGCCGGCGGCGCGCTGCGTCGATTCGCGAAGGTGGCGATCTCCCAGGCGGACTTGTCGGCCAGCACCGCCCGGACCAGCTGGTTGTTGAGCGCATGCCCGGACTTGCGCGCATGGTAGGCGCCGAGGATGGGATGCCCGATCAGGTAGAGGTCGCCGATGGCATCCAGCGCCTTGTGCTTGGCGAACTCGTCGCGATAGCGCAGCCCGTCCTGGTTGAGCACCCGCCGCTCGTCCACAACGATGGCGTTGTCCAGGCTGCCGCCGAGCGCAAGCCCGCGGGTGCGCAGCATCTCCACTTCCTGCGCCATGGCGAAGGTGCGCGCCCGGGCGATCTCGCGCACGTAGGAGGTCTCGGCGAAGTCGATCTCAACGCGCTGGCCGGTGGCATCGATCACCGCCTGGCCGAACTCGATCTCGAAGCTCACCTTGAAGCCGAAGTGCGGCTCCAGCCGCACCCACTTGTCGCCTTCGCGGATCTCCACCGGCTTCAGGATGCGGATGAAGCGCTTGGCCGCGCCCTGCTCCACCACCCCCGCCGACTGAAGCAGGTAGACGAAGGAGCCGGATGAGCCGTCGAGGATGGGCACCTCGCCGCCGGTGATGTCGACCAGCGCATTGTCGATCCCGAGGCCGGCGAATGCCGACATCAGGTGCTCGACGGTGAAGACCTTGATCTCGCGTCCCGGGCCCTCGGTCGCCGCCGACAACGTGGAGGCGAGCCGCGTATCGGTCACGTGATGCGCCTGGGCCGGCAGGACCACGGGCGGATCGAGATCGATGCGGCGGAACGTGATGCCGCTGTTGACGGCAGCAGGCCTGATGGTCAGGTCCACGCGCTGCCCCGAGTGCAGCCCGATGCCGGTGGTCTGGACGGGCTGCTTGAGGGTGCGTTGTCTGATCATGAGGCGCGGCGGTCGCTTGCCGGAACGAAGCGAGGCTAGAGCGAAGCGAGCAGGGTTTCCGCGCCGCTCACCTCGAACTTGCCCGGCGCCTCGCGGTTGACCGACTTCACGACGCCGTCGTCCACCAGCATGGAGTAGCGGTCCGAGCGCACGCCCATGCCGCGGGCGGTGAGATCCAGCGTCAGGCCGCAGGCCTTGGAGAACTCCGCGCTGCCGTCGGCAAGCATGCGGACCTTGCCGGCCGACTTCTGGTCCCGCGCCCACGCGCCCATGACGAAGGCATCGTTCACCGATACGCACCAGATCTCGTCCACCCCCTTCGCCTTGAGCTTGTCGTAGTTCTGGAGGTAGCTCGGCACGTGCTTGGCGGAGCAGGTGGGCGTGAATGCGCCGGGCAAGCCGAAGATCACGATCTTCTTGCCCTTCACCATGTCCGAGACCTTGAACGAGTTCGGCCCGACGGAGCAGCCGTTGCCTTCGACTTCGATGAACTCCTGCAGCGTCGCGTCCGGGAGCTTGTCGCCTGGTTTGATGGTCATTGTTGGGTCCGCCCTCTGCCTGTTGTCGCGAATCGGAGCCCGCGGGTAGGAGGCTGTCTCCTAGGCGGGATCCGACAATCATCCCGTCGGGTGACGGGGCCTCCGGTATTCTATTCCGGTGGGCGCCGACCCTCCGGATGCCCCTGGCATGCGCTGCTCGCGCGCCAAGATCATCCAGAAGGATGGGTCGGCCGGAAGGCCTTCGGCCGACCCCACGCCCTGGTGCGGCGCCCCGCGCGGCGACCTGCGTCGCGCGGCGGGGTGCCGACCACTGCCCGGCATGGCCCTAGTCGGCCTGGCGACGCAGGAAGGCCGGAATGTCCAGCCGCTCCACGCCCTTCTGCGCCATCGCGCTGATGCGCGCGCTGGCTTCGGAGCGGGGATTGCGGAAGACCGCCGGCTCGTCCAGGCCGGTCGTGTACTCGACCGGATCGGCGCTCGCGTTGTCGGTCCCGGTCTTCACGGACGATTGCGGCACCAGTTGCGGCTTGCGCACCACCTTGCCGATGCCGGTCGCCACCACGGTCACGCGCAGCGAGTCCTCCATGTCCTCCTCGTACACGGTGCCGTGGATGATGGTGGCATCCTCGGCGCAGAACTGCTTGATCGTGTTGATGACCTCGTTGGTCTCGCGCAGCTTGAGGGAGCGGGTCGCGGTGATGTTGACGATCACGCCACGGGCGCCGTGCAGGTCGACGCCGTCGAGCAGCGGCGAGGACACCGCCTGCTCGGCCGCGAGACGCGCGCGGTCGAGGCCCGACGCCTCGCCGATGCCCATCATCGCCTTGCCCTGCTCGCCCATGATCGTCTTCACGTCCGCGAAGTCGACGTTGACCAGGCCGGGCACGTTGATGATCTCGGCGATGCCGGCGACGGCATTGTTCAGCACGTCATCGGCCCGCTTGAACGCGTCCTCCAGGGTCGCGTCCTCGTCCATCACCTCGAACAGCTTCTCGTTGAGCACGACGATCAGCGAGTCCACCTGCGAGATCAGGTTCTCGATGCCCTCGTCGGCGATGCGCAGCTTGCGGCTGCCTTCGTAGTTGAAGGGCTTGGTCACCACGCCGACCGTGAGGATCCCAAGCTCCTTGGCGATCTCCGCGACCACCGGCGAGGCGCCGGTGCCGGTGCCCTTGCCCATGCCCGCGGTGATGAACACCATGTTGGCGCCCTCCAGCGCCGCACGGATGTCGCCGCGCGCCGCCTGGGCCGCCGCACGGCCGGCTTCGGGATTGGCGCCGGCGCCGAGCCCCTGGTCGCCGAGCTGGATGGTGCGGGACGCGAGCGAGCGACCGAGCGCCTGCCGGTCGGTGTTGATGGCGATGAACTCCACCCCCTGGACCCCGCGGTTCACCATGTGGTTCACCGCATTGCCGCCGCCGCCGCCGATTCCGACGACCTTGATGACGGCACCGTCCAGATCCGATTCAAGCATCTTGAAAGTCATTTCTTGTGGCCTCCTGGTTGAACGAAACAGCCTTCGGCGTATCCGCCTCGGCTGGTGAGCGCGACACCGGGCAGGAGTACGCGCTCGAGAGCGAAGGAAGGGTCCCTAGAAATTGCCAAGGAACCACTCCTTCATGCGACGCATCGTGTCCTTGAACGAACCCGATTGCTCCGCAACCTTGCGCCCCCGCAGACGGATCTGGCGAGCTTCCTCGACCAGTCCCATCGCGGCGGCAAACCTTGGGGTCCTCACCACATCGGAGAGGGGCCCGTCATACTCCGGCGCGCCCACGCGCACCGGCTTCAAGAAGATGTCCTCGGCGAGCTCGGCCATGCCGGGCAAGAGGCTCGAGCCACCGGTGATGACGATGCCCGAGGAGATCGCCTCCTCGTAGCCGGACTCCCGGATGGTCTGCTGCACCATGGAGAAGAGCTCCTCCACCCGCGGCTCGATCACCGCCGCGAGCGCCTGCTTGGAGAGCGAGCGCGGCCCGCGGTCGCCGATGCCGGGCACCTCGATCTTGTCGCTCGGATTCGCGAGCACCTGCTTGGCGAGCCCGTGGCGCAGCTTGATGTCCTCGGCATCGGCCGTGGGCGTGCGCAGCGCCATGGCGATGTCGTTGGTGATCTGGTCGCCGGCGACCGGCAGCACCGCTGAATGGCGGATCGCGCCGCCGACGAACACCGCGATGTCGGTGGTGCCGCCGCCGATGTCCACCAGGGCGACGCCGAGCTCCTTCTCGTCGGCGGTCAGCACCGCGCTGCTCGCCGCGAGCGGCTGCAGGATCAGGTCCTGCACCTCGAGGCCGCAGCGGCGCACGCACTTGATGATGTTCTGCACCGCCGAGACCGCGCCGGTCACGATGTGCACCTTGACGTCCAGGCGCACGCCGCTCATTCCGACCGGCTCGCGGATGTCCTCCTGGCCGTCGATGATGTATTCCTGCGGCAGCACGTGCAGGATCTGCTGGTCGGTCGGGATGTTGACCGCCTTCGCGGTCTCGGTGACCCGCTGCACGTCCGCTTCGGTCACCTCCTTGTCTTTTATCGCCACCATCCCGATCGAGTTGAAGCTGCGCACATGGCTGCCGGCGATGCCGGTCACGACCGTGCGGATCTTGTAGCTCGCCATGAGCTCGGCTTCCTCGAGCGCTGCCTGGATGGACGCGACCGTCTTCTCGATGTCGACCACCACGCCCTTCTTCAGTCCGCGCGACTCGTGCTGCCCGATGCCGACGACCTCGTACTGGCCGTCGCCGTGCATCTCGGCCACGATCGTCACCACCTTCGAGGTGCCGATGTCGAGGCCTACCAGCAGATCCCTGTTCTCTCT
>JAEWEW010000162.1 GCA_023389175.1 Pseudomonadota bacterium | reverse complement strand
GCCAGTACCCCGGCGGCATGCTGGACCGCACCCCGCCGGGCGTGCCGGACAAGGCGCGCGAAGGGCCTGCCGACGCGTCGTACCTGCGGCTGCTCGCCGTCCTCGAGGGCAGGCGTCCTGGACCGGTGCCGACCGAACTCATCCTCGCCGGCGACCAGGTCTACGTGGATGCAACCGCAGGCCTCTTCGATCCCAAGGTCGCGGACGATCGGTTCCGCCTCGCCTATCAGGCGGCGTTCGGGGCAAGGGGGCCCCGGCTGGTGCTCTCACGCCTGCCGGCGGTCATGCGCCTGGACGACCACGAGATCGAGGACAACTGGGCGCCCTCGCCGCCGGCTTCCAGGGAATGCCGGGACGACGTGAGGAAGCTCGGAATACGCGCCTACCTGCGCAACCAGCGCGACACGGATCCACCCAAAGGCAACGAGCCCGCGCTATGGGACGCGGCGGGCCGGATCAACGGCTTTCCGTGCTTCTTCGCCGACGCGAGGAGCGAACGCTCCCCACGTGAGGTCGGAACGGTCGGGAAGGCCGGCATCCTGGGGCCCGGACAGGAGGAGGAACTGGACCGATGGCTCGCCGACACCACCGGCGACGGGCCGAAGTTCCTGGTATCCGGCTCCATGGTGCTGCCCCGGCGCCTCGAGGTCCGGTACGGCACCACGGGAGGCGACCGGCGTCTCGACGGCAGCGAATCCAACGCGGCAGCCGCCCTGCGCTCGGATGCCTGGGATGGCTATCCGGCATCGCTGCATCGATTGCTGGCCGGTGTCTACAGCCGGGGACGCGATGACCTGGTGTTCCTGTCCGGCGACGAGCATGTCTCCAACGTCACCGCGATCAGGATCGAGCAAGAAGGATCTCCAAAGGTCGTGGTCGCCCATTCCATCCACAGCTCCGCGCTCTACGCGCCCTATCCGTTCGCCAACGGCATCGAGGCGGACTTCGCGAATATCGAGCGGTTCCGGTTCCGTCATGGGCAAGACGAGTACACCTGCTCCGTGAGTGCCTGGTATCCGCAGACCGGCGATGGATTCGCCACGATCAACGTCATCCGGAATGCTGCGGATTGGACAGTGGCCGTTCGTTTCGATCGGGCCGGCTGCCCGCCGAAGGAGCGAATCCATCGGGAGTTCCGCGTCCCGCTCGGCGAGTGAATGTCACCCACGACTCACTGTTGATGGGGTGTCGCGGGTTACCGAAGTAGGAGGGAGGTTGCACAAGGAACCCCCAGGTGCTACCATTAGCCAGACTTAGCTAAGCGAAGGTTTTCCCATGGCTACGGTCAACATGCTTGAAGCCAAGTCTTCACTCTCACGCCTTGTCGAGGCGGTGGAGAGTGCGGCCGAGCGCGAGATCGTCATCGCTCGAAACGGAAAGCCGGCCGCGAAGCTGGTTCCGATCGAGTACCGCGGCGCAGAGAAGCGACTGGGCGCTGCCCGGGGCCGATTCAAGGTTCCGAAGACGATCGATGCCCATAACGAGGAGGTCTCGAAGCTCTTTGGCGTTGCTTGAGCTTGCATGCAGATCCTTCTCGACACGCATGTGGTCTTGTGGGCGCTGGTGGACGATGCCGCGCTGTCTGCCGAAGCGCGAGCGCTGATCGGTGACGAACGGAACGGCGTATGGGTCAGCGCCGTCTCGATCTGGAAAATTTCGATCAAGCACGGACTGGCCCGTGGCGACATGCCCCTATCGGGCAAGGAAGCGTTGGATTACTGTCGACTGGCAGGTTACCGCTGGCTTGACGTGCGTCCGGAGCACGCCGCCGCGGTAGAGGATCTCCCCCGGATCCATGCCGACCCATTCGATCGAATGCTGGTAGCGCAGGCCTTGACGGAGCCGATGAAACTGCTGACGCACGACGCGGTGATCGCTCGGTACCATCCCGAGATCATGCTCATCTGACCCTCGCACCGAGCCTGCGTCCCCACGTCACTAGCCGGGATTTCGCCTCGAGGCATATCCTGCGCGGGACGGGCACGAGTCGTCTTCGCGCCGTGCGTCGCGCCGGTCCGTGAAAGGGAGAGACATGAGATTCCGGAACGACCCCGAAGGGCTGCGGCTCCCGGTCAAGCTCGATACGACGACCAACGGCGAGTTCGCGCCAGTGCCGCTGGAAGCGATCCATCGCCACGCGAGGCGCCTCGCACTGGAAGAGGCGACGACACGATCACGGCGCCTGGGCATGGACTGCAGGAGCTTCCTTGTCTCCGCGTGCGGGGTTGCCAGCACGCTCGCGAGCTTCAACGCGGCCTATGCCGCCGCGGGACGCACCGGCGGCTTCTTCCAGCTGCCCGAAGAGGCGCCGCTCGACCAGCTCGCGGCCCGCTCGGCCGTGGATGGCAAGGAGTTCGTCTTCGACGTGCAGGGCCACTTCGTGAATCCGACCGGTGCCTGGCTAAAGACCCTGCCCGCCGGCGCGAAGCCGCTGCGGTTCGCGACCGACCGCAGCAGTTGCGCGCCGCACCGCGGCGCCGGCAACCTCGATTACCTGAACTGCGTCGGTCCCGACCAGTTCGTGAAGGACGTGTTCATGGACTCCGACACGGACCTGATGGTTCTGTCCTTCGTGCCGTCGACCCGCGAGGGCGAGCCGCTCACCATCGAGGAGGCGCAGGCCACC
The DNA here is from genome assembly GCA_023389175.1 of Pseudomonadota bacterium. GTDB lineage: Bacteria > Pseudomonadota > Gammaproteobacteria > Burkholderiales > Burkholderiaceae_E > Lautropia. The sequence continues at coordinate 16,319 of JAEWEW010000162.1, read as the reverse complement.
GCGCGCATCGTCGAGAAGCTCGACGGCACGCATCGGCTGCTGATCCATGGGCGGGTGAATCCCAACCAACCCGGCGACCTGGAAGGCATGGACGAGCTCGCGTCGCGCCACCGGATCGCCGCCTGGAAGACCTATACCCAATGGGGACCCGACGGACGCGGCTTCTTCCTGGACGACGAGCCCGGCATCCGGCTGATCGAGAAGGCACGCCGGCTGGGCATCAGGAACATTGCGATCCACAAGGGGCTGCCTTTCGGGGAGCGGTCGTACGAGCATTCGACCTGCGTGGATGTCGGGCGGGTCGCGAAGCGCTATCCCGACGTGAACTTCCTGATCTATCACTCCGGCTTCGTCGCGGGCAAGCCGGAAGGGCCGCACGACCCGACCCGGAGCGACGGAATCGATGCATTGGTGACCAGCCTGCAGGCCAATGGCATCCAGCCGGGCGCCAACGTGTTCGCCGAGCTCGGCTCGACCTGGCGCTTCCTGATGCGCGATCCCGACGCCGCCGCCCATGCGCTCGGCAAGCTCCTCAAGCACTGCGGCGAGGACAATGCGCTCTGGGGCACCGACTCCGTCTGGTACGGCTCGCCCCAGGACCAGATCCAGGCGTTTCGCACCTTCCAGATCGCGCCCGAGCTGCGCGAGAAGCACGGCTATCCGGAGATCACGCCGGCGCTGCGGGCCAAGGTGTTCGGATTGAACGCGGTCAAGGTCTATTCGATTCCGCCGGACGTGCTGAAGAAGCATGTGAAGGACCGGGTGGCCCGGGAGCGGGAAGGCTATCGGCACGAGCCGGATCCGACGTTCCTCACGCACGGGCCGCGGACGTGGCGCGAGTTCGTGAATCTGAGGGCGTGGGGCGGCTGAGTGGAGTAAGGATTCCGCCGATCCGGCTGCTCAGGAGGCTTCTTCAGAAATCCTTCACCACTGAAAGGAGCAGGTGCCTGCCGGGCTGGCTGAAGGCGTCGATCACCGGAGAATCCGCGGCGAGGCCTTGCACATCCGACCACCGCCAGTACTTGCGATCGGTCAGGTTGCCGATGGCGAAGTTCGCGCGAAGATCCCTGCGGATCCGCCACTGGACGGACAGGTCCAACGTGGTGGCCGAAGGTACGGTGAACTGGCGGACCCGAGGCGGCGTGACCGGCCTGGCCAGATACGGACTCTCCATGTCGCCCTCGGTCTTTGCCCAGTGGTGCGTGGCGTCCAGTCGCCAGGACCACTGCGCCGTCTCGTACATGAGTCCAAGCACCAGCTGCGCGGGATCGATGGAGTTGAGCGGCCGGCCGGTGGCCCGGTCCTTGCCGCTCACCTGGCCATAGGCAAATGGCGTGCTGAGCCAACCGCCGGCCAGCCGGCCCCAATCCACGCGACCCTTGAGCTCGAAGCCGCGGATCGTCGCGCTGTCGACGTTGACGGACTGGAAGACGAGCGGATCGCCCGCCACGCCGCTGCCGCCCAGGGACTTCTTGTCGACGATCAGGTCCTCGAAGCGGCCATGGAACACCGCTGCCTCGAGGCTCACCCGGTCGAGCCGCCCGCGCAAGCCCAGCTCGAGGTTGCGGCTGGTCTCCGGCTTCAGGTCCGGATTCGACAACAGCCTCGCGAAGGTCGTCGGCGTCGGGTTCTCGTAGAAGCCGTTCACCTGGGCTGCGTTGGGTGCCCGAAAGCCGCTGGCGTAGGAGCCGAAGACGCTCCACTGCGGCGTGGCGCGGTAGAGGATCCCCAACTTGGGCGAGACGTTGCTGCCGGAGAGCGAAGTGGCCGGCGTGGGGGAAGGCGGCGAGTAGCCATTGCCGCTGTCGGCGGCGAGGTCGAAGCGCTCGAATCTCACGCCCGGCGTGATGATCCACCGGTCGCTCACGAACTCGTCCTGCACGAACAGCGCGGTGCTCGTCTCACGCGTGTCGGGAAAGTACTTGCGGGGACGGTAGGCGGGCAGCGGCGGCGGGTCGAAGCCGTCGGCCCAGCTGGTGACATCGGTGCGCACGTAGTCCATACCGACGGTAAGCTTCTGCAGCCACTGGCTCGACAGGGGCAGCGTCTTGCTCGCGTGAACGCCGGCCTGCCATGCGCGCTCCTGATACGAGAGATCGCGCACGCGTATGCCCCCGTCGTTGCGCACGGTCCGGCCGTCATCCCGCGCCGTCGATCGCTGCCAACCCGCAAGGGTCTGGATCTCGTCGATCCAGGCGGCGTCGATTGAGTAGCGGGCCTGCCAGCTGATCCGGTTGCGCCGTACGGTCTGCTCCGCGTCCTCCGCGACCACCGACGAGGCAACCAGCGGGGGCTTGGCGCGGCTGGAAAGCAGCTCCGTCTCGGAACGCCGACGCGCATGCTCCAGCGCCAGCACATGCTTCTGCCGCGCGTCGGGTTGCAGCACGACCTTGCCGAGCAAGGAGCCGTCGCGGTTGGTCTGCGGATTGGGCGTGGTGCGATCGACACTGGCCGAATCGTTGCTCCCCATGTTCTCCAGGCCGTGATCCCGATGCGCCGTGCCGGTCAGCAGCCACTGGGCGACGCTGCTGCCCTGTCCCGCCACCGTGGCGGCAACGGTCAGCCCGTCGTCGTCGCCACTCCAGCCGGCGGCCACCCTGCCACCGAGGGCGCGCCGCTCCCGATCGGCGCCGACGAGGAAATCGGCCGGCTCATGGGTGATGAAGTTGACCATGCCGGCCAGGCCATCGGAGCCGTAGAGCACGGAGCTGGGTCCGCGAACCAGCTCCATCCGCTTGAGCAGGCCGAGCGACACCGTATCGCGGCCAAAGGCGTTGCTTCCGTTGATGTAGCTGCGCGGCTGCCGGATGCCGTCGACCAGGATCAGGACGCGATCGCCGCCGAGTCCGCGGATATTGAACCCCGCATTGCCATCGCGCCCCGTCGGATTGCCCGGGCCGGTCACGTTGAAACGCGCCGGCGCGCGCCTGACGGTAACGTTGGGCAGCGGCCGGACGGCGTCCCGGATATCGGTCACCTGGCGCTTCTCGAGCTCGCCGGCATCCAGGACATCGATGGAGACCGGCAGGTCATCCTGGGGCTGCTCGCTGCGGGAACCGCTGACCACGACGGTCTGTAGCGTCGTTAACGTTTCTGCCGGCCCGGGCGACCCGTCGGGGCTCCCCTGGGCGTGCGCGGCACTGCAAAAGAACAGTGCGAGAGGCAGGATCGACCGACAGGCCGCAATGGCGCCAATGGCCGGGAAGGCACCCGATACGGGGAGCGCAGGTCGACGCGATTTGACCGAGATCAAGTTAAGCGACGGGAAACAGCCCGGGTGATCCCAGTCAGCGCAATCGCAGTTAAGATGAAGATCCTGGTTCACTTGTCAGTTGCGCGGACCCGAACGGCTATCGAGGGAAGACCATGAAAGCGATTCGACTGATTGCCAGTGTAGCGTTGCTGGGAGGGTTGCATCTCACGGCGCAGGCGCAGAAACCGGAAGAGCATGTGGATCCGTTGGGCCAGGCCTACCAGGGCCAGCCTTCCCCGCTCGCGGAAGAGCCGATGGTCCAGAGCCTCAACCCCAAGGCGCCGCCCCTGAGCGTCGCCGAGTTCGAGGAAGCGCGCAAGATCTACTTCGAACGCTGTGCCGGCTGCCACGGCGTATTGCGCAAGGGTGCAACCGGAAAGCCGCTGACGCCGGACCTCACGGTGGAGAAGGGAACCGAATACCTGAAGGTGTTCATTGCCTACGGGTCACCCGCCGGCATGCCCAACTGGCAGACCTCGGGAGAGATGACCGAGAAGCAGGTCGACCTGATGGCCCGCTACATCCAGCATGATCCCCCGCAGCCGCCGGAGTGGAGCATGGCGGACATGAAGGGCACCTGGAAAGTCATGGTGAAGCCCGAGGACCGGCCGACCCGGAAGATGAACGACTACAACATCGCCAACATCTTCTCCACTACCTTGCGCGATACCGGCGAGGTCGCGCTGATCGATGGCGATACCAAGGAGATCATCAACATCGTCAAGACCGGCTATGCGGTGCACATCTCGCGCACGTCGGCTTCGGGGCGCTACCTTTTCGTCATCGGCCGCGACGGCCGGGTCAACATGATCGACCTGTGGATGCCCAAGCCGGACAACGTCGCGGAAGTGCGCGTCGGGCTCGAGGCCCGGTCGGTGGAGACCTCCAAGTACAAGGGCGAGGACGGTGACTTCACCGACAAGCTGGCCATTGCCGGCGCCTACTGGCCGCCGCAGTTCGTCCTGATGAATGGCGACACGCTGGAGCCGCTCAAGATCGTGTCCACGCGCGGCATGACCGTCGATACCCAGGAGTACCATCCCGAGCCGCGGGTCGCGTCCATCGTGGCCTCCCACTATGAGCCAGAGTTCATCGTCAATGTCAAGGAGACCGGCAAGACGCTGATGGTCGACTATTCGGACATCGAGTCGCTGAAGATCACGGAGCTCGGTTCCGCTCGCTACCTGCATGACGGCGGCTGGGATTCCAGCAAGCGCTACTTCATGGTGGCGGCAAACAACAGCAACAAGATCGGCGTGATCGACGCCAAGGATACCAAGGTCACCGCCATCGTGGACGTCGGTCCGATACCGCACCCGGGCCGGGGCGCGAACTTCGTGCACCCGAAGTTCGGGCCGGTCTGGGCGACCGGTCACCTGGGCGACGAAACCATCTCCTTGATCGGCACGGATCCGAAGGGCCACAAGGAGCATGCCTTCAAGGTGGTCCAGACGCTGAAGGGCCAGGGCGGCGGCGCGCTGTTCATCAAGAGCCATCCCAAGTCACGGCACCTCTATTCGGACACGCCGCTCAACCCTGACCCGAAGATCGCTCAATCCGTCGCGGTCTTCGATATCGACAATCTCGACAAGGGGTTCACGGTGCTGCCGATCGCCGAATGGGCGGGCCTGGCCGACGATGGCGGGGCGAAGCGCGTGGTCCAGCCGGAGTTCAACATGGCCGGGGACGAGGTCTGGTTCTCGGTGTGGTCGGCGAAGGACAAGCAATCCGCGCTGGTCGTCGTCGACGACAAGACGCTGAAGCCGAAGGCCGTGATCAAGGATCCGCGGATCATCACCCCGACAGGCCACTTCAACGTGCACAATACGCAGCACGACGTCTACTAGTTTCCATTGATTCGGAGCGACAGGAACGACATGAAGACATTGCTGCTGGCAGGCGCACTCCTGGTAGGGTTCGGGGCACACGCGGCCGCTCCCGAGGAGGCCCTCAAGAAAGCGGGCTGCACGGCCTGCCATTCGGTGGACAAGAAGCTGGTCGGTCCGGCCTATACCGTCGTCTCGGCCAAGTACAAGGGCAAGGACGCCACCGACGAGCTCATGCAGAAGGTCCGCAAGGGCGGCTCGGGCGTCTATGGCCCGATCCCCATGCCGCCCAATCCGCCCGCGAAGATCAACGACGCGGACCTGAAAGCCGTGGTGGAGTGGATCCTGAAGCTGTAGCTTCCACCGGCCGCGGGGCGCGCCGGCGCGAGCTCTGCGCCGCGGGCGCCCTCTTCGCGATCGCCGGCCGTTCGACGACCGGTGCGGCAGCACGGACCGCCAAGCCGCAATGGCAGGCCGATCCGATGAACGTGTTCGTCGTGGTCGAAGCCGACGGGGACCATGTGTCGCTGGTCGATGGCGACCGCCTCGAGGTCTTCCATCGCTTCCGGTCACGCCCGGTCCTGGGTTCTCCCGTCTTCACGCCGGATGGCCGCTACTTCCTTGCGGCGTCACGCGACGGCTGGATCGTGAAGTACGACATCTGGAACCTCGCGATCGTCGCCGAGGCGAGGGCAGGGCTCGATACGAGCGGCCTCGCGGTATCCGGCGACGGACGCTGGGTGATGGTGGCCAACGCCGCGCCCAGGACCCTTGCGCTGCTCGATCCGGACCTGCGACCGGAGCGTAGCTACCCGGTGACCACGCTCGATGGCAGGCGCGAGTCCCGTGCCGCAGCCGTGTATCACGCGGCCGCGCGGCGCAGCTTCATCGTGACGCTGAAGGACCTCCCCGAGGCCTGGGAGATTTCCTACGACACCGGGGCCGAACCGATCTTCGACGGGCTGGTGCACGACTACAGGATGGGCGAGGCCATCGCCAAGCCGGGCTACCTGGGGTTGCGGCGCATCCCGCTGGAGGCGCCGATCGAGGCACTGCTGTTCGAGCCGCGTTGTCGATACGCGATCGGCGCCGCCAGCCGCACAGCCGACGGGCCCTCCCGGGCCACCGTGGTGAACTTCGATGTCCGGCGGGCCATTTCGGTCATCCCGACGCGCGGGACGCCGCTGGTTCAGGCGGGCGTCGGCTTCACCCGCCGCGAAGGCGCGATGCTCGCATTCTCCAGCCCGGACAACGCCGAAGTGACCGTGGTGGATACGGGCAGCTGGCGGGTCGCCAGGACGATCACGATGCCGGGCTCGGCCGCACACCTGAGCAGCCACAAGGGTTCGCGACACGTCTGGGCCGACTTCCGCACGGATCCGGGAGCGCGCGGCACCATCACGCTGATCGACAAGCAGGAGCTGGTTCCGGCAGGCGAGGTGCACCAGATCGGTCGCTCGCTGGGACATGTCGAGTTCAGCCGGGATGGTGGCTATGCGCTTGCGACCGTGCCGGAAGTCGACGGCGCCGTCGTGGCCTTCGACACGACGAGCCAGCGTGAGGTCAAGCGCCTGCCGATGCGCCTGCCGACGGGAAGCTACAACGTGTGGAACCGGATCGGCCGGGCCGGGGCGAGCTGAAGCACTCGGGCTCGGGAATGTCATCCAGGAGACTGTCGCAGCCGCCTCGCGTAACTATGATGGCTCGCTCACCTCCCGCAAGGACACGATCGTGATGCCATCCCGCCTGCCGCCCGCGAATGAACAGGATCCCGAGGTCGCGTCGGTCTTTGCCGAGATTCGCGCCAGCCGAGGCTTCGTCTCGAACGCGCTGCGCTCGCTGGCCCACGCACCGGGCGGCCTGCGGCACTTCGCGCGGGTCGGCGAGTATGTGAAGTACCGTACCGACCTCAGTGAGCGGCTGCGGGAGCTCACCATTCTTTGCGCGGCGAGAGGCGTGCCATACGAATGGGATCATCACCGCCCGCTCGCGGCCCAGGCCGGAATCCCGGAGGACGCGATCCAGGACATCGAAGCCGGGCGCCTTCCGGCCAGCCTTCCGCCCGCCGAGCAGGCGATCGCCGGCTTTGTCGGCGAGCTACTCTCCGCGGGTTCGGTAAGCGATGCAAGCTTCTCTCGCTTGCGCGACCATTGGACACCGCGGCAGGTGACGGACATCGTCATGTCAGCCACCTACTATCGGGCATTGGGCCTGATGGCGACCGCCTTCGGCGTCCAGCTCGAAGGGGATGATGTCCTGCAGGTGGAACGGCAGTGGCAGAGCGGCCGCTGAGCTGAGGGCGCTCAAAGTGCGAACAGCTTCTGCTGTACGCACCGCGAGTACAAGACGGGAAAGTCGCGAACGACCAGCTTGCGATAGCCGGCGGCGATGAGGCCTTCGTCCTCCAGCTCCTTGATCGCCCGATTCACGATGGGTCGGGTGGCGCCCAGCAGGGTCGCGAGATCATTCTGGGTGAGATCAAGCGAGACCTCGCCATCGGGGCTCGTGCCTCCGTGCTGGGCAAGGACGAGCGTGCAGATCTGGCGCGCCAAGCGCTGGCGCAGCGGAACCAGGGCCATTTCGTCGAGGGTGTAATAAGCCTTGCGCATCCGGTAGCAAAGCATGTCCACGACATGGCGGTAAAGCGCCGGCTCTCGCTCGAATACCTGCAGGAAGGCCTGGCGTGGAATGGCCAGGACCTCGGTCTCGCCGTGCGCGGTCGCGTTGTTGACCGAACCCAGCCCGTCCAGCGCAGCCACCAGCCCGACGATAGCGCCGGGCTTCAGCAGCGAGAACGCGAACTCGTGGCCGTCGGCCGAAAGGGAGCCGCTGCGGATGCCGCCGCGCAGAATCAGCGCAATGCCCGCGGACAGGTCGCCGGCACGAAAGAGGCACTCGCGATCCCTCAACAGCCGGATCACCCCGGCGTCGGCGAGTGCCTCGACAGCCTCCGGCGGGAAGTTGCCGAACCAGGCACTGGCCTTGAACGCCTGGATCTTCCGATCTCGACAGTTGGAGCCGATTGCTCCGCTCATGGACGGCTCCATTGTAAGGTAGTGAATATTCTAGGGGGGTAGGCTACCGTAGGCTACGCATTCCCTCGCCCGCAGGAGTTCGGCATGGCAATCCACATGAGCGCAGTGCGAAGCGCTTCCGCCTGGCGGGCGGCGGACCTGGCCAAGAGCGACGAGTGGATCGTTCGTCTGTCGCCGACCGACCGCGCCGAGCTGGAGGCCGCGGCGCAGGCGCTGCGCAGTCAGGGTATCGGCGCGGCCGAGTTTGGAGCCGCGGAGTTCCCGCTACCGACGCTGGCGCCCAAGCTGGCGGCGCTGATGGACGAGGTGTCTCACGGCCGCGGCTTCGTCCTTCTGCGCGGGCTGCCGGTGGCTCGGCATGACGACCCGACCATCCGCACGATCTTCTGGGGGCTCGGTTGCCATTGGGGAAGCGCGATCACCCAGAACCGGGCGGGAGACCCGATCGCGGTGATCACCGACCTGGGCCTGGATGCGAGCACGCCCGGCGTGAAGCCGTCGCTGACGAACGCCGAGCAGCGACCGCACAGCGACCCGTCTGACGTCGTCGCGCTCCTGTGCATACGCGGCGCCATGCGCGGGGGGGTGAGCCGGATCGCCAGCACGACCGCGATCTACAACCGCCTGCTCGAGGAGCGCCCGGACGAGATGGAGTGTCTCTATCGTGGGTTTCACCATGACCTGCGGGGCGACGCTGCCGACGACATACCGCACGGTTGCACGCCGGTGCCGATCCCCGTCTACAGAGTCTTCGAAGGCGTGTTGAGCTGTGTGTTCAATGCCAGCACGGTCAAGACGGCGGAGCAGTTGATGCGCACGCCGGTTCCAGCCCAGGAGATGGCGGTGCTGGATCGGATCGTCGAGCTGGCGCGCAGCGACGAGTTCCGCCTGGAGATGACTTTCGAACCTGGTGACATACAGCTGTTGAACAACTACACGACAGTCCATTGGCGAACGCACTACGAGGACTACCCTGGGCAGGAACGAAAGCGCCGTCTGTATCGGCTCTGGCTGAACCGGGCTGGCGTACGCCCGGTGGATCCGGCCTTTCAGCGTGGCTACATCACGGGATCACTGGCAGGCGTGCCGGTCCGCACCTCGAACGAAGCGACAGCAGACAACACATGAAGCAATCCATGACGGTCATCGTCACCGGTGGCAGCGCAGGCATCGGCGAAGGCATCGTGCGCCGCTTCCTCGAGGGAGGCGCGCGGGTGATCAATATCGACATCAACCCGCCAACGGGTTCCCGTGAGGGCGCCTACCACTTTCACCGGGCCGACCTGTCCGACCCTGCCGAGACACGGGCGGCTGCCAGGGATATCGCCGCCGGGTTCCCGGTGGATTGCCTGGTGAACAACGCCGGCACGCCGCTGCCCGGTGACCTGGATGCGGTGAGCGACGAGGACTTTGATCGCGGCGTGAACCTGCATCTCAGGGCACCCCTCATATTGACCCAGGAGGTCACCAAAGGGATGAAGGCGCGCCGCTTCGGCCGGATCGTGAACATCTCCTCGCGCTCGATCCTCGGCAAGAAGGCCCGAACGGTCTACTCGTCGACCAAGGCGGGCATGGTCGGATTGACGCGCACCTGGGCGATGGAGCTCGGCGCTTTCGGAATCACGGTCAACGCAATCTCACCCGGCCCGGTGATGACCGAGCTCTTCAAGAAGAACAATCCGCCAGAAGTCGCCAGGAAGCTGGTCGACGCGGTGGTGGTCGGCCGCGCCGGCACGCCCGACGACATCGCCCGAGCCGTGCTTTTTCTCGCGGATCGGGAAAGCGACTACATCACGGGTCAAGTACTGCATGTCTGCGGCGGATCCAGTCTCAGCAGCTCAACCTGGTAGTCCCTTGGTCTTTCAATCGGAGCAACTATGAAGATGTGGACGAATCTGCTGAAGGGCGTCGCCGTATTCGCGCTCGCAATGAGCGTCAATGCGCAGTCTGCCTATCCATCCAAGCCGATCCGGATCGTCGTGGCCAACCCGCCGGGGGGCCAGACCGACGTCGCGACCCGGTTGATCGCCCAGCATCTGGGCGCGAAGCTTGGTCAGAACGTGGTGGTGGAAAACCGTCCGGGGGCGAACAGCAACCTCGGGGCAAGCCACGTCGCTCAATCCGCTCCGGACGGATACACCCTGATCGTTGCCGCGATCAACAATTTCGGCGCCAATCCCGCACTGATCAAGAACATGCCGTTTGATCCGGTGAAGGATTTCGAGATGATCGTGCAGACGATCGCCAGCACCAATGTACTGGTGGTCAACGTCAACTCGCCGTTCAACTCGCTGCAGGACATCATCAAGGCCGCGAAGGCGGACCCGAAGGCGCTCAGCTACGGATCCGCGGGTGCCGGATCGTCGATGTTCCTGTTCATGGAGATGCTGAAATCTATGACCGGCATCCAGGTCCTCCACGTGCCGTACCAGGGGAGCGCGCCTGCGGACATGGACGTCATCGGAGGCGTCATCACGATGGTCTTCGACTCGATGCCGGGGGCGTGGCCGCTGGTCCAATCGAAGAAGCTCAAGGCAATCGCCGTCAGCAGTGCCCAACGTTCGCCCGCCGCCCCGCACGTGCCTACGGTGGCCGAGTCCGGTGTGCCGGGGTTCGAAGCCGAGTCGTGGCTGGGATTCGCCGCCCCGGCCGGGACGCCGGATGCGATCATCCAGAAGCTCAATGCCGCAGTGAACGAGGTACTGAAGATGCCCGAGGTCAGGAATCGGCTGCTGGAGATGGGAACGCGCCCGGTGGGCGGAACCAGCGCCGAGTTCAAGGCATTCGTGGAGAAGCAGGTGGCGACCTGGAAGAAGGTGATGAGCGCCTCCGGCATTGAAGCCCAGTGATGAGCAAGCGATGAGCCGCAGCAGCCTCGCCCGGTCACTCACCGCCTGGCTTGCACGGAAGCACGCAGAGATGTTGGAGCTCCTGGAGGCGGCGGTCAATATCGATAGCGGCAGCGCGGACAAGGACGGGGTCGATCGGGTTGCGCGGCTGTTTCGGGAGCGCCTCCAGGCGTCCGGGCTGGAGGTCACCACGCATCCGATGAGTGGGCACGGCGACTGTATCTCGGCCGAGCTGCCACCGGGGGATGCGTCGGCGGGTCCTCACGTGCTGCTGCTCGGCCACATGGATACCGTGTTCCCCGCGGGGACTGCGGTACGCCGGCCTTTCCGTACCGAGGGGCCGACAGCCTACGGGCCCGGCGTGGCTGACATGAAGGCGGGGCTGGTCATGAACGTCTTTGTCACTTTGGCATTCGCCGAGCTGGGCGGCAATCCGAATCCGATCAGGTTGCTGCTCACGGGTGACGAGGAGATCGCTTCGCCTGCATCTCGGGAGCTGACGAAGGCGCTGGCCAAGGGCGCCCGGGCTGCCTTCAACAGCGAGCCCGGCCGGCCGACGGGCAACGTGGTGACCGGCCGCAAGGGGGCCCTTTTCGTCGACTTCGAGGTCTCGGGCGTCGCGGCGCACTCCGGCGTCAACCCGGAGAAGGGCGCCAGCGCGATCGCGGCGATCGCGAGGAAGATTCTCGACCTGCATGCGCTCGCGGATTCCAGGGTGGGAGTTTCGGCCAACGTCGGCACGGTGAGGGGAGGCATGTCGGTCAATACGGTGGCAGATTTCGCCGCCGGCCAGCTGGATGTGCGGTTCCCCGGAGACGTCGACCCTGAAGCGTTGCGCACGAAAATCAGGGAGATCGTCGAGCGAGAGGCGATCGCCTGCACCTGTGGACGGGTGACCCGTGAGGGCATGTTCCTGCCATTGACACCATCGGCCGCGGGGGAGCACCTGCTCAAGGCCTACCAGGCTTCTGCTGCATCGCTCGGGTTTGCAGTGGAAGGCGAGTTCACCGGCGGCTCCGCCGATAGCGGCTTGACCGCCTCCGTTGGCGTGCCCACCTTGTGCGCGGTTGGTCCGGTGGGTGGCAATGTCCATACCGAGCGGGAGTACTGCCAGATCGACAGCCTCGTGCCGCGAGCGCAGGCGCTGGCCCTGACCCTGCTCGATCTTCCTGCCGCTGCCGGATTCAGGAATCGCTTCCGGACCGAAGATGAGGCCACGGAACGGTGAGTGCGTCCGCGGCGCGGATCCATCCGAGTTCGTGTAGGGCGGTACGAGAATGCAGTACACGCGGTTAGGGCGCACCGGTCTTCAGGTTTCAAGGATCTGCCTCGGCATGATGGGAATCGGGGCGCCGCAATGGCGGCCGTGGATCCTCGGCGAATCGGAGGCGCGGCCAGTGATGCGCCGCACTTTCGAATTGGGAATCAACTTTTTCGATACCGCCGACACCTATTCGGCTGGCGAGTCCGAGCGGCTGCTTGGCCAGTTCGTACGAGAGTTCGGCACCCGGGACGAAGTAGTCATCGCGACCAAGCTCTATAACCCGGTTTCAATGGCGTTCGCGTCCGGCCAGGATCTGGCGTCACTCGCCAGGGCAAGGCGTCCGAACCAGCAGGGGCTGTCTCGCAAGCGAGTTATCGCCGCTGTGGATGCCTCGCTGCGTCGCCTGGGCACCGACTACATCGACCTCTACCAGATCCACCGCTGGGACTATGACGCACCGGTCGACGAGTTCATGGAAGCGCTCCATGACGTCGTGAAGGCCGGGAAAGTGCGGTACCTCGGGGCCTCCAGCATGTGGGCGTGGCAGTTCGCCAAGGCACAGCAGGTGGCAGAGCGCCACGGGTGGACGCGCTTCGTGGCGATGCAGAACCACTACAACCTCGCCTACCGGGAGGAAGAGCGCGAGATGCTGCCGCTGCTGCGGGACCAGGGCGTGGGATGCATTCCGTGGAGTCCGCTCGCCCGAGGCTTCCTCACGGAGGATCCGGCGTCTGCCGTGCCTGAAGCGCCGGACCGGAGGCGCTCCGCGGATCCGCTTCGAAGGCAGTACTACTCGGGGGAGTCGGACGCTGCGGTGGCGAGAGTGGTCGGGGAGGTCGCGAGCGAGCGCAACTGGAGTCGCGCTCGCGTGGCGTGCGCATGGCTTCTTTCCTCGACCTCGGCTTCAGGCGGCGTCACCGCGCCGATCGTAGGCCCGGCGAGCATTGGGCAGCTGGAGGACATTGCTTCGGCCCCCGACGAGGAGCTAACCTCCGACGAGGCTCGCAGGCTGGAGGCGCCGTACCTCCCGAAGCGCGTCCTCGGGCATATCTAGCCTTACCGCCGTCGCACCGCGAAGGCCCATGGCGGTTACCAGAGGTCCTTCCCGAAGATCAGGTCCGGCAGCCACAACACCACCTCCGGCACGAAGATCAGCAGCAGCGACACCGCGGAGACCGCCAGCAGGAAGGGCAGCGACTCCCGGGTGTAGACGCCGATCGGGCAGCGCAGGATCTGGCAGACGACGAACATCGCCGCGCCGACCGGCGGAGTGAAGTTGCCGATGGTGGCGGCAATGATGAAGACCAGGCCGAAATGGACCGGGTCGATGTCGTACTCCATCACCAGCGGCAGGAAGATGGGTGTCAGCATGATGATCAGCACCGATCCTTCCATGAAGGTGCCGGCCAGCAGGATGAAGAGCACGATGATCACCATCACGACATTCGGGCTGTCGGTCAGGTTCAGCATCCAGGCGGATATCGCCTCCGGGACGCGTTCGAACACGATGCCGTAGCCGAAGATCGCGGACAGGGCGATCAGGAACATCACGGAGCCGATGTCCACCAGGCTGCCTTCGAGCGCCCTGGCGATGCTGTCCCGCCGCAACTTGCGGTACACGAAGAGCCCGATGGCAACCGCATAAACCACCGCGAAGGCGCCGATCTCCGATGGCGTGAAGATGCCGAAGCGCAGGCCAAGGAGCAGGATCGCCGGGAACAGCAGCGCCCACAAGCCGCCCCATGCCGCGCTGCCGACCTCGCGTACGGTCGGGCGCCGAGCGAGCTCGGGCTTGTAGCCCCGCTTCCTCGCGGTGAATGAGATGGTGGCCGACAGCGCCGCCCAGAGCAGAAAGCCCGGGATCACGCCCGCCGCGAACAGCCGACCGATCGACACCTGGCCGACGGTGCCGTAGAGGATGAAGCCGATGCCGGGCGGGATGATCGGCGCCATCAGCGATCCGAACGAAAGGATGCCCGCGGCATAGCCCTTGGAAAAGCCGCGCTCCAGCATCGAGGGGCCGAGCAGGCGGGTGTTCATCGCCGCATCGGCAATGCAGGAGCCGGTCACGCCGCTCATCAGGGTGGACAGCGCAATGGAGACCTGCGCCAGGCCGCCATGGAGCCGGCCGGTCAGCACGGAGGCGAGCATCAGCAGCTTCTCGGTGATGCCGGAGTGATTCATGAAGTTGCCGGCCAGCACGAACAGGGGAACCGCAAGCAGCGCGAAGTTCTGGGTCTCGGTGATCGTCAGCTGGACCGGTATCGTCGCCGGCAGCTCCGGATGCTGGAGGAAGAACACCAGGCCGGAGATGCCGATCGCGAAGGCGACCGGCATGCCGATCAGCATCAGGACCGTGAAGACGATGACGACCAGCGTCATCTAGAGGACGTCCGTCGCGAGGGTCGGAGGCTTCGGGCCGCCCTGCCATTCGTCGCGGATCTTCAGGAGCGTCGTCACCAGCAGCAGCACCGCGCCGACCGGCATGCTCATGGTGACCCAGGAATAGCTGATCTCCGGTATGCCCTGGAAGGACCGCACCCGGCTGGTCCACGACAGCCAGAGGCCGAGCCAGATGACGTAGACCAGGAAGACTGTGATGATGGAGAGGTTGAGGTAACGCAGCCAGCGGCGCGGCGCCGGCGCGAGCCGGCTGGTAACCAGCTCGATCGACATCATCCCGTTGCGACGCCACGCGATGTCGGCACAGAGGAAGCAGGCCCAGGCGAAGAGGCAGGTGGCCGCATCGGTGCTCCAGTTGAGCGGATGGCCGAAGACGCGGCTGACCGCGCCGGTGAAGATCAGCACCACCATCATGACGAGCAGCCAGGCCGCCAGGATCCCCTGGGCCCGGCAGAAGCGCTGGTAGCCGGCGGCAATCCGCTCCGCCTTCATCGCCCCCGCCTTCATCGCCTCGCCTTCATTGCCTCCTCCCGGCCTACTTGCCCATCTCCTTGTGCAGCGCGTTCTTCGCATCGGAGAGGTTCAGCGCCTCGTAGGCCTTCTCACCGGCCTTGCGGAACGCAGCCAGGTCCACATCCTCGGTGACGGTCATGCCGCGCGTCTTCAGCTGGGCCTTCACTTCGCCTTCGAGCTGGAAGATGCGCCTCGAAGCTTCCTCGCCGGCCTTGTCGGCCTCTTCGACCAGGATCTGCTGGTAGTCCTTCGGCAGCGAATCGAACCACTTGGCGCTCACCACCTCGAAGTTGACCAGCATGATGTGCCGCGTTTCGGCCGCATGCTTCAGCACCTCGTAGAAGCGGCCGCCCGGGATGTTGTTGTAGACCAGCTCGACGCCGTCGATGGCGCGCTGCTGCAAGCCCGGGTACATCTCGGTGAACGCCATCGCCACGGGGGTCGCCCCCAGGGCGCGTACCGACTCCTGCCAGATCGGGGCGGGCGGCGTGCGGATGCGCAGTCCCTTCAGGTCCTCCGGCCGGCGGATCGGCTTGTTGGTGAAGAAGTGGCGATAGCCCTGCACCCAGTTGAAGGAGAGCACCTTCAGCCCGTACTTGCTCGCGAGCTCCTCCTGCCACTTCACCATGGTCGGCGCGCTGCGCAGCTTGGCGACCTCCTCCAGGTTCTCGACGAAGTAGGGGCCGTTGACCACCGCGATCCCCGGCACGTAGTTGCCGAGCCGAGCCGAGTCGGTGTTCTGCCCGATATTCGCACCCTGGCGGATCTGCTCGATGATGTCCTCTTCCTTGCCGAGCTGGGCGCTGTGGAACACTTCGATCTTCAGGCCACCCTTGGTGCGTTCGGCGACGCGCTGGGCCCATTTGTTGAAGCCGTCGTGAAAAGGCTCCTTCGGGCTCAGCACATGGTTGAACTTGAGCACGAAGTTGTTGGTCTGTGCCTGGGAGGCGCCCATCGGACCGGCGCACAGCGCCGCAGCGAGCGCCAGGGGCGCGAACCTGCCGAAGGTTGCGAAAGCGACTCTTCTCATGATGTCTCCTTGTGGTGCCGTCGGGCGGGGCGGAATCGAGGCCGGTTGTCCAGCGACTGCAGTCCTGTTGTAATGCGCAGTCTATAGCGTGAAACCCGTGGGCCGGAGCCGTTTCATAAGATGAGACAGAAGGCAACCCCGAAGGT
>JAEWEW010000159.1 GCA_023389175.1 Pseudomonadota bacterium | reverse complement strand
GAAGCCGGCCGCGGTCGAGTCCGCCGCGCCGGTCGCGAGCGCCGAGCTCCCCGGCGCGACCGCGCTGCGCGACGGCGCGCCCCCGCGTGCGCGCTTGCTCTCCGAGCCGCCGGCCGAGCGCGCCGGCGGCACGGAAGAACGAGTCGCGGCGGCCGGGCCGTCGCTGGCACCGGCACCGCGCGCACCGGTGGTGCCGCTTGCCATGCCACGCTCGGCCGCCCGTCGCAAGACCGAGGGCGAGAAGCTCTTCGTGCTGGACACCAACGTGCTGATGCACGATCCGACCGCCCTCTTCCGGTTCAAGGAACACGACGTCTACCTCCCGATGATGACGCTGGAGGAGCTGGACAACCACAAGCGCGGCATGTCGGAGGTCTCGCGCAATGCGCGCCAGGTCAGCCGCACCCTCGATGCGCTGATCGACGGCGGCGCCGAACGCATCGCGGAGGGCATCACGCTCGCCAAGCTCGGCAATTCCGACGCGATGGGGCGCCTCTTCCTTCAGACCCAGCCGATCTCCGGTTCGCTGCCGGCCTCGCTGCCTGCCGGCAAGGCGGACAACCAGATCCTTGCGGTGGTGAGCGGCCTGCGCGAGGTCTTCCCGGCCCGCCACGTGGTGCTGGTGTCGAAGGACATAAACATGCGCATCAAGGCCCATGCGCTGGGGCTGGATGCGGAGGACTATTTCAACGACCAGGTCACCGAGGACATCGACCTGCTCTACGCCGGCTCCGTCGCGCTGCCGGACGACTTCTGGGAGACCCACAGCACCGACATGGAGTCGTGGCAGCAGGGCGGCTACACCTTCTACCGGCTCACCGGGCCGCTGGTGCGCACCTTCAGCCTCAACCAGTTCGTCTACCTGGACGGCGCGATGCCGCTGGTCGCGCAGGTTCGCGAGCTGAACGGCAACACCACCGTGCTGCAGACGCTGCGGGACTTCGCGCACCACAAGAACGCCATCTGGGGCATCACCGCGCGCAACCGCGAGCAGAACTTCGCGCTCAACCTGCTGATGAACCCGGACATCGACTTCGTGACGCTGCTCGGGCAGGCAGGCACCGGCAAGACCCTGCTCACGCTCGCGGCGGGGCTCGCGCAGACCCTCGACCACAAGCGCTTCACCGAGATCATCATGACCCGCGCGACCGTCCCGGTGGGCGACGACATCGGCTACCTGCCCGGGACCGAAGAGGAGAAGATGCAGCCGTGGATGGGCGCGCTCGAGGACAACCTCGAGGTGCTGAACCAGGGCGGTAGCGCGGGCGGCGAATGGGGCCGCGCGGCCGCGTCGGACCTGATCCGCTCGCGTGTCCGGGTGAAGGCGATGTCCTTCATGCGCGGCCGGACCTTCATCAACAAGTACCTGATCATCGACGAGGCGCAGAACCTCACGCCGAAGCAGATGAAGACGCTCGCCACCCGCGCGGGCGTGGGCACCAAGGTGGTCTGCCTCGGCAACATCGCGCAGATCGACACGCCTTATCTCACCGAAGCGTCCTCCGGCCTCACCTACGTGGTCGAGCGCTTCAAGGGCTGGGCGCACGCGGGGCACATCACGCTGCAGCGGGGCGAGCGCTCGCGGCTCGCCGACTACGCGACCGACGTGCTCTAGGAGGCTCGCGCGGGCCCCTGCGCCTGCTCGAGCGCTGCCCGCAGCCGCGCGGCGTCGTCCTGCAGCGACTGCGGCGTCGGATCGTGGCGGGGCCAGCCGAGCGTCATGCCGTCGCCCGCGTGCCGCGGCACGACATGCAGGTGGAAGTGGAACACCGTCTGCTCGCCCTCGCGGCCATTGGCCTGCAGCAGCGTGAAGCCCGGCGGATCGAACACCGCCTGGACGGCAAGCGCGACGCGCCGAGCCGATTGCATGGCGGCGCCGGCCTCCTGGGGTGTCAGGTCAAGCAGCGTCGTCGCATGGCGCTTCGAGGCGACCAGCACATGGCCGGGGTTGACCTGGCCGATGTCCATGAAGGCGACGGTGTGGTCGTCCTCCAGGACCCGCGCGGACGGCAGCTGGCCTGCCACGATCCTGCAGAAGACGCAGTCACCGGGCGGCGTGTTGTCGACGAACTTCGGCATGGCGTGTCTCCTCTGGTCGGGCGGCGCAGGTTCGAAAGGCTAGACGACGCCGTCCCGCCGCAGTCCCGCGATCGCCTCCGGGTCCATACCCAGCTCCGCGAGCACCTCGTCGGTATGCTCGCCGAGCGTGGGCGGGGCGTTGCGCACCACCGGCGGCGATTCGGAAAGGCGCAGCGGGCTGGCCACGCCGCGGATCACCGGCACGCGCGTGCCGGGTGCGGTGGGCTGCTCCAGCACCAGCTGCCGCGCCGCCACCTGCGGATCCGCGAACGCCTGGGCGATGTCGTTGATGGGGCCGCACGGCACGCCGAGCGGCTCCAGCAGCCGGACCCACCTGGCGGTGGTGCGCGTGCGCGTGACCGCCTCCATCAGCGGTATCAGGATGTCGCGATGGGCCACCCGCGGGGTGTTGCGCGAGAAGCGCGGATCCGTGGCCCATTCCGGATGGCCGGCCGCTTCGCAGAAGCGGGCGAACTGGCCGTCGTTGCCGATCGCGAGCAGCATCGCGCCGTCGGCCGTCGGGAAGTCCTGGTAGGGCACGATGCTCGGATGGGAGTTGCCCTGCCGCTGCGGCGCCCTGCCGGTGTTGAGATAGGCTGAAGCCTGGTTGGCGAGGATCGCCATGCCCACGTCGAGCAGCGCCATGT
>JAEWEW010000146.1 GCA_023389175.1 Pseudomonadota bacterium | reverse complement strand
GTGCGCAGCAGCTTGAGCGAGACCGGCTTGATCAGGTAGTCCGCCGCCCCGAGCCGCAGCGCCTGCACCGAGGTCTCGACGCTGGCATTACCGGTGATCAGCACGATCTCCGCGTCGCCGCGCAGGTTCTCGTCCGAGAACAGGTCCATGCCGGAGCCGTCCGGCAGGCCGGGATCCAGCAGCACGATACCCGGCTTGTGGACGATCAGCTGCTGGCGCGCCTCGGCAAGGCTGTTGGCAACGGTCGCGACGAAGCCCTCCGACCGGGCGAAGGTCGAGAGCAGTTCTGCCGAGTTGTCGTCGTCCTCGACGACGAGGACGCTTTTGCTTCGCATCTGTGATTCTGGGAAACGGTCCATCCCCGCGAAGCCCACGATCATAGTCTACCGATCGGCGGCGGCTGGCACGCCGGGGCATCCAGCGACGTGGGCTGCGGATCCTGACTCGGAAGGATGATTATGTACCGGGCGGCAGCGGCGACGAAATCGCCGGATCGAGCTCGCCCGGCACAGCGGGTCGGAGGGGTTGGCTGGAATTCAACTGGCGCTGGCCCGGCCGGGCGATCCGGCACCCTCCCCCTCGCGTCCGATCAGGAGCACGACACCGCCTTCCGCGGCGTGGGCCAGCGCGAGCCGCAGTTTGCAGCGCCGGAAGATGGAGCGGGCGAGCCAGAGCGCCTGCGGCCGGATATGCGGTCGTCGCGGCGCATGCGGGCGCAGGCCGTTGACCAGGCCGTCCAGCGGGGAGAGGTCTCCGTTCGCCCCCGGTACCCGGATACGGATCTCCTCGTCCTCGGCTTCGATGCTGATCGATCCATCGCCTTCCCCCTGGGCCACGGCGACGGCATGCAGCAGCGTGCCGCAAGCCTCGCCGAGCGTGGCCGCGCCGCCCGGGCAGGCCAGGTTGCTGGCCCCGGCGAAGGTTCGCAGCGGCGCGAGCCGTGCCAGCTCGGCCGGATCGAGCGGAGAATCGGGCCGCCCGTCCATCGCCGCAAGAGCGTGCTGCAATTGCCCGAGCAGGCCGGATTCCTCATCCGGCAGTTCGACCCGCTGCTTGGTCAGGACGTCGGAAATGCCGTTGAGCGTCTGCGTCTGGCCTTCGACGCCGCGGCGCAGCCCGAGGAGCGCCCGGGCGACAATGCCGTCCGTCTCGCCGAAATGCGCCTCCAGGACCTCCAGCCAGCCGGACATCGCACTGAGCGGCGTGCGCAGGTCATGGATCAGGGCATCGAGCAGCACCCCGGTTTCGCTCTGCTCGTCGAGCTGTTGCTGCGATCCGCCAGCCCGCTCCGGTCCGCGCCGCGCCCGCGCCGCCGGCTCGTCTTCGGCGCGCCGCGGCCGTCCTCGCGGGTCGGCCCGGCCGTTTCGCGCTCTCCTGGGTTCCATCAAGCTGAATGCTCCGGTGTTTGGGTCGAGCTAGGCAATATGTGTGCCAACATGAAATCGACTCTGGAAGCCCCCTCGACGCCGTTTTTCAGGCTTTTGTCCGCCGCGCTGGCCACTGCCGGCGGGCAGGCGGCGAAATTCTTGCAGCAAAAGCGCGCCGTCGGTGTCACGATTCGGAAAAGGCATGGATGTTGCAAGCGCCCGGTCCCTTGAGCTATGGTTGGAGAGGATGCCGACGAGCCCGCGGACCTGCTGCAGAACGATCCGCTATGACCAACCGAAAGGAGCGCCCCATGGCCGATGCCGCCGCCGAGAAGCTTGCCGCCCGTCTGGAGGGAGCCGTGGATGCCATCGAGCGCTCGCTCGAGCGCACCCGGCGCTCGGTCGGACAGGCTGCCTCGAGTCTCTCCGAGGAATCGCGATCGGCGATCGAGCGCGAGTGGACCGCGTTGAGGCAGGACCTGACCGATCTGATGGACCGCACCGACCTCGCGGAGTCCCCGGAGGTGAAGGCGGTGATCGAGCGGCTGCGCGGCACCATCGGGTCGATGTCGGATTCGGTGGTGCATGCCGCCAGCGAGGCACGCTACCGCGCCCGGGACAGCGCCGAGCGGGTCAACGAGCAGGTCCATGCCTCACCCTGGCAGGCCGCCGGCATCGCGGCTGTCGCGGGGTTCGTCATCGGCGTGCTGCTCTCGCGCAGATAACCCGGTGATGCTCCGCCGACTCCTGGCGTCCCGCCTTGGCGGCTTCCGCCAACTGGCGGCGGAGTTGCTCGACGGCCTGGACGATCGCGCCCGTCTCGTGGGCGGCGAGCTTGGCGTCGAGCAGAAGCGCCTGCTGCAACTGGTGCTGGTGGCGCTGGGCGCCCTGGTCGTTTCCGTCATCGCCGCGGTCTGGACCGCCGCAACCGTGGTGGCCTTCGCCTGGGACACGGAGTGGCGCAATGTTGCACTGGTGGCGCTGCTGGCGGCCTGGCTGCTGGCGGCCGTCGGCCTGGCGCTGTGGGCCAGGGCCCTGCTGCGGGGATGCCGGGATGCCTTTCCCCTCACCCGGCAGGTCGCCCGCGACGACGTCCAGCGCCTGCGCGAGCTGCTGGAGTGACGACGATCGTGAAAGGCGGCGAAGACCACGAGGAGCCCGAGGCGATCTTCGAGCGTATCAACCGCCGTCGAGCGGCACGCCGAGCGACCGCGCATTCCGCTGCGGGCCCTTCCGACGCTGCCTGCCCTTCCGGTCCGTCCGTCGTGTCCGGCGCCCCGGGAGCTTCCGCGCCGGCTCCAGCCCGGGCTGCCCCCCCGGCGCCGACCGCGCCGGCCGCGCTGCCCGTCGCCGAGCTGGTCGATGACGAGCGGCGTGCGGGCGGTGCCTATGCCGTTGCGCAGGACGCACTGCCCGACACCTTCCCGCGCAGCACAACGGTGCGAACACTCTTGCGCCATCCCGCGATCGCGGTCGGGATCGGCGTACCGGCGACGGTCGTCCTGCTCAGGAGCCGGGCCGCGCGACGCCTGCTTCAGGCGGGCCTGGTGCTGGGAGCGCGCCCGGAGGTCAAGGCCGTGGTCGGCGCCGCCCTCGCCGCCGCCGGGGACGCGATGGAGGCTCGGCGTCGCCGCGCTCGTGGCGCCGTCGACGCCGCCGGGGGCGCGGCGCAACCGCCGGCACCCGAAGAACCGAAAGCGCCCTGAGGCACCCGCAGGCGGCCCGCGGCAGGCAAAAAAAAGCCCCGGCATTCTGCGGGGCCAAATCAGGGAGGAAACTTCCGAGGAGACGGGCCTTTAAGCGCAATCCACGTGCCCGTTGACGCGAAAACCCTGCGTCCCTGCGCAGCTCCGGAGCGGACGCGCAGCCTGCCCCGGGTCGACGCGGGCGGTGCCCGCCCCGCGAACCGCGAGCGCATGCTCGGCAATTTCGACCGGCAAAAATTGCCGTGAATGGCCGGTTCCGCCTGATATCCGGCGCCCGGCCCACTGCCGTCGACGAGGTGTCCGCAACGTCGTCGGACCGGGGGTGAGGGCCGGCACGGCGGCGTTCCGGCAAGGAGCAGGCCCGCGGAGTACCTGACCGAGTCAAGGGGGAACCCGCAAAGCCGCGCCAGTGCTGGTTTCGCGAGCACTGCTGCCTTTATGCAACATCTGGTCGCTATCTCCGGCGATTTGTAACGGTCTATCACGCTGGATGAACTCATAAGCCCAACGGCCTCGCCGAACCCCGGTGGCACGGATTCTGCATTTGCCTCTCTACAACCAGGAGAGAGGACGAGATGGGCCAATCGATATCGCTACAGCTGCAGCGCACGTTGAGCATTGCTCCGGCGCTGCAGC
>JAEWEW010000133.1 GCA_023389175.1 Pseudomonadota bacterium | reverse complement strand
CCTGTGCGTGACGGAGCGCTCGGCCAAGCACGGCCTGGGCTGGATCGAGCCGGAGCTGATGAAGCAGACGATGGACATCACCTTCGGCAGCAACAAGCCGGAGAAGCCGGTGGCGCTGGAAGACGTGTTCACCAACGAGTTCAACAGCCGGATCAAGCCCGGAGTGAAGTAAGGCGCGGCCCGGCGCTCCGTTGAGCGCCACGCGGGGCTGTGGTCCAATCGGGCAAGCCCCGCAAGTCGTCCCGGCAGCAGCGGACGCCATCCCAACGAAATCAGGATCAGGAGAGAGATGCCCAGCACCGTAGCCCGCTTCCTTTTCGCCATCGCGCTCTTGGCCGGCGTGCTCGTTCCCGCCGCCGAGGCGCTCGCGCGCCAGATGGTCTCGGTGGATCGCCCGGAGATAAACATGCGCGACGGCCCGGGCACGAAGCATACGGCGCTGTGGAGCCTGATTCGCGGCTACCCCCTGGAGGTGCTCGGCCGCAAGGGCAAGTGGTACCGGGTCCGGGACTTCGAGCGCGATACCGGCTGGGTGTACCGGCCGCTCACCAGCAGCAGGAAGCCGCATCACATCGTCAAGTCGAAGGTGGCGAACATCCGCAGCGGCCCGGGCACGCGCTACCGAGTGCGCGGCAAGGCGGTCTATGGCGAGGTGCTGCGAACGCTCGAGAAGCGGCGGGGCTGGATCAAGATCCGCCAGGAAGGCGGGCTGGTCGGCTGGATCTCGAGCGGCCTCCTCTGGGGCTGGTAGGGCGCCTCCGACCCACGCTCCCTAGGCCGCCGCGGAAGACGGGCGCGGCGTGGCCCCGCCCTTGGGCACCCTCTGCAGACAGCGCCGATAGCGCTGCTCCACCCGATCGGCGAACCACGCCGTGGTGAGGTTGCGGGTGATCTTCGGGCTCTGCAGACGGATGTCCGGCACCCTCGCGCGCGGCAGCGCGCGGCCGGCCTTGGCGTCGGCCAGTCGGAAGACGCCCTGGTAGAGCGAGGTGCGTGCGAACTCCAGCGAGTCGCCCTGCTCCAGCGCGCGTCGTATCGCCGCGTCATCCAGGCCCAGCCGTCCGCCCAGCCGGCGCGCTGCCCGCTCGGTGCTGCCCGGGGCCGAGGCCGGCGCGGAATGGTCGATCAGGTCCCCGTCCAGCGCGAGCTTCGTGCCGGTGGCGAGCGCGAGCGCATGCTGGAAGGCGGCGTTGCGGCTCGCATGATGGCCGGCATTGAAGTCCGCGAAGCGATAGAGCTGGCGGTCGTAGTCGGCCGGATAGTCGAGCAGGTGGGCGATGCCGAAATACATGCCGCCGCGGCGGCTGAACACTTCGCCGCGGATGTCCCGCTCGATCGGCCAGGGATAGTCCTGCCGGCTCGCATGCGCCTCGGCGAAGGCGATGCTGACCTGCATCGGACCACCGGTCCGCACCGGATTCCAGCGGCCGAACAGCGTCCTGCCCATGGGCACCGCGCCGATCATGTCCTCGAAGATGTCGCTCAGCTCGCGTTCGGTCCGGACCGTGTCGATCCGCGCGGCATAGCTGCGTCCGTCGGGTGAGGCCACGCGCTCGAGCGCGCCGCGCACCACCGCCGCGGGAATGCGCAGCCGGGCGGCCCGGCCCTCGATCTCCTTCCACGCGATCTTCGACAGGCCCGGCACCGCCGGTTGCGCCTGGAAGGTGGATTCCTGCTCGGTGACGGCGATGACGGCGCAGAAGTTGTCGGCGGTCGGCGCGAGGCCCAGGGCGGCGAAGCTCGCCTGGATGTCGGTCGCCCACGCGGCGCGATCCGGCGTGCGGGGCGGCATGAGGCGATCGACCAGGGCGAAGGTCTCGGCCGGGCTGGGCCCTGCCGGCTCCTCGGTGACGGCACAGGCCGCGAGCAGGAGCGACGCGAGCAGCGGAAGGAATCGAAGCGGCGTCGCGGAACGGGGAACCAGGGGCACGTCGGTTGAACCATCGCGCGACAGCGGGATTAGCGCGCCGCGCGCGACGGCGGTCTGCAAAGATACGATATTGTCCTATCAGTCGGCCGGAGCCGTTCCATGAACCCACGCCACCGCCTCGAAGTCCTCGCACGGTCCGCCGTCCGGACGATCGCCCCGGTGCTGGGCGCGCTCGCACTGCTCGCCGGCTGCGCCAGCACCCTTACCAGCGAGGTGACCAGCTTTCATCGGCTGGCCGACGGCTTGAGCGGCGAGCGCTTCGTCATGGTGCCGTCGGCGTCGCAGGCCGGCAGCCTGGAGTTCGAGACCTATGCCGGCTTCGTGCGCGAGGCGCTGGTCGGCCACGGCTTGCTGGACGGCGGCATCGGCGAACGCGCCGGCGCGCTGGCGGTTCGCATGGCGTATGCGGTGGACGGCGGCGCGGCGGTGGTCGGCCCCGGCACGCGCGGAGAGGTCGGCTTCGGCGTCGGTGCCGGCAGCGGCTTCTCGATGGGCGGCATCGGCATCGGCTTCGGCATTCCCATCGGCGGCGCCCGCGAGACATCCTCCTGGCGGCGCTCGCTCACGGTGACGATCGACCGGCCGCGGGCCGGCGGCGCGGAGCGGGTGTTCGAGGCCACTGCCGTGAGCCGTGGACAGAGCGCCGCGATCACCCCGGTCATGCAGGCAATGGTGCAGGCGATCTTCCGCGACTTCCCCGGCCAGAACGGGGTCACGCGAATCGTCGAGGTGCCGTTGCCTTCGCAGTGATCGCCCCGGCCCCGGTCGCGCCGGCGTCGAGGCAGCCCAGGCCCTGCAGCGTCGTCCGGATCGCCTCGTCGAGCGGCGTACGCGGCTCCTCGCCCAGGAACGCCACCAGCCGGTCGTTACCCATGAAGAGCGGCCGCTCCCACAGATAGCGCATTTCCTGCAGTTCCCGGAAGAGCGGTACCACCCACCTGGTTGCGCTCACCAGCCCCCAGGGGAAGCCGCGCACGGGCAAGCCCTCCCGACCGACGGCCCGGCCGATCGCGGCAGTCATCGCGGTGCCATCCGGATCCCAATGTCCCTTCATGTGGAAGACCGCGAAGTCGCCGAGCAGGCGATCGCGCGCGAGCAACGCCATCATGGTGCGGGCGACGTCAGGAAGATAGGCCCACTGGTGCCCCACGCCGGCGCGCCCCGGGTAGGTCACCGAGGTTACCCGCCTGCCGGGCTTGACCAGCGCCTGCGAGAACCAGTTGTTGGCCGCGCGCGGCCCGAAGAAGTCGCCCGCGCGAACGATCAGGGTCCGCACGCCCTCGCCGGCGGCACCGCGCAGCCGCGCCTCCATCTCGGCGCGGATCGCCCCCTTGGCGGTCCGCGGATGCTGCGGCGACGTCTCGCGGATGTCGTCGAAGACCTCCGGCCCGAAGTTGTAGACCGTGCCCGGCAGCACGATGCGCGCGCCGCCGACCCGGGCCGCGGCAATGGTGTTGTCGATCATCGGCAGCACGAGCTGGCTCCAGCGCCGGTATCCGGGCGGGTTGACCGCGTGCACGATCAGCTCCGCGCCGGCTGCCGCGGCCATCACGTCGGCGCGGCTCATCGCATCCCCCTGCACCCATTCGATGCCGCCTTCCCGCCCCATGGGCACCCGCGCGGACGCCTGCCGCTGCCGATCCGCCCGACGGTGCAGGGCGCGCACCGTCCAGCCGGCTGCGCGCAGCTGCCGGCTCATCTCTCCGCCGATTCCCCCGGTGGCGCCGAGCACCAGCGCCACCCGTTCCGATTCCTTCCCGTTCGTCATCGCCGTCACCCGGTGAGTTGTCGATGCAGCGATTCTGGTGCGCGGCCCGGCAAAAGGAAATTGGCGATCTTCGTTGTCCAGCTATACTTTTTCGTATGACTGGATCGGCCCATGCCTCCCCCCGGCAACCGGACTGGGGCCTCTACCGATCCTTCCTGGCGGTGCTGCGCACCGGCTCGCTCTCCGGCGCCGCCCGCGAGCTCGGCCTGACGCAGCCCACCCTCGGCCGGCATGTGGATGCGCTGGAGGAGGCACTCGGCTTCGCCCTCTTCATCCGCTCCCAGCGCGGCTACCTGCCGACGGAGGCCGCGCGGGAGCTCCAGGCTCGCGCCGAGTCGGTCGAGGCGGCGGCCGCGGCCCTGCTGCGCGCCGCCTCGAGCCACGCCGGGACGGATACGCCGGGCGGCAGCGTGCGCGGCACGGTACGCGTGACGGCCAGCGAGGTGATCGGCGCGGAAGTGCTGCCATCCATCCTCGCGGGGCTGCGCGACGCGCATCCCGGGCTCGCCGTCGAGCTCGTCCTCAGCAACCGGGTCGACGACCTGTCGCAGCAGGCGGCCGACATCGCCGTGCGGATGGTCCGGCCGGCCCAGGGCGCCCTGGTGGCACGCCGCATCGGCGACATCGAGCTGGGGTTCCACGCCCACCGCGACTATGTCGCTCGCCACGGCGTGCCCGCGAGCGTCGAGGAGCTTCGCGGCCACAGCCTGGTCGGCTTCGATCGCGAGACGGCATTCATCCGCGCCTTCGTCGCGCGGCTGCGTCAACCCGACCTGCTGGACCGAAGTGCCTTCGGCCTGCGGGCCGACAGCGACCTCGCGCAGCTCGCCGCCATCCGGGCCGGCGTCGGCATCGGCGTGTGCCAGGTTCCGCTCGCGCGACGCGACCCGGGGCTGGTCCGGATACTGCCGCGTGCCCTGGGGATGAAGCTCGACACCTGGCTGGTGATGCACGAGGACCTGCGGCACAGCCCGCGTTGCAGCGTGGCGTTCGCCGCGATCGCCACGGGCCTGAAGCGATACGTTGCCGGCAGCAGCGGGCGGCGGCAGGGCCACGCTGCCGCATAATCGGCTTCGATGTCCGACGTCTTGCCGACCGCACCGGCCACTCCAAGTCCCCGCGGAGCCGGCCTCGCCGAACTCTCGCCCGCCTGCTTCGGCATCGTGATGGCGACCGGCATCGTCTCGCTCGCTTGCGGCGCGATGGGATGGCCGCGCCTCGCGCAGTCGCTGTTCCACCTCAACGTCGCTGCCTACCTGCTGGTCTGGACCCTCAGCCTGTTGCGGCTCGCGCGCCACCCGGGGCGCATGTTCGGTGACCTGGTGGACCACGGGCGTGGACCGGGCTTCTTCACCACGGTCGCCGGCACCGGCGTGCTCGGCTGCCAGATGCTCCTGCAGGCGGGCCGGGACGAGGTGGCGATGGTCCTCTGGATCGCGGCGCTCGGGCTCTGGTTCGGCCTCACCTACACCATCTTCGCCGCCTTCACCGTCAAGGGGGAAAAGCCTGCGCTCGACCGAGGGATCAACGGCGGCTGGCTGCTTGCGGTGGTGGCGACCCAGTCGATCGCGGTGCTGGCCGCGCTGCTTGCCGCCGGCGGCGAAGTCGGCTGGGGCCTCACGCTCGACTTCATCGCGCTGTCGATGTGGCTCTGGGGCGGGATGCTGTACATCTGGATGATGTCGCTGATCTTCTACCGGTACACCTTCTTCCGGCTGTCGCCGGCGGACCTGGCGCCGCCCTACTGGATCAACATGGGCGCGATGGCGATCTCCACGCTGGCCGGATCGCTGCTGGTGCAGAACGCCGCGCGCGCGCCGTTCCTCGATTCGCTGCTGCCCTTCCTGAAGGGATTCACCATCCTGTACTGGGCGACCGGCACCTGGTGGATCCCGATGCTGCTCGTGCTCGGCGCCTGGCGCCACGGCTGGAAGCGCTTCCCCCTGCGCTACGACCCGCTCTACTGGGGCGCCGTGTTTCCGCTGGGCATGTACACCGTGGCGACGCACGAGATGACCGTGGCCATGTCGCTCGACTTCCTGGATTTCCTGCCGCGGATCTTCCTCTACGCGGCGCTGGCGGCATGGGGGCTGGCATTCCTCGGGTTGATGGCGGATTCGTGGAATCGGTTGCGTTGGTCCGGCTCGATCGGGTCGAAGAAGCGCCACGCGTGAGCCGAGTCATCCGATGCTGCGAACACGGGTTGCCCACCGCGGCGGCCGGTCGGTTCGTCGCGGGCGCCGACCGACCGCCACGGTGGACAACCTTCGCCTAGAGGCAATCGTTGACATCAGTCGTATCGACGCCCCGAGGGTCACCGCGATAAAATAATGTACGCACATACAGTACGCGGAGGCCGCGATGGACCGGTACGCTGAAGCAGTCGCCTACGATCCCGAGATCCAAAGCGACCAACGTACCTCCGGCGCAGTCGAGTCAGCGGCGGTTTCATCGGACTGCGCCTGCCCGGGGCTGAATTCCTCTGCATCCAACGCTGCATCGCCGCGACCAATCGCCGAGCTTGCAGCGCAGATCACCGAGCTCGCAGGCCACCTGAACGCGGCCAACCATCGCTGGCTTATTCTGATCGCGGAGTTCGATCGCCGCGAAGGCTGGGCGGACGGAACCACGATATCCTGCGCGCACTGGCTGAGCTGGAAGTGCGGGCTCGATCGCGGCGCCGCCCGGGAGAAGGTACGCGTGGCACGTGCGCTGGAAGCATTGCCGCTGATCTCGGCCGCCATGGCTCGTGGCGAAGTGAGCTATTCCAAGGTTCGGGCATTGACGCGCATAGCGACGCCCCGGAACGAGGACGAGCTGCTCATGATCGCCCTGCACGGCACCGCGAACCATGTCGAGGCGCTCGTTCGCAAGTACCGACGCGCGGAGGAGGCATGCGAGCTCGGCCGGGAAGCCAGCCAGTTCGCCACCCGCGGGTTGACCTGGTACTTCGATGACGACGGGTCCTTGTTCCTACAGGCACGCCTGCCCGCCGAGGGCGGTGCGGTGGTGCTCAGGGCCCTGGAGCTTGCCACCGCGACGCCGCGGCGGACGCCCGACGCCCAAGACGTTTCAGCGGAAACGTCTCGGGGAGTCCGATCGACCGATGACCACGAACTCGCGAGCGAGATGGCGGGCGCGGGCGTCTTCTCGTCGGACCAAATGCAAGGGCCTCGGACCCGGCCTGGTCTCTCGGCTGACGACACCGACCATCCCTCGCCGCGGCAGCGCCGCGCCGACGCCCTTGTTTGCTTCGCCGAGAGCTGGCTGGCTCACGGCCCCAAGGCCATGGCTGGGGGTGAACGCCAACAGATCGTGATCCATGTCGACGCGGAGTCGCTGCGCCAGGAGACGCCCGGCCGCTGCGAGGTCGAGGGCGGTCCCTCGATCGCGGTGCAGACCGCGCGAAGGCTCTCCTGCGATGCCAGCCTGGTCACCGTTATCGAGGACGAGGCCGGGCAGGCACTGGACGTCGGCCGGAAGACGCGAAGCATTCCGCCGGCCATCCGGAGGGCGCTGCGCTCGCGCGATACCGGCTGCCGCTTTCCCGGTTGCAGCCACAAGTTCTTCCTCGACGGCCATCACATCCGCCACTGGGCCGACGGCGGCGAGACCAAGCTGTCCAACCTCGTCCTGCTTTGCCGCTTCCACCACCGGCAGGTGCACGAGGGACGAGTGCAGGTCCGAATGCTCGACGATGGCGCGCTGCGTTTCACCGGTGCACGAGGGCAGGCGCTTGAGGATGCACTGCCACTCAGTGGCAAAGCCGATGCGCTTTCGCGCGCTCACGCGCAGGCGGGACTCGCCATCGACGCGCGAACGGCCGTCACCCGATGGTGCGGCGAACGGCTGGACTACGACCTGGCCATCTGGTGCTTGATGAATAACCGGTCGACGACAAGCAATCGCGACGTTTCCGCGGAAACGCGTAGCGATGCGGATCCACGATAGGTGTGAGTTCCGTAGCGAAGGCTCGATTGCCTCAATGCGTACGCACAAGCGGATACACCGACGATCCCGGGCGCAGGGTTCTGCACGGTCGGCCCCGCGCCGATGACGCCCGGGCCGGCGGTGCGGAACCCGTGTCAGACAACATGGCCCCAGCCCGGGAGGGGCAACATCAATCGATCTTCGCCCCCACCTTCTTCGCCACCGCGTCGATCGCGTTGACCTCGCGCTGGAGGAACCGCCCGAGCTCCTCCGGATCGGCGAAGGCCACGTCGGTGCCGAAGGACTGGAACTTCGTCTTCACTTCCGGCATCGCCATGATCCGCGCGATCTCCGCGTGCAGCCGCCGGACGATCGGCTGCGGCGTGCCGGCCGGCGCGACCACCGCCTGCCAGGTGGACACATCGAAGCCCGGCAGGCCGCTCTCCGCGACGGTGGGCAGCTCCGGCACCACCCCGGAACGCTGCGCCGTGGTAACGGCGAGCGCCCGCAGGCGCCCGGCCTTCACGTAGGACATCACGTCGGAGGCGTTGGCGAACATGACCTGCGCGACACCGGCCAGCATGTCCTGAACCGCCGGCACGCCGCCCTTGTAGTGGACCGTGGTCCAGTCGAGCCCGGCCTGCAGCTTGAACATCTCGCCGGAAAGGCGGGTGAGCGTGGCGGCGCCGGGCGAGGCCATGTTGAGCTTGCCCGGATTCGCCCGCGCGTACTCGATGAGCTCCGCGATCGACTTCACCGGCAGATCGGGATTCACCGCGACGATGATCGGCACGCTCGCCACCATCGACACCGGCGCGAAGTCCCGCGTCGGGCTCCACGACAGGTTGGGGAAGAAGGCGGGACTGGTCGCGAAGGACGTGGCCGCCATCAGGAGCGTGTAGCCGTCCGGCTGCGCACGCGCGACCAGCTCGGCGCCGATGTTGCCGCTCGCTCCGGCCTTGTTCTCCACGATCACCGGCTGCTTCAGCGCCTCTCCGAGCTTCTCGGCGAGGACGCGCGCGGCCATGTCGGTGGAGCCGCCCGGCGGGAAGGCAACCACCAGCTTCACCGGGCGCTCCGGCCAGTCCGCCGCCTGCGCCGCAAGCGGCAGCAAGCCGGCCGCCGTGCCGCCGCCGAGCAGCGCGGCGGCCAGGACCAGGCTGCGTCTCAGGTAGCGCCGGCGGGGCTGCGGCGGATGCGCCGTCGCTGTCGTTTCCGTTGTCAGGAACCGTCTCTGTGCCATGGCATCGCTCCTCGGCTTCATTCGACCTTGATGTTGGCCTTGCGCGCGACATCGCGCCACTGGGTGAACTCGGCATCCAGGAATTGCCTGAACGCCTCCGGAGAGCCGGCCACCACCTGCATGCCCATCTCCTCGAGCCGGTTGCGGACATCGGGCGCTGCAAGGGCGTCGCGCCAGGCGGCGCCGATCCGGCCGACGATGGCGTCGGAGGCGCCACCCGGCAGGAACACGCCCTGCCAGACGCTGGTATCGATGCCCGGCGCGACGGTCTCGTGCAGCGTCGGCACGTCCGGCAGGTCGCGGGCGCGCTCGCGCGTGGTGACGGCGAGCGCGCGCAGCCGGCCGGCCTTGACCTGCGGCGTCGCCTCGACCACGTTCATGATCATGCTCTCCACCTCGCCACCCATCACCGCCTGTCCCGCCGGTGCGCCGCCCTTGTACGGCACGTGGACGACGTCGATGCCGGTCGCCTGCTTGAGCAGCTCGAACGTGAGGCGCTGGCCGGTGGCCGCGCCGGGCGATGCGTAGTTGAGCTTGCCGGGGTTGTCCCGGGCATGGCGCACGAAGTCCTGCACCGTCCTGGCGGGCGCCGACGGATTGACCACCAGCACGTTGGCGATGGTGGACACCAGCATCACCGGCACGAGGTCCTTGCGCGGGTCATAAGGCAGCTTCGAGAAGGTCGCGGCGCTGATCGGCAATGCCGTCGTGCCGAGCAGCATGGTGTAGCCGTCCGGCTCGGCACGCGACACCATCTCGGTGCCGATGTTGGCGGCCGCGCCCGGCTTGTTCTCGACAGTGACCGGCTGGCCCCACTGCTGCGCAAGCCGTGCCGCCACCAGGCGCGCCGTGATGTCGGTGGAGCCGCCGGGCGGGAACGGCACGACGATGCGCACCGCGCGCGCGGGGAACGACGAGGCGTCCTCGGCTGCCGCTGCCGGCACGGCGATCGCGCAAAGCGTGGCGGTGGCGAACGCGGCCATGCCGCCGGCGAGCCATCTCCTGCGGAAACCCTCCTTCATGCCTGCTCCTCCTTCTTTTTTTCGATCTGCCCGGAACCGACCCGCTGCCACCTCGTCCGAGACGGCTACGCCACCTGGGCGAATCTCGTGAACGCGGATTCGTCGATCTCGATGCCAAGGCCCGGCCCGGATGGAACGACCGCGGCCATGCCGTCCATGGGAAACGGCTCGCGCAGGTAGTCCTCCGCGATGAACTGCGGCCCGTTCAGGTCCACCGGATCGGCCATGCCGTAGGCCGCAAAGACATGCACCGATGCCGCGAAGCCGATCGGCGCATCCTGCAGGCCCGAGCCGATCAGCTTGAGCCCGGCGTTCTGGGCGAGGTCGCACATCTGGCGGGCATAGTGGATACCGCCGACCTTCGACACCTTGATCGCGAGGCATTCCACCGCCTCGCGCCGGATCAGCTCCACCACGAACGGGATGCCGATCGCCGCCTCGTCGAGCGCGATCGTCATGGCGGTGGCCGAGAGCAGCCGCTTCATCGCGTGGATGTCGCTCATCGGCACCGGCTGCTCGAACAGCGGCACGCCGAGCCGCTCGAACGCGCGCGCCATGCGGATCGCCTCGTCCGGCGTATAGCCCTGGTTCGCGTCCGGCCACACGTAGGCACCCGGCGCGGCCTCGATCACCGCCTTCACGATATCGACGTCCAGGTGCTTGTGGTGCCCGACCTTGACCTTGAACCCCTCGTAGCCCTCGGCGACGCCGGCCCGCGTGATCCTGTCCGCCTCCTCCGGCGTGGCCGCCGACACCAGCCGCGCGAGCCGGATCCGGTCCAGCCGCTTCGATCCGAGCCAGTGATGCAGCGCAATGCCGAGGCGCCGGCACAGCAGGTCGTGCAGCGCGACGTCGAGCGCGCACTTGGCGATCGGCTGGCCCGGGTCCATGCCGGTCGCGAGCTCGGTGTTCATCCGCAGGTGCGCGCCGGCAATGTCGAACACCTCGTGTCCGATCAGCGCCGGGGCAAGGTACTCCCGTATGCTGCTCGCGCAGGACTCCACCGTCTCCGCCGACCAGCGGCGGCTCGGTCCGGCCTCGCCCCAGCCGACGTTGCCGTCGCGGTCCGTCATCCGCACCAGCACGATGCGCTTGCCCTCGGCGAGGGTGCGCGACGGGCCTCGCGGCAGCGTCAGCACCGCCTTGGTGGGCAGTCGCAGCGTGAACACGTCGATCTTCTCGATCTTCATCCTGGCGGCTCGATCGCTTCAGCGATAGTTGAGGAAGACGGGACTCACCCAGGCCATGTGCCCGTTGCGCTGTCGCACGCGCAGGTACACGTTGCTGCGTCCGTCGGGCACCGGCAGCGTCACCCGGTCCGCGAGCGAGGAGGCCGCGAGCGGGACGATCCGGTGCCACTGGAACGCCTCCTGCGGAAACGGCCCGGTGAACCAGTGTCGCGATCCATCGAACAGCTCGCCGAGGGTGGCACCCGCGGACATCGCCACCGGCGCGTCCAGGTCGACCTTCACGCTGCAGCCGGCGTCGGCCGCGACCTCGAGAACGACGCTCTGGTTGGGATTCTCGCGGTAGGCGTTCTGCCGGGCGGTGTAGGAGGTGATGTCGAGCCGGCGTTCGCCGCTGCGCCCGAAGCGGTGGCGGCGCTGCTCGTCGAACGGCATGCTCTGCAGGCAGGGAAAGAAGCGCCGGATGGCGCCGCGCTCCAGCTCCACTCGCATCCGCCAGTCGGTGATGCGATCCAGCGCGAGGGCACCCCACGGACCCCAGCCCCACTCCAGCCTGAGCTGGACCGGCTCGCCGAAGGCCTCCGCCGACCGGATCGCCTGCTGCGGATGGCTGCGATGCACCACGACGCCGTCCTGGATCACCTCCACCACGTCCAGCTCGTCGCGACCGGCCACGGAGTAGGCGACTTCCACCTGGCGCCCCGCCTCGATGCTTGCGCCCATCGGGCTGCCTTCGACGCTGAACGCGACCTCGATTCGATCGCCGGTGAGCGCATAGACCCGCCGCGCCCGGATCGCCTCCAGTATCCGCTCGCGCGACAGATCCTCGCAGAGCGCCGCCATCAGGCCCTCGCCATAGGCGCCGGGAAAGCCCGCGTGGTCATCCGACGATCCGACGAAGCCGAAGCGCAGCCCGCGCGCGAGCGCCGCCCGGACCGTGTTCGCGGTTTCGCGCCCGCCCATGGAGTGCGTGTGGAAGGTGTAGGGTCCACGGTCGTCCTCGGAGTTGCCGTGCTCCGAGAAGACTTCGACCACCGGCGTGCAGGCCTCGTCGAAGCACTCCCAGTTCACGCCGCGATGGCCGGTCGGATACGCGAGATGGTGCGGGATCATCAGCGCGCCTTCCTCGAGGCAGAAACGGCGCAGGGCGCTCACGCTGTCGGCATAGTGCAGCGGCCGGTGATCGCGCGGAAACACGACGCACTGGTCGCCGAAGGCCGAGGAATGCCATTCGAAGCCGAGGAAGGCGCAGAACTCGCCGTCGCGATTGGCGTCCGCGATCACGCCCTGCACCCGTGGCCAGGTCTCGCGCAGTCGGGCGAAGCCGCGCGACCAGTGCTGCTCGCGTCCGCCCTCCATGCGCTGCATGTCGTGCCAGCTCGAGTGGCCGGTGAAGGCGAAGAAGTCGAGATGGCTGCGGGCAATGTCCACGGAGCGCTCGATCGAGCCGACGCCGTAGCCATGCGCGTTGTGGTTGTGGATGTCTCCGTAGAAGACGGTCCAGCCCATCTGTCTCCCCGACCGGCCGTGATCGCTCGCCGCGCCGCTCTGCTTGGTTAACTGACCGGTTAACTGGCGTGACTATATCGCGAAGATTCTCCGCGTGGCAACGCGAATTCCGCATAGCGACGACCGACCTGCCGTATCGTCGGCCCATGCTCACCGACTCCGCCGGGCTCGCCGCCTATGCCGCCCTCTTCGCCAGCGCTTTCGCATCGGCGACCCTGCTGCCGGGATCGTCGGAGGCGATGCTCCTCGCGCTGCTCGCGACCGGGCATGGCACCCCACCGGGCCTGATCGCGGCCGCGACCGCCGGCAACGTGCTCGGGTCGGTCGTGAACTGGACGCTCGGCAGGCTCCTCGCGGGACTGCGCGGACATCGAAGGTTCCCGATCGACGAGCGGTCTTACGACCGCGCCGTGGCATGGTACGAGCGCTACGGCGCCTGGTCGCTGCTGTTGTCCTGGCTGCCGGTGATCGGCGATCCGCTCACGGTGGTGGCCGGCGCGCTCCGGGTCGGGCTGCTGCGCTTCCTGCTCCTGGTCACCCTCGGCAAGGCCGCGCGCTACCTGTTCATCGTCGGCGCCTACCTGTGGTGGCGCGGCCCGGTGCCATGAGGCCCCGGGAGGCAGGCACAGGATGCGGCGGGGCTAGTACAGGATGCGGCAGCGGATGGTCTCGGGGATGTCGCAGAGCGACTCGAACGCCACCTGGCTCGCGTCGCCGTCGATGTCGATCACGACATAGCCGATGTCCGCATCCGTCTGCAGGTACTGTGCCGCGATGTTGATGCGGCTGCGCGAGAAGCGGTCGTTGATCTGCGCCAGCACGCCCGGGACGTTGCGGTGGATGTGCAGCAGCCGGCACTTGCCGGCATGCTCCGGCAGCGACACCTCCGGGAAGTTGACCGCGGAGTTGGTGGAGCCGTTGTTGCTGTAGCGGATGAGCTTGGCGGAGACCTCCTTGCCGATGTTGACCTGGGCCTCGCCGGTGGAGCCGCCGATGTGCGGCGTGAGGATCACGTTGTCGAAGCGGATCAGCGGCGACTCGAAGTGCGCGTCATTGCCCTCCGGCTCGACCGGGAAGACGTCGATCGCCGCGCCCAGCAGGTGGCGTGACTCGAGCGCCGCGGCCAGCGCATCGATGTCGACCACCGTGCCGCGGGACGCATTGATGAGGAACGAGCCGCGCTTGGCCAGCTCCAGCTGGCGCGGGCCGATCATGTTGCGGGTGGACGGGTTGTCGGGCACATGCAGCGTCACCACGTCCGCGGTACCCATCAGGTCGTCCAGCGACGGGATCTGGCGCGCGTTGCCGAGCGCGAGCTTGGTCTCGACATCGTAGAAGATGACCGACATCCCGAGCTGCTCGGCCAGCACGCCGATCTGCGTGCCGATGTGGCCGTAGCCGACGATGCCGAGGATCTTTCCGCGCACCTCCCAGGAATGCGCCGCGCTCTTGACCCAGCCGCCGCGGTGCAGGATCGCGTTCTTCTCCGGGATGCCGCGCATCAGCATGATGATCTCCGCGAGCACCAGCTCCGCGACGCTGCGGGTGTTGGAGAACGGGGCGTTGAAGACCGGCACGCCGCGCAGCGCCGCCGCGCGAAGGTCGACCTGGTTGGTGCCGATGCAGAAGGCGCCCACGGCCGTGAGCTTGGGCGCCTGCTCCAGGACGCGGGCAGTCAGCTGGGTGCGCGAACGGATGCCGACGAAGTGCGCGTCGCGGATCGCCTCCACCAGCTCGTCACCGGCGAGCGCCTTGGGATAGGTGGTGACATTGGTGTAGCCGTCCAGCGTCAGCGACTCCACCGCGGACTGGTGGATGTTCTCGAGCAGGACGAACTTGAGGCGATCCTTGGGAACGGAAAGGCGGGGGCTCATGGGATTTTCTTGCGTTGGTCCGGGAAAACCCCATATTGTCCACCTTCCGCGGCATTCACTCCACCTTGATGCCCCGCTCCCGGATCAGCTTGCCGAACCGGTCCGCGTCCTTGCGCATCTGCTCGGCGAACGCCTGGGGCGTCATCGCCGCGACCTCGCCGCCGAGGTCGGTGATGCGCTGGCTGACCGCCGGGGTGGCCAGGATGGCGTTGATCTCCTTGTTCATGCGCTCGATGATCGCCGCGTCGACGCCGGCCGGCGCATAGAAGCCGAAGAAGGAATCCGCGTCGAAGCCCTTCAGCCCAAGCTCGTCCAACGTCGGCACGTCGGGAAAGAGGGGCGTGCGCTTCATGCTGCCGACGGCCAGCATGCGCAGCTTGCCGCTGCGGACCTGCGGCAGGCCGGGGCCGGGATCGAACATGAAGTCGATCTGGCCGGCGAGCAGGTCGGTCAGGGCCGGCGCCGCCCCGCGATAGGGCACATGCGTAGCCCGGGTGTTGGTCATGCCGAGCAGCATCTCGGTGGCGAGGTGCGGCGAGCTGCCGTTGCCGGGGGTGCCGTAGCTGAGCTTGTCCGGGTTCGCCTGCAGGTGCGCGACGAACTCGCGGAAGTCCTTCACCGGAAGATCGCCCTTGGTCTCCAGGAAGACCAGCACCCGCGCCGCCGCGGCCACCGGCACCAGCTCCTTGGCCGGGTCGAACGACATCCGGGCGTAGAGCTGGGGATTGATCGAGGCGACACCGGCGGAGGCCATCAGGAAGGTATAGCCGTCGGCCGGCGCCTTGGCGACCGCCTCGCCGCCGATGTTGCCGTTCGCACCGGCGCGGTTCTCCACCACGACCGACTGCCCGAGCTTCTCGCCGAGCGGAGCCGCCACGGCGCGGGCGATCACGTCGGCCGCCCCGCCCGGCGGGAAGTTGACCACCACGCGGATCGGCTTGGAAGGCCAGGCCTGCGCCTGGGCGAGGCCGGGCAGCGCGCCGCCGGCGAGCGCGGCCGCCCCGGCCAGGGCGAACGCGGTGGCAAGGCGGCGCCGGCGGTTGCGCGAGGCGGGGCGGATGTCGAGGCGATCGATGGGAGTCATTCGGCGGGTCTCCATGTTGAGTCTTGGTCTGTCAGTCGCCGGCGCCCCCGCTCGATCGCTCGAGCAGGCCACGGACGTAGCCGAGCGAATGGGCGGCGCAGGCAGGGCCGTCCGGGTGGTAGTCGAACGGCTCCATCGCGAGCCAGCCATCATAACCGTGCCGTCCGAGCGCCGCGAGCACCGGCGCGAAGCGGTCGCCGCCCTGTCCGGGGCCCCGACGGTTCCTGTCGTTGAGCTGCACGTGCACGAGCCGGCCGGTCGGCGCCCAGCGATCCACCAGTACGTCGAGCGGCTCCTCCTCGGTCTGACCCGCGGAGCTGGTGTCCAGCATGGTGCAGAGGCCAGGAAGGTTCGCCGCCTGCACGATCGCCATCGCCTCGGCCAGGGTGTTCACCGTGCGCGTCTGGTTGCGCGAAAGCGGCTCGATGCAGTAGGCCAGGCCTGCTGGCGTGGCCCGCTCGCCCGCCCGGATCCACGCCTCGGTAGCGAAGGCGAGCGCCTCGCCTGCCGGCTGCCCGGGCGCCGGATTGCGCTGCGCCGGCGACCCGTGGACCAGGTAGCTGCCGCCGAGCTCGGCGCACAGGTCGACCAGCCGCGCGATCAGCGCGTCGGTGCGCGCACGCACCCCCGCGTCCGGGCTGCTGATGGACAGGCCGCGCGGCGCCACCAGCAGCCAGTGCAGCCCGCACAGGACCAGGCCGTGGTCCTCGGCGATCCGCCGCCAGCCCGCGGCCTGCGCATCGGTGATCGCGAACGGATCGTCCGACAGCGTGAACGGCGCGACCTCCAGTCCCCGGTAGCCGAGCGCGCTCGCATAGGCGCATTGCCGCGCGAAGTCCCAGGGCGCAAGCACCTCGTTGCACAACGCAAGCTTCTTGATCATGTCGCCTCCGCTAGCGGCCGGCGGCGGCTCAAGAGGCGCCTGACCGCGGGTACCTGCAGCAGCAGCATCACCAGCACCAGCAGCGCCAGCACGCCGCTGATCGGCCGGGTGAAGAACGGGGCGAGGCTGCCGTCCGACAGCACCAGGCCTCGCCGCAGGGACTTGTCGATGATGTCGCCCAGCACGAGGCCGAGCACGAACGGCGCGACCGGGAAGCCGCGCCGCCGCAGCAGGAAGCAGACGATGCCGGTGGCCAGCATCACCCAGACGTCGAACAGCCGCTGGGTGATGGAATAGGCGCCGAGCACGCACAGCACGAAGATGATCGGCATGATGATCTCGCGCGGCACCTCCAGCACCCGCAGCAGCGGCCGCACCAGCACGAGCCCGAAGATCAGGATGCAGAGCGTCGCCGCCAGCGTGATGCCGACCACGTCGTAGATGTACTGCGGCTGGCTCACCATCAGCATGGGACCCGGCTGCGCCCCGTGGATGATCATGGCCGCCATCAGCACCGCCGATGGCGCGGAGCCGGGAATGCCGAGCGCGAGCGCGGGAATCAACGCGCCGGGAACCGCCGCGTTGTCCCCGGTCTCCGCAGCCATCAGCCCCTCAACCGATCCCTTGCCGAACTTCTCGCGCTCGCGGCTTGCCCGCTTCGCGGCGGCATACGACGACCACGAGGCCATGTCCTCGCCGACGCCCGGCAGGATGCCCACGAAGACGCCGATCAGACCCGAGCGGAAGATGGTGCGCCAGTAGCTGACCAGGTCCCGCAACCGCGGTATCACCGAGTCCGTCGCCGACTTGACCGGCTTCGCGGTCCGGTCGCTCATCACCATCAGGATCTCGGCGAATCCGAAGGCGCCGACCAGCGCCGGGATCAGCCCGATCCCGCCGGTCATCGCGTTCTCCCCGAACGTGAAGCGCGGATGGGCATGGATCGGGTCCAGCCCGATCGTCGCCACGAAGATGCCCAGCAGGCCCATCAGCCAGCCCTTGAGCGCGTCCGAGCCGGTGAGCGTGCCGGACATCATGACGCCCACCATGCCGAGCCAGAAGAACTCGAACGCGCCGAACGAGAGCGCCACCTCCGCGAGCAGCGGCGTGAACATCGCGAGTGCCACCACGCCGAAGAGGGAGCCGATCACCGAGCCGGAGGTCGAGATGCCCATCGCCCGGCCGGCCTGGCCCTGCCGTGCCAGCTGGTTGCCGTCGAGGCAGGCGGCCGCGTTGGCCGCGGTGCCCGGGATGTTGAGCAGGATCGCGGTTCGGCTGCCGCCGTAGATCGCACCGACGTAGACGCAGATGAGCACCAGGATCGCGTCGTTCGGCTGCATCTTGACCGTGAGCGTCGTGAAGAGCGCCACCCCGAGCGTCGCCGACAGCCCGGGCAGCAGCCCGATCACGATGCCGACCAGCGTCGCGCCAAGCGCATAGGCGACCTGCCACGGCCCCGCCAGGCTCGCCAGAGCGGTGCCGAGATGCGTCAGTCCTTCCACGACCAGTGCACGCGGCGGCGCCTAGGGTAGCCGCACGAGGAAGACCGACTCGAAGAGCCAGGCGATGAGCCCGGCGGACACCACCGCGATCACGAGCGTCCTCAGCAGTCGGCGCGGAATCCGCCCCTCGGCCCGCCAGCGCGGCCAGCTGAACAGCGCGATGAACGCCGCGACGAAGAGGGCCGCGTCGACGGCGAACGGCAGGCCGGTGGCCGGGCCGAGCGTCGCGAAGAGCACGCAGGGAATCGCCGCCGCGACCGCCCGCAGCATGCCGCCCGCGACCTCGGCGTTCGCTGTGACCGTGCCGTCATCGTCATCGTCATCGTCATCGCCATCGGCCGTCGGCGCGGCGTCGGGCCCCGCGGCGGGCGGCGCGCGCAGCGCGAGCACCGCCGCGAGCAGGATCATGAATGCGCCGACCATCCCGGGCAGCAGGCCAGGTATCGACCATGGATTGATGCCGAGGTTCTCCAGTCGATCGACCCGCCAGGCCGCCACGAGCACCACCACGCCGAAAGCGGCCCACACGGCGGCATCGAGCCGGTCGCGGCGATCCTTCACCTGCCGTGTGCCCGCGATCCGGTCATCCGAAGCCGGTCGGTCAGCGCTTGATGCCGATCGATTCCGGCGAGACCTTGGCCATGCCTGCAGCCTGCAGGAGGTAGGCGTCGTTCACCACCGTGGGCCAGACCGCGTCATACGCGGCCTTGCCGTGGAGCGGTGTGAACAGGGCGCCCTTCTCGGCCGCGTACTTGCGGATCTTCTCGGACTTGGCGACCCGCTCCGCCCAGAGCTTCTCCACCGTCTGCACCACCTCGGGCGGCGCACCCTTCGGGATGAAGATGCCGAAGGCGGTCGTGACCTTCGGGAAGTCCTTCACGAACTGCGTGATCGGCGGGATGGTGCCCACGCCCTCGATCTCGAGTGGCTGGTCGCCCACGACGACCAGCGGGCGCAGCCGCTTGCCCTTGATCATCTCCACCTGCTCCGGGGCAAGCTGCGTGGTGACCTCGGTCTCGCCGGAAACCGTGGAGACCACCGCCGGATTGCCGCCGTCATAGGTCACGTGGCGATACTTCGCTCCGGTTGCCTGGGTGATCGCCTCCATCGCGAAGTGGCCGGAGGAGCTGTTGCCTGCCGTCCCGACCGGAATCTGCTTCGACTTCATCGCCGCCAGGAGCTCCGGGAAGGTCTTGTAGGGCGTCCCCGGGTTGACGCTCACGATCGAGACGTTGGTCACCGCGAGGAAGAGGTGGAAATCGTCGACCTTGCTGTTGATCATGCCGAGCAGCGGATAGGTGCCGAGCTGCTTCGCGGCGCCGGCGGTCCAGGTGTAGCCGTCCCGGGGCGCATCGAGCACCGCCTTCGTGCCGATCGAGCCTGCGCCCCCCGGCTGGTTGACCACGACGATCTTCTGCCCGAGGCCCTCCTCCAGCTCCGCCGCGGCAAGCCGTGTCACCTGGTCCGTGGCGCCACCGGCGGCCCACGGGACGATGATGGTCACAGGCCGGGTGGGCTTCCACTGGGCATGAGCCGCCGGCAGGGCGCAGGCGAGCGCTCCGGCCGCGACGATTCCGAGGGCTGCGGACCGGGCGGTCCTGGCGAAGTTGGTGCTCATGTGTCGTCCTCCGTTGGCGTCCGCGTCCTGCCGCGGAACTGTTAACCGGCTGGTGAATTGTCGTCGAATGTAAAGCGCCAAGCATCGCTCCCGCAAGTCCCCCGGCTCGGTCGCTGGGTGCCAGGGCGCTCAATTCTTCACCAGGTACCCCAGCACCACGTCGGTCATGTGCGAGAGGCGCTCCAGCTTGGCCTTCGGCGCGAGCAGGTCGCGATCGAAGATCGTGGACAGCGTATGCGCATTGCCGAGGTAGAAGTACGAGATCCCCGCGATCGAGATGTAGAGCTGGATCGGATCCACCCCGGCGCGGAACAGCCCGGAGCGCACCCCGCGGTCGAGCACCTCGGCGATGGTGGCCACGAAAGGCGAGTGGAGGCTGCGCACCTTCGAGGAGCGCTTCAGGTGGCGCGCGCGATGCAGGTTCTCGCTGTTGAGCAGGCTGAGAAAGGACGGGTTCTCCAGGTAGTAGTCCCAGGTGAAGCGGATCAGGCGGCGGATCGCCTCGATCGGCTCCACCTGCGTGAGGTTGAGCTTGCGCTCCTCGCCGCGGATGTTCTCGTAGGCCTGCTCCAGCACGGCGAGGAACAACTCCTCCTTCTGGCCGAAGTAGTAGTAGAGCATCCGCTTGTTGATGCCGGCACGCTCCGCGATCCGGTCCACGCGGGCCCCCCCGAGCCCGTACGCGGCGAACTCGTCGGTCGCCGCCGCGAGGATGGCCGCGCGGGTCGCTTCCGGATCACGGCTCACGGCGCGCTCGCGCGCAGGCTTCTCGGCAGCCGGCTTGCCGCCGGTGCTCCGGTCGGCCCCGCTCCGGTCGGCCCCGCTCCGGTCGGCCCCGCCCCGTTCGCCTCCCCTGCCCCCGCCGTTTCGCATCGTGGCTGTCTTCAGCATGGTCGGATGCTACCCAAGTGGCCGGAGCCGGTACAGTCGTGGCTCCATCGGAGGGCGGGCCAGCCCCGGTTCCATCGATCCCCACGGAGGGCGGGCCGGGCACAGCCGGGCCTGGAGGCGCTCTCCATGGCCCTTGGTAAGATGGCCCGCGTTCGTCCAAGCACACACGCCCACGGGAGAA
>JAEWEW010000130.1 GCA_023389175.1 Pseudomonadota bacterium | reverse complement strand
GGCGAGATCTCGCTCGCCTTGGAGATCCCGCCCGGCTTCGGGCGCGACGTGCGGCGCGGCGCCCCGGCGCAGATCGGCGCCTGGATCGACGGGGCGATGCCGTCGCGGGCGGAAACGGTGCGGGGCTACGTGGAAGGCGTGCACTACCAATGGCTCGCCGAGCAGGCGAAGCGGCGCGGCAGCGACGCGCTGGCGAGCGCGGTGTCGGTGGAGACGAGGTTTCGCTACAACCCGGATGTGCGCAGCATGCCCGCCATGGTCCCGGCGGTGATCCCGATGCTGCTGCTGATGCTGCCGGCGATGCTCACCGCCCTGGCGGTGGTGCGTGAGAAGGAACTCGGCTCGATCGTCAACCTCTACGTCACGCCGGTCACGCGCAGCGAGTTCATGCTGGGCAAGCAGGTGCCCTACGTGCTGCTGTCCCTGCTGAACTTCCTGCTGATGTGCCTGTTCGCGGTCACGGTGTTCGACGTGCCGCTCTCCGGCAGCTTCGGCACGCTGCTGCTGGCCGCGTTCGTGTTCAGCCTGGCGTCCACCGGGCTCGGGCTGCTCGCATCGGCCGTGACCCGCAGCCAGATCGCGGCGATGTTCTTCACCATGATCGGCACCATGCTGCCGGCCGCGCAGTTCTCCGGCCTGATCAATCCGGTCTCTTCGCTCGAGGGAGCCGGGCGCCTGATCGGCGAGAGCTATCCGGCGACCCACATGTTCACCATCAGCCGCGGCGTGTTCAACAAGGCGCTCGGGATGCAGGACCTGCAAGGGGCATTCGTCCCGCTGTTGCTGTCGGTGCCGGTGATCCTCGCGCTCGCCATCCTGGCGCTGAGGAAGCAGGAGCGCTGATGCGCGGGGACTGGAGGCGTCGCCTCTCCAACATCTACCTGCTCGGCGTCAAGGAGCTGTGGAGCCTCTGGCGCGATCGCGTGATGCTGGTGCTCATCGTCCACGCCTTCACCGCTGGCGTCTACATGTCCGCGACCGCCATGCCCGAAACCCTGCACGATGCGCCGATCGCGGTCGTCGACGAGGACCGCTCGCCGCTCTCGGGACGCATCGTCTCGGCGATCTATCCGCCGCAGTTCAGGCGGCCGGTGGCGATCGGCCTCGCGGAGGTCGATCCGGCGATGGACGCGGGCGACTTCACCTTCGTGCTGGTGATCCCGGCGGATTTCCAGC
Organism: Pseudomonadota bacterium; assembly: GCA_023389175.1. Lineage (GTDB taxonomy): Bacteria > Pseudomonadota > Gammaproteobacteria > Burkholderiales > Burkholderiaceae_E > Lautropia. Next base: position 34,793 of record JAEWEW010000130.1, on the reverse strand, counting down.
GCAAGGTGCTCGCCGGCGAAGCGGTGGCCACCCAGCTCAATGTCGACGCGACCCGCATGAGCCAGGCCTTCGCCGGCAGCGGCTACGTGCAGCAGATCGTGATGGGCGAGGTCTCCGAGTTCGTGCAGCGCTATCGCGGCGACGCCGCTCCCCCCGTGGAGCTCGCCCTGCGCGCGCGCTTCAATCCCTCGCTGCAGCAGTCCTGGTTCGGCGCGCTGATGGAGGTGATCAACAACGTCACGATGCTGTCGATCATCCTGACCGGGGCGGCGCTGATCCGCGAGCGGGAGCACGGCACCATCGAGCATCTGCTGGTCATGCCGGTGACTCCGACCGAGATCATGCTGGCCAAGGTGTGGTCGATGGCTGTCGTGGTCCTCGCCGCGGCCGCGGTATCGCTCTGGCTGGTGGTGGGAGGCGCGCTGCAGGTGCCGGTGGAGGGCTCGATCGCGCTCTTCCTCGCGGGAGCGGCGGTCTGCCTGTTCGCCACCACGTCGATGGGCATCTTCATGGCGACCATCGCGCGCAGCATGCCCCAGTTCGGCCTGCTGCTGATGCTGACCGTGATGCCGCTGCAGATGCTTTCCGGCGGCATGACGCCGCGCGAGAGCATGCCGCCGCTCGTCCGGGACCTCATGCTGGCGGCGCCGACCACCCACTTCGTCGAGCTCGGGCAGGCGATCCTGTTCCGTGGCGCCGGTATCGGCGTGGTGTGGCCGCAGCTGCTGGCAATGGCGGCGATCGGCGCCGTCCTTTTCCTGTTGTCCCTGCGCCGATTCCGCAGGACGATCAGCCAGATGGCATGATGGGGACTGGCCCCGATGCCGGCCGACCGGAGGACCTGCACCTTGAATGCCGTCGATGACCTGACCCGCATGCCGCCGCTGCGCAACCGCCTGTTCGACGAGCTCGCGATCGGCGACAGCGCGACGCTGGAGCGCACACTGACCCTGGAGGACATCCAGCTCTTCGCGGTGATGTCCGGTGACCTCAATCCCTACCACGTGGACCCGGCGTTCGCCGCCTCCACGCGGTTCCAGGGTGTCATCGCGCACGGCATGTGGGGCGGGGCGCTGATCTCCGGGCTGCTGGGCACGTCGCTTCCCGGGCCGGGCAGCGTGTATCGCAGCCAGAGCCTCCGGTTCCACGCACCGGTGAGGATCGGCGACCGCCTGGTGGTCCGGGTCGCGGTGGTGGCCCGGGACCCGGCCACCCGCGGGGTGCGGCTCGCCTGCAGCTGCGTCAACCAGGACGGCGTCACGGTGATCGACGGCGAAGCGGAGGTGATCGCGCCGGAAGAGCGCATCGAGCGCGAGCGCACCACGCTGCCCGAGATCCGCATCGACGTGGCCGGGACCGGCGGCCTGCAGCGGTTGCTTGCCCATGTGGCGCGGCTCGGCGCCATCCGGATGGCGGTGGTGCACCCCTGCGACGAGCTCAGCCTGTCGGCGGCGCTCGATGCCCGCGATGCCGGCCTCATCGAGCCGGTGCTGGTGGCCCCGCGGGCCCGGCTCGCGGCGGTGGCGGAAAGCGCCGGCCTCGATCTCGCCGGCATCGCGCTGGTGGACGTGCCGCACAGCCATGCGGCCGCCGAGCGGGCCGCGACGCTCGCCGGGGAGGGGGAGGTCGAAGGCCTGATGAAGGGAAGCCTGCACACCGACGAGCTGATGAGCGCGGTGCTCGCGTCCGCCGCGGGGCTTCGCACCAAGCGCCGGGTGAGCCACTGCTTCCTGATGCAGACGCCGGCCTATCCGCGCCCCTTCATCATCACCGACGCCGCGATCAACATCGCCCCGGATCTCGCGGCGAAGGCCGACATCGTGCGCAACGCGATCGACCTTGCCCACGTGATCGGGGTGGCGGAGCCGCGGGTCGCCATCCTGGCCGCGGTCGAGACGGTGAGCGCGTCGATGCCGGCCACGCTGGATGCCGCGGCACTCTGCAAGATGGCCGACCGGCGCCAGATCACCGGCGGGCTGCTGGACGGGCCGCTTGCGTTCGACAATGCCGTGTCGGCGGCGGCGGCGCGCGTCAAGGGCATCGAGTCGCCGGTGGCCGGCCTGGCGGACGTGCTGGTGGTGCCGGATCTGGAGAGCGGCAACATGCTCGCCAAGCAGCTGGAGTACATGGGCAACGCCTCGAGCGCCGGCATCGTGATGGGCGCGCGGGTACCGATCGTGCTCACCAGCCGGGCGGATTCGCGCGATTCGCGCATCGCTTCATGCGCCATCGCGCTGATGCTCGCTCATCACTACCGGCAGTCGCCGCCCTGACACGCCGGTCCGGCAACCGCTCATGGAGGCAGCGATGGAGTCAGCCTGGAAGATGCAAGCCCGACCGAGGAATGCGCATCGCGTGCCGCCCCAGTCGCCGGCGCTTCCGGACGACGACGGCGCGCCGCGCGACCAGCCGCCCGATCCGCACGAGCCGACGCCGCCGATGCCGAAGATCCCGCCGCGTCCGCTCGACTGGCCGCCGGATGCCGGCGTACCGGTACCGGATCAGCCGCCCGCCGGCATGCCCTGAGCCGGGCCCGCGCTCTCGCGCCGTCCGTCCGGGTGACGCGCGAAGCGGGTCGGGTCCGCGCCGTGCACCGGCGCGGAATCCCCCCACGGCCAGCCGCCGAACTGGGTGCGACGATAGTCCAGGAGGGCCTGCCGGATCTCGTCCTGGCTGTTCATGACGAAGGGGCCGTATTGCGCGACCGGTTCGCCGATCGGGCGGCCCTGGAGCAGCAGGAACTCCGCCGGCGCCTCGCCGTCGTTGGCGATCTCTGCCGGCGCGCCGGCCCTGATCTCCACGACGCAGCCGGATTGCAGCGGTTCTCCGCCGACGCGCACATGCTCGCCGCGGAAGAAGTAGAGATGCCGGCGGGTGCCGTCGCCGGAAGCCGCAGGCAGGGCCCAGCGAGCGCCGGCCTCCATCCGGATGGTCCAGATGGCCACGTCCGCATCCGGCCGGGCGGCCCAGGAATCAGGCGGCGCCGGCAGTGGCTGCGCTGCACCGTCCAGGCGCCCCGCGATCACCGCGATCTCCGTGCGCCGCCCATCGTCGTCCCTGACGGCAAGCCGCGGAACCCGGTCGGCCCAGAACATGCTGAAGTAGGGCGTCGCCATCTTGCTGCCCGCCGGCAGGTTGAGCCAGATCTGGAACAGCTCGAGCGGATTCGGCGCCCCGGTCTCCAGCAGCGGGAACATCTCCGAATGCACGATGCCGCTGCCGGCGGTGAGCCACTGCACGTCGCCGGCGCCGAAGCGCGCCGCAGCGCCGAGCGAGTCGGCATGGTCGATCAGTCCGCGGCGCACGATGGTCACCGTCTCGAAGCCACGGTGCGGATGCGCGGGGAAGCCGGGCACCGACTCGCCGTGGTACATGCTCCAGCCGTCCCGGCGGCTGAAGTCCTGGCCGATGTCACGGCCGGCGAGCGAGGTCGCCGGGCCGAACCGGCCGTTCGCTCGAGGATAGGCGTCGTCATGGTGCGCGCAGAAAAGGAACGGATCCGCGGTGACCCACGGAAAGGCGAGCGGCGCGACGCTCAGGACGACGCGATCGGTGGAAGTCTTCATGCGGGCGGCACTCCTTTTTTTGCTAGATGAGGCCGGCGCGGCGCCGTTTCAATCCGGCGGGCAGCCTGCGGGTGGGGCGCTGCAGCAGGCATCCGGCTCAGCCCTTCAGCGCACCCGCGGTGAGGCCCGCCACGATCTTGCGCTGGAAGGCCAGCACCAGGGCGATCACCGGCACGGTCACCACCACCGAAGCCGCCATGATCGGCCCCCAGGGCAGCTCCTGGCTGCTGCCGCCCGAGAGCAGCGCGATCGCCACCGGCACCGTGCGCACGTCGGCCGACAGCGCGAAGGTCAGGGCAAACAGGAACTCGTTCCATGCTGCGATGAAGGCGAGCAGCCCGATGGGCACCATCGCGGGCAGCAGCAGCGGCAGGAACACCCGCCGCACGATCTGCGCGGGCGTTGCGCCGTCCACGAAGGCCGCCTCCTCCAGCTCCACCGGCAGCTCCCGCATGAAGGTGGTCAGCACCCACACGGTGAAGGGCAGGCTGAGCGTCAGGTTGGCGATCACCAGCCCCGGCAGCGTGTCGTACAGGCCGACCGCGCGGATCAGCTCGAAGAGGCCGGAGAGCACCGCCACTTGCGGGAACATCGACACGGCCAGGATCGCCCCCAGCATGGCCCTGCGACCGCGCAGCCGGACCCGGCCCAAGCCGTAGGCGGCGCCGAGCGCGAGCACGAGCGAGGTCAGCACGACGGCGGTCGCGACCAGGACGGAGTTGGCGATGTTGCGGCCGAAGTTCTGCTGCACGAAGATCTGGCGGTAGTTCTCGAGCGCGAGCCGCTCGGGCCACAGTGCCGGCACGAACAGCTCGCTGCCGACCCGAAACGAGGAGACCACGGCATACCAGAACGGGAACACCGCGAATCCGCCGATCGCGAGGACGAGCAGCGTGAATCCGGCGCCGCGCAGGATGCGCTTTCCGAGCGGCGGCTTCATCGCGCGGCACCGTCCTCGAGGCGCAGCCGGGCCAGGCGGATGGCCGTCACCGTCAGCATCGCGATCACCAGGAAGAGGAAGGTGGAGGCGGCGGATCCGTAGCCGACTTCCTGGAAGTCGACCAGCTGCTGGCGCGCATACACGGACATCGACATGGTGCTGCGCGAGTTCGACGTGAGCACGTAGATGAGGTCGAAGACGCGCAACGCGTCGAGCGCGCGGAACACGATCGCCACGACGAGGGCGGGGCGGATCAGCGGCAGGGTGATGTGGAAGAACACCCGCAGCGGATGGATGCCGTCCACCCGGGCAGCCTCGTAGCAGTCTCCGGGCACCATCTGCAGCGCCGCGAGGATCAGCAGCGCCATGAACGGCGTCGATTTCCACACGTCCACCATGACGACGGCCCACATCGCGAGATCCGGATCGGCGGTCCACGCGACCGGCTGCGCGATCAGCCCCAAGGTCAGGAGGACGTGATTGACCACGCCGAACTGGTCGTTGAGCATCCAGCTCCACATCTTCGCCGAGACCACGGTCGGGACGGTCCACGGCACCAGGATCGCGGCCCGTACCAGGCCGCGCAGCGGAAAGCGCACGTTGAGCGTGAGCGCGACGAGCAGGCCGAGCAGCGTCTCGAGCGAGACCGACACCAGCGTGAACCACACCGTCCGCCAGACCGCACCCCACCAGTCCGCATCGGCGAGCAGCCCGTACCACTCGCCGCCGTCGCGCTCCAGGTAGTTGGCGAAGCCGACGAAGCGGTAGTCGCCGATGTCGGCGAGCGTGGCGTCGGTGAAGCCGAACCAGATCGTCCGCAGCAGCGGCCAGCCGGCGACCAGGCCGAGGACGATCAGCGTCGGCGCGAGCAGCCGCCACGCGGCCCGGATCCGATGACCCTCCAGGTCGTGTCCGCGCGGGGGCGCGCCCGGGCCGGCGGAGGCCATGTCACCAGCCTCGCCGGCCCAGCCGGCGCAGCCGCTGCGCGAGCGCCTCGAGCGCCGGTTCCGGCTCGGACTCGCCCGCGAGGACGTCGTGGACCGCGCTCCAGAAGGCGTTGGAGACGCGGTTGTAGTGGCGCCCGGTCGCACGTGACGGCCGGGCAACCGCCGCCTCGAGCGACCGGCGCAGCGACCCGATGAAAGGGTTGGCCGCGACGATGTCCGGGTCGTCGTAGAGGGCGGGGATGGTCGGGTTGTAGGCCGCTGCAACAGCGCGACGCTTCTGCTCGGCGGCGCTCGTCAGGTGCATGACCAGGTCCGCGGCTTCGGCGACGTGCCGGGAATGCCGCGACACCGCGAGATTCCAGCCGCCGAGGACCGCCGCCGGCTCGCCCTCCGGCGCCCCCGAGGGCAGCGGCGCAACGCCCACCCTGCCGCGCACCGGGCTGCCCTCGCCGTTGGCGAGGGCCCAGGCATAGGGCCAGTTGCGCATGAAGACCGCATGGCCGGACTGGAAGAGGCCGCGGGCCTCTTCCTCGGCATAGTTGAGCACGCCGGGCGGAGCGATGCTGCCGATCCATTCGCTCGCCCGGGCGAGCGCCCGCGCGGTCGCCGCATTGTCCACGGTGACCCGGCCCTCGTCGTCGACGATGCGCCCGCCTCCTTCGCCGACGATCCACTCCAGCGCGTTGACCGTGAGCCCTTCGTAGGCCCGTCCCTGGAACACGTAGCCCCAGACCGGGCCGGCACGTCGCCCGGAGGCGCCGGCGGATTCGCTTGCGGCCGCGGCGCGCTCGGCCGCCTGTACCGCGGCCGCTGTCCGGGTGAGCTCGTCCCAGGTGCGGGGGACGGGCTTGCCGTGCGCTTCCAGCAGGTCGCGCCGATAGAACAGCAGGCCGGCGTCGGTGTAGAACGGCATCGCGACCAGGCGGCCGTCGACCGTGTTGTTGGCGACGATGGCGGGGAAGTGGGCCGACTCGGCGCCGCCGGTGAAGGGACGCAGATCGACGAAGTTGGGCGCCAGTATCCCGGGCCACACCACGTCCACCTGGTAGACGTCGATGTCGCGGGCGCGGCCGGCAAGCAGCTGCTGGTAGAGCGCCAGGCGCTCGGTGGCGGAGTTGGGCGTGGAGACGATCCGCACCGAGTGCCCGGTGCGCCGCGCCCAGGCGTCCGCGCCCTCGCGGCATAGCGCGAGCTCGAGGCCGACGCCGCCGCAGGAGAGCGCGATCTCCACCGCGGCCGCCGGCAACGCGGCGAGGAGGGCGCCGCCCAGCGCCGCCGCCGCGACGACCGCGCGCAGCCAGGACCGGGCCAGCGTATCGGTACCCATCGGCATCCGATGATAGCGGAGGCCTTCGGGCTCGCCGCTCAAGCCGCCGAACCCGCCGTCGATCGCCCGTCGCAGCCCGCCGGTATGCCGCTGCCGCTATCGTTGACGCGTTCTCCAAGCGCCTGCCTCACCGGAGAAGCGCCATGCTCATCGTCAGGTCGCGGTCCGCCGCGCACGCCTTGCTCGACATCGTCCTCTGCACCGTGGACGACCCGCGGCTCGCCGCCATGGTGGAGGCCTCGCTGCCGGCGCCGCCCGAGGAGTCGTCCCTGCGACGGCGCCAGGTGGAGCGCGCGCTCGAGGCCGTCCGCGCGATCCGCGCCGCGTGCCCGGAGGAGCCCAGCCGCGGGATGCGGGTGCCGATCGACGTGCGCGATCCGGCGGTGCATGCGGCACTGCAGGCCATGCTGCTGCTCTACCGGCAGTGGATCGATTCCGACCCGGAGAGCGGCCTGGTCGCCGACGCCATGGACATCGCCGAGATCCAGGCGACCATCCATGCCTGCCTGGAGGAGGACAGCGGCTTCATGCTCCCGGTGTAGCATCGCCGGATGCCCGACGCGACGCGCCTGTCCTGCGGCGTCATCCTGGTCAACGAGCACGCGCAGCTGCTCCTGGTGCATGCCACCGGCAGCCGCTGGTGGGACCTGCCCAAGGGGCTCGCCGAGCCCGGCGAGGCGCCGCTCGCGGCGGCCCGTCGCGAGCTGATCGAGGAAACCGGGATCGAGCTCGACGAGCACGGCTGGGCGGACCTGGGGCGGCATCGCTACCGCCCGGGCAAGGACCTGCATCTCTTCGCGCGGCGGGTCGATACCACGGAAGTCCGCGTGGAGGCCTGCGTCTGCACCAGCCGCTTCCGGCATCCGCGAACCGGACGGATGCTGCCGGAGGCGGATGCCTTCTGCTGGTACGAGCCTGCGGACGTGCCACGCCGATGCGCCCGGTCCATGACGGCGTTGCTCCAGGACCATGGGGTGCTGGCCAGGGCACTGGCCGCCGTCGGAGCGTCTGTGGCACCATGAAAGCCTGCGGCGCCACCCCCGGCGCCCGGGGAGGAAACATGAACGACGGCGATCCGGGACGGGATGTCTACCTCGACCTGGCACGGCGGCTGGGGTTCCAGTCCGCCGGCGCGACGGTCGAGGGGCCGGTGCGTGGACCGCACGCCGGACCGAGCGACGAGACGCCGCTCGAGAAGCTGCACCGGCTTTCGCTCCTCATGGAGGCGCTGGCGACCGAGATCGAGTCGCTGCCCTCGCTCACCTACCAGGCGCAGCTCTGGCAGCAGTGGACGTCGATCGGCTCGCGCGCGGCCGAACGGCGCATCGCTTCCTCGGGCGTGCGCAACCGCGGCGCGGTGCCGCGACGCAGCTCCGGTTGATGGACCGGCCGCAGGCCGCGCCGGATCACGACCTCGCGGTCGCCGCGGCCGAGGAGTTGCTGCGGCAGCATCGCGACAAGGAGCAGTTCGCCGCCCTGCCGCCGCCCTGGGAGATCCGCGACGCGGCCTTCGCCTACGCGGTGCAGGGCGTCCTGGTCGAACGGCTGCAGGCGCTGCGCGGCACCGGCAGCTGCGGTTACAAGATCGCGCTCACCACGCCGGCGATGCGCCGGATGGTCGGCTTCCACGACTCGATCTCCGGGCGGCTGCTGGCGGACCGGGTGCTGCCCTCCGGCGCGGCCATCCACGCCGGAGACTTCGGCCGCCTGCTGATCGAATTCGAGATCGCGTTCCAGCTCGGGAACGACCTGCCGGCGCGGGAGGAGCCCTGGTCGCGCGAGGCCATCCTGCCGTATGTCGCCTGCGCCTTTCCGGCGCTCGAGGTGGCCGACGACCGGCATGCCGACTACGGCGCGCTGGCGTCGTCGATCCTCACGCTGGCCGCAGACAACGCCTGGAACGAGGGCCTGGTGCTGGGTGCGCCGGTGACCGGGCTGACCGCCGCGGAGCTGCTCGATGCCACTGGCGTGGCGAGCATCGATGGCCGGGAGGTCGGGCGGGGAACCGGCGCGGATGTGCTCGGTCACCCGCTGGATGCGCTGGCATGGCTTGCGCGGCACCTGCACGCACGCAACCTCTCGCTGCGCGCGGGGGACCTGGTCACCACCGGCAGCCTGGTCACCTCGAAGTTCCCGGTCCCGGGTAACGAGGTGTCGTTCGAGGTGTCCGGGATCGGCGGCGTTTCGCTGCAGGTTCGCTGAGTTGCGGGATCAGCGCGACCCGCGCGGCTGCTCGAACCGCCGCGGCTGGGTGAACCGGCGCTGCTACTTGACGAGCGTGACCGGCACGTCGACGAGGTGCAGCACCTTGTTGGCGACCGAGCCGAGCAGCATGCCCTGGACGGACCCGAGGCCGCGGGTGCCCATGACGATCAGCTCGATGCCGTTGTTCTTGACATAGCGCGCGATGCAATCGCCCGGGTTGCCGATCAGCCGCTCCTCGGCGTACTTGACGCCCGCCTTGTCCAGCTTCTCCCGGGCCGGCTGCAGCGCCTTCTCGGCTTCCTCGCGGTAGTACTCGTCCACCATTTCCTTGCTGAGGTAGGCACGGGCGTGGCCGGTGAGCGCCTGGGGCTGGACGTTCAGGAGATGGACCTGCACGTCGCGGCCTTCCTCGATCTGCTTGAGCACCCGGTCGAGCGCTCGAAGGGCATGAACGGATCCGTCGATGGGAACGAGTACTTTGGCCATGGCATTCTCCCGGTTGCGCCGGCGGATTGGCCGGCCCTTTCGCGCCGATGCTAACCGATCGAAGGGGCGGCTCCCACGAAAGCCGACTTCAGCGCGGTCCGCCCGCAGCGCGCAGTCGCTCGTTCTGCGGGAACCAGTTGCGCTGCGCCTCCTCGTCCATCTCGGCCTTGAACGCATGCTGCCGCCGCAGCGCCTCGGCGCGTGCCGCCGCCGGACGGGCGTTGATCTCGTCGAGCAGGCGTTTCACATGCGGATAGCGCTGCCAGGCATCCGGATCGCCCACCACGTGAGGCACCAGGCGCGCCCAGCCCCACACCGCCATGTCGACGATGCCGTAGGCATCTGCGACCATGTGCGAATGCCGGGCGAGGCGATCGTTCAACAGCCGCCAGTGCCGATCCGCCTCGTAGTCGTAGCGATTGAGCGCATAGGCTTTCGGCTCCGGCGCATAGTGCCGGAAGTGCACCGACTGTCCCGAGAACGGACCGACGCCGCTCGCGACGAACATCAGCCACGACAGCAACTCGCCACGCGCGGCGGCATTTCCGGGCGCCGGGACGAAGCGACCGGCCCGGTCGCCCAGGTAGAGCAGGATGGCGTTGCTGTCGAAGACCGTGACGTCGCCGTCCACGATCGCGGGCACCTTCCCGTTCGGGTTGATCGCCAGGTATTCCGGCGCGAACTGCTCGCCCTTGCGGGTGTCCACCGGGACCGCTTCGTAGGGCAGGCCGAGCTCCTCCAGCAGCAGGGCCACCTTCATCGGGTTGGGGGCGGCGTTGTAGTAGAAGCGGATCATCGGGCGGCCTCCTGTGGCAATCGTCGGATCGGCAACGCTCCAATGGCTGCCGAATGCCGGCCGTATCATACCCAGTGGCCCGGCGTCATCCGCTGGCCGGAGGAGACGCATGTCATCGGATTCCGCGATCACCGCGACCACGGCCGCACCGGACTGGCGGCGGGAACTCTCCAGCGCCTTCGGCGACATGGGCACGCTGGTGCCCTACCTGGTCGCCTACCTGATCGTGGTCGGGATGGACGGCGCCATCGTGTTCCTGTCCTTCGGCGCGGCGCTGCTCGTGACCGGCCTGGTCTACCGGCTGCCGATTCCGGTCCAGCCGATGAAGGCGATCGGTGCCGCCGCGGCCGCGCATGCCACCCAGCAGCTCGTGGTGACGCCGGCGGCAGTTGCGCTGAGTGCCCTCATCACAGGGCTGTTCTGGCTGCTCGCGGCCTACTCGGGCCTCGCGCAGCGCGCGGGCAATGCGGTGCCGAAGGACGTGACCAAGGGCATCGTGCTCGGCGTCGGCGTGTCCCTCGTCCTCGAGGCGCTGCGCCTGCTGCAGGGCGACTGGCTGGCCGGCGTGCCGATGCTGATCGCGCTGCTGGCGCTCAACGCGCGCTCCCGCGTCTCGCCATTCCTGCTGATCCTCGCCGCGGGCATCCTGCTCGGCGCATGGCGGAACCCGGCGCTGGTTGCATCGCTCGGCGCGACGCCGATCGGTTTCGCGCTTCCCGCGTGGTCGCCGCCAGTCCTCGTCCAGCCCGACGTGTGGCTGGTCGCCCTCCTGATCGCGGTGCCGCAGATTCCGCTCACCTTCGGCAACGCGATGGTCGGGCTCGTCGAGGAGACGCGTCGCGTGTTTCCCCGGGCCGCCGTCGCCGAAACGCGGGTGGCGCGGTCCACCGGCTGGATGAACCTATGGGCCGGCGTGGTCGGTGCGCCGCCGATGTGCCACGGTGCCGGCGGGCTTGCCGGCTATCTCGCGTCCGGCGCGCGGACCGGCGTGCCGGTCGCGTTCCTCGGCGTGCTGTTCCTGCTGCTTGCGTGCTTCTTCCCCGGCTGGATCGTCGGCCTGCTGCAACTTGTGCCGGATGCGGCGATGGGCGCCATGCTGTTCGTCGTCGGCCTGTACATGGTGATCGGCACGGCCGGCAGCAACCGGGACAAGTCCGCGCGCGCGGTGCTTCTTGCGACCGCCGCGGTGACCATCTGGAACATCGGTGCCGGCCTGGTGGCCGGTATCCTGCTGCACCAGGCACTGAAGCGCCGCTGGATCGTCCTGTAGGGAGCGGTGTGAGCGCCTAAGGCGACCGACGGCTCAGCAGGTGGTGCGCCAGCTCGACGAAGCCGGCGCCGTGGCCTGCCCTCGTCATGTATCGCGGCGCGACCGGGAGGCGGTCGAGTTGCGGCATCAGGTTGGCGACGCCGACCGAGCACGGGAAGGCGGCGAACATCGACGCGTCGTTGGGCGCATCGCCGACGAACAGCCAGCGCGCGCACTCGTCCGGCAACGCCGCTCCGCGCACCTCGGCCAGATAGCGCAGCGCCATCGGCGCCTTGTCGAACTCGCCACGCCACACGTTGATGTGCACGCTGCTCGCGCGCGCCTGCAACCCGGCGGCACGGAACATCCCGATCGCCTCGTCGATTCGGACCTGCGGCACGGCCGGGATGGTCTCGCAGTGGTCCAGCGCGAAGTCCACCAGGCGGAAGTCGTTGTCATTGGCCAGGACCAGCTCCGGGATGCGGGTCATCACGCCGGCCGCGACCTCGGCAATGCGCCGTCGATCCGCCGCGATCCGCGCCGGCTCGTCGTGGTACTGCCAGCGCGGAACGCCTGCTTCGTCCCGGTGAAGGAGGATCCCGCCGCTTTCGGCCACCACCGCCTCGACCGGCCAATGGTGCAGGATCAGGTGGGCCCAGCCGGCCGAGCGACCGGTGACCGGGACGATGGCGTACCCGGCCCGGGACAGTCGTTGCAGCGCGGCGTAGACCTCCGCCGGCAGCTTTCCGCCGGTGGTCAGGGTGTCGTCGATGTCGGTGAAGATGCCCGCGAGGTTCGCGACGGGGATGCGGTCGACGGGGAGCCAGGTCGGTTCCATGGGCGCGATTGTATGTGTGCCAGAATCGGGTCATGGCAACCGAGATGGAGCGGATGGTGAACGACCGGACGGATTCGCCGGCCGGGGCGGGGCCCGGCCTGGCCTACGGGCCTCCCTTCGACTTCCCGCGCTGGATCGACGAGCACGCGCACCTGCTCAAGCCGCCGGTGGGCAACCAGCAGATCTGGCAGGACAGCGACTTCATCGTGACGGTGGTCGGTGGACCGAACCACCGGACGGATTACCACGACGATCCCTACGAGGAGTTCTTCTACCAGATGCGCGGGAACGCATCGCTCAACCTCTGGATCGACGGCCGCCGGGAGTCGGTGCCGTTGAAGGAGGGGGCGATCTTCCTGCTGCCGCCGCACGTGCGCCACTCGCCCCAGCGACCGGAAGAAGGCAGCGTCTGCCTGGTCATCGAGCGCCAGCGTCCCGCCGGCGTGAAGGACGGCTTCGAGTGGTACTGCGACCAGCCCGGCGGCTGCGGGCAGCTGATTCATCGCGCCGAGGTGCAGCTGCAGAGCATTGTCACCGACCTGCCGCCGCTGTTCGAGGCCTTCTACGGCAGCGAGGACAAGCGCCGCTGCCGCCACTGCGGGAAGGTGCATCCGGGCCGGCTCGCCTGAGACGCCATCCCACGAACCGGTACAGGAAGCAGGATGAAGATCGACATGCACGCCCACTTCTTTCCGCAGGTCACGCGGGAGGAGGCCGCGGCGCTGGATGCGGCGCGGGCGCCGTGGCTCGCGATCGACACGGACGGCCGCCGCGGCCAGATCATGGTGGCGGACAAGCCGTTCCGGCCGGTCTACCGGGTTCTGTGGGATCCGGCCGAGCGGCTCGCCGAGATGGATCAGCAGGGAGTCGACGTCCAGTTGGTATGCGCCACCCCGATTCTCTTCGGCTACGCGTACGAGGCAACCCGCACGGCCACCTGGGCGCGGCGGATGAACGATCTCGCCCTGGAGCACTGCAGCCACGCGCCGACGCGGCTGAAGGCGCTTGCCCAGGTGCCGCTGCAGGACCTGGACCTGGCCTGCCGCGAGGCGTCGCGCGCCAGGGCCGACGGCCATGTGGGCGTGCAGATCGGCAACCATCTGGACAAGCGGGACCTGGATGACGCGCACCTGGTCGATTTCCTCACGCACTGCGCCAACGACGGCATCCCGGTGCTGGTGCACCCGTGGGACATGATGACCGACGGGCGCATGAAGAAGTGGATGCTGCCGTGGCTGGTGGCGATGCCGGCGGAGACCCAGCTCGGCATCCTCTCGCTCATCCTCTCCGGGGCCTTCGAGCGGATTCCGCCGACGCTGCGCCTCTGCTTCGCGCACGGCGGCGGCAGCTTCGCCTTCCTGCTCGGCCGCGCGGAGAACGCCTGGCATTGCCGCGACATCGTCCGCGAGGATTGTCCCCATCCGCCGTCTTCCTATGTCAGCCGCTTTCACGTCGACAGCGCCGTGTTCGACCAGCGGGCGCTGCGGCTGCTGATCGAGGTGATGGGGCCGGAGCGCATCATGCTCGGGTCGGACTATCCCTTCCCCCTGGGCGAGCAGCGCATCGGCTCGCTGGTCGCGCAGAGTCCGTGGCTGGACGATGCGCAGAAGGCGGCGATCCTCGCCGGCAACGCGCAGGACTTCTTCGGCCTGCGCCAGCCGGCGCGCGAGGGCGCCCCGGCCGCCATCTGAAATCCGGCTTTGACCGCCGGTCGGCCCTCTGCGGCGGCGACCGGCCGGGCCCCGCAAGATCACGGTGCAGATGACACCAGGCGCGGCCTTCATGACTCATCGAAAGCGGATCCCTCGGCGGCCGTTCGGCCGCATCGCCGGAGACTTCGCGCTCGTCGCGGCGATCGCGGCGGCCGTGGCCGGCTGCTCGTCGCTGTCTCCCATCGAGAAGCTCGTCGTCGATCGTGACGGCGGGCCGCTGCTTGCCCAGATCCGCGCGGGGGAGGTCCACATCGACCAGCCGCTTCCCTGGGGCGGCGTGCCGGGCATGTCACCCTCCTACTTCACGCCGCTCTGCGCGGCTGCCTTCGGCGGGGCGGTGACGGTGATGGACGAGCTGCTCGCGCTCGGCGCCGACGCCAACGTGGAATGCGGCGCATCGCAGCGGCCGCTGGACCTTGCGCAGCGGCACCGCGACGGTCCGGTGGCCGAGGCGATGGCCCGGCTGCTGAGCCGGTACGGAGCGGCGGGCCCGCGCGACGACGCCCGCCTGGTGCAGGCGCGGCTCTGACGGCGGCCGGCTCCCGAGGTCAGCCGCCGCCCGCGGCCCGGCGTCGGTATTCGCCCGGGGACAGGCCCGCCAGCCGCCGGAAGCAGCGGCTGAAGTGCGCGGTGCTGGCGAACCCGCGCGCCTGGGAGATCTGCGCGATGGTGCGATGCGCCTCGCGCGGATCGGCGAGATCGCGCTGGCAGGCGAGCAGGCGCTGCCTCAGCACGTAGCCGGCCACCCCGTCAGGCTCCTCGGCGAAGGCGTTGTAGAGCGCCCGCCGGCTGCAGGCAAGTGCCTGAGCGATCGCAGCCACGCGAAGCGTCGGGTCACCCAACCGCCGCGCCACCAGGGCCTTGATCCGGTCGCGCAGGGAGCAGGCGCTGGCCGCATCGCTGGCCCGGCCGGCCATCTCGAGCAGCGACAGGTGCACCATCTGCACGATCACCTCGCCGACCGCCGTGGCCGATTCGGGCCCGAGCGACGGCATCTGCTCCCAGGCACTGCGCATCGTCTCGAGCGTCACCCGGGAGATCCCGCCTCGCGTGGCGAATGGCCGCGCCATCAGCTCGTCGAGCGCCACGTCGCGGAAGGAGGCCTTCGGCACCATCAGGATCAGGTGCTCCACCCGCAGCGGGTTGTCCACCGCGTATCGCCGGGTGGTGTCGTAGATGCCCCAGGAGCCCGGCGTGATGCAGGCCCGTCGACCGTACTGGTCGACGATGGCGCAGCCGCGCACCGGCGCGACGATCTTCAGGTAGTCCGTCGGACTGGTCGCGTCGGGGCTCGCGGCGCGTATCACCCGATGGCGGTTCGCCGCGAGCCGCGTCAGGACGACCGGGCCGGCATGCACCGACGCCATCTCGCCGTCGAACGAAGTGTCTCCGTACAGGTCGGAATCGAGGCCGCAGAAGAGCCGGTCGATCCATTCGTGCCAGAGCGCAACCCGCTCGCGCGGGCCCACCTGTTCGGTACTCATCACGGCGATGCTCATCGCGGGGCTCCTCGATCGCGGCGCCACGGCGTCCGGCGGCGCCGGCTATTCTGCCATCGCGGTGCCGGCGAGGCCGACGGCTGACGGGGAGCTTGCCGGGGGAGGCTGCGCGCCGGTTCCTAAGGGGAAACCCCAAGCGGGCCTGCACTGCGGGTCAAGCGCCGATGCACCGGCAGTCAACCGCCGGCCTCGCGGCATGCCTACAATCCGGAACGTTCGACGATCCCCTATCCGCAGGAGGAGACAGGCATGAGCCAGGACGACAAGACATCGGTCGCGCGGCGCGCGACGAGCAGCAGCCCCCGGTCACCGGCTCGCCGGCGGCTCGCGCGCGGGCTTGCCGTGGCGGGGGGCAGCCTCGCCGTGCCGGCCCTCGCCCAGCGGGGCGACGCCCCGGTGCGCGTGGGCTACGCCATTGCCCGCACCGGCCCCTGGGCCGGCGGGGCGCAGGTCAGCCAGGAGCCCAACTACCTGATGTGGGCGGAGCAGCAGAATGCCGCCGGCGGCCTGAGCGTCAAGGGCGCGCGGCGCCGCATCGAGCTGGTGTCCTTCGACGACCGCAGCGAGATGGAGACCTGCATCCGCACCTACGAGAAGCTGATGGGCAGCGACAAGGTGGATCTCATCCTGCCGCCCTGGGGATCGAACGCCAACTTCGCGCTCGCGCCGCTCGCGAACCGCTTCGGCTATCCGATGCTCGCGCCCACGGCGCTCTCGCGCAAGCTGGTGGACATGAACCTGCCGTACTTCTTCTCGCTGCTTCAGCAGCCGGACCGCATGATGGGCGCGCTGGTGGACCTGCTGCAGGCGCAGGGCATCAAGCGCATCGCCATCCTCTACATGGACGACCTGTTCGGCCTGGAGAACTTCGCCGCGCTCAACTCGGCGCTGAAGAAGACCAGCATCGAGGTGGTGGAGCGCAAGAGCTATCCGCTGGGGGTGAAGGACCTCACGCCGGTGCTGCGGACGATCAAGGACCAGAACCCCGACGCCTTCATCGGCATCACCTATCCGCCGGACACCATCCTCGCATCGCGGCAGTCGAAGGAGATCGGCTTCAACCCGAAGATTTTCTACGCCTCGGTCGGCACCGCGTTCCAGCTCTACCGCAACGTGATCGGCGAGAGCGCGGAGAGCGTCATGGGCATGGGCTCGTGGAACCCCAAGACCAGTCCCGGCGCCAAGGCCTACTTCGACGCGCACAAGGCGAAGTTCGGCGGCAAGGAGCCGGACCGCTGGGCGAGCGGCCATTGCTGGGCCGGCCTGGAGATCCTCACCCAGGCGGTGGAGAAGGTCGGGCTGGACCGCAAGGCGATCCGCGACTATGTCGCGCGCAACGAGCACGCCACCATCATCGGGCCCATCCGCTTCGAGGGCAGCGAGAACGCCAGCATCCCCGGCTCGGTCGGGCAGTGGCAATCCGGCGAG
Organism: Pseudomonadota bacterium; assembly: GCA_023389175.1. Taxonomy (GTDB): domain Bacteria; phylum Pseudomonadota; class Gammaproteobacteria; order Burkholderiales; family Burkholderiaceae_E; genus Lautropia. Next base: position 17,800 of record JAEWEW010000130.1, on the reverse strand, counting down.
TTCGAGGTGGTGTGGCCGAAGTCGATCGCGACGGCGCAGCCCGTGGTGCCGAAGCCGGCCTGGAAGTGACGACGGCGGTCGCCGCGCGGCGGTTTGCGCCCGGCGCCGGCCAATCGACGGCGCGGCGGCGATGTCGCTGACCGCCTGGTTCGAGCTGATCGCGTCGGGGGTCATCACCGGCGGCATCTACGCGCTGGTGGCCCTCGGCCTGAACCTGCAGTACGGCCTGATGCGCGTGCTCAACATCGCGCATGGCGAGTTCCTGGTGGTGGGCGCATATCTCACCTGGGCGGCGCAGACGGCCTGGGGGCTGTCGCCCCTGCTGATGATGCCGGTGTCCTTCGCCCTGCTGTTCGTTGCCGGCCGCGCGATCCATCGCCTGTGCTTCCGTCGGCTGGCGGCGGAATCGCCCAACCTCGACGTGTTCGAGGCGCGCGGGTTGATGGTGAGCTTCGGCATGATGTTCCTGGTGCAGGGCGCCGTCTCGTTCGCCTGGGGCGCCGACCTGCGTGGCTACGACTACCTCACCGCGCCGGTCGCGGTCGGCCCGAGCCAGTTCGCCGGCAACAAGCTGCTGGTGCTCGGGCTCGCGCTCCTGCTCGCCCTCGGGTTGGTCGCGCTGATGCGGTTCACGCTGCTCGGCAAGGGCGTGCGGGCGTTGATGCAGTCCCCCACCGGCGCGCAGCTGGTGGGGATCGACGCGCGACGGCTGCATCCGGCGATGTTCGGGGTCGGTCTCGGGCTGGCCGGCGTTGCCGGCTGCCTCCTTTCGATGATGTACACCATCTCGCCTTCGATGGGGGCGCCCTATACCATCACGGCGCTGATCGTGATCACCCTGGGCGGCTTCGGCAGCATGCACGGCGCCCTGTTGGGCGGCCTGCTGCTCGGCGTGGTGGAGGCCCTCGGCATGCACTTCACCAGTCCGTCGCTCAAGATGCTGCTGTCCTACAGCGTCTTCATCCTGGTGCTGCTGTGGCGGCCGAACGGGCTGTTCGCGCGATGAAGGGCTTGCCGATACCAGCCGCTTCGCAGCCGCCGGCCACCGGCGGGCCGGGGCGCGACTGGATGGTCCTCGCCGTGCTCGGCGGCCTCGCCCTGGCGTTGCCGTTCGTGCTGAGCGACTTTTCCGTGTCGCTCGCGATGTCCTGCCTCATGTATGTCGCGCTGGCGTCGAGCTGGGCGCTCTTCTGCGGCAGCAGCCGCTACCTGTCGCTCGCGACCTCCGCCTTCTTCGGCGTGGGCGCGTACACCAGCGCGCTGCTCCTCGGCGACTGGCCGTGGGCGGCGGTGCTCCTCGCCGGCGCGGCCCTCGCGACGCTGCTCGCGCTCGCGGTGGGCGCCGCGGTGCTTCACCTGCGCGGCACCTACTTCGCGATGCTCACCTTCGGAATGTCGGAGCTGGTCCTGCACGCGGTCACCTACGTCGAGAAATCGGTCTCGGGCACGGTCGGACGGGTGCTCATGACGGTGCCGGAGAACCTCACCGTCTATCTCACGATGCTCGTGCTCGCGGTGGGTGCCATCGCCACGGCCATCCTGGTGCGACGCAGCCGCTTCGGGCTGGCGCTGACAGGAATCGGCGCGGACGAGCAACGCGCGCAGACACTCGGGGTCGACACGCGGCGGGTCAAGATCGCGGGTTTCTGCCTCACCGCCGCCTTTGCCGGCGCCGTGGGCGCGGCGATGGCGGTGCGCTGGACCTACATCGAGCCGCACGGCGTCTTCAATCCCTTCATCGGCTTCCAGACGGTGCTGATCGCGCTGGTGGGCGGCGCCGCCACGCTGTGGGGACCGGTAGCCGCGGCGATCGTCTTCACGCTGGTGTCAGAGGCGCTGCGGCTGCAGCTTCCGCAGGTCTACATGATGGCGCTGGGTCTGCTGCTGATCCTGTGCGTGATCTACCTGCCCAACGGCCTCGCGTCGCTGCGCTGGACCGCGCCCGGTGCCGGCCGCAACCGGCCCGGCGCCTGAGGCTGCGGGCATGCAGGTTCAGCCCGGTCCTGCCGGCGGAGCGTTCGGCGCGGCGCTCCTGGAGACGCGCGGGCTGTCGGTGCGCTTCGGCGGCCTGGTGGCGGTGGATTCGGTCAGCGTCTCCCTCGCCCAGGGAGAGCTGGTCGGCATCATCGGACCCAACGGTGCCGGCAAGACCACCTTCTTCAATGCCATCTCCGGCGTCGTGCGGCCGAGCGCAGGGCATCTCGCGATCCGCGGCGTGCCGCTCGCGGGCAGCCGGCCGCATGTCTTCGCCCGCCACGGCGTGGCCAGGACATTCCAGACGCCGCGCGTCTTCGGCGACATGACCGTGGCGCAGAACGTCGCCTTCGGCCTGGAGTTCGCCGGTCGCCGGCGCGAGGCACCGGCGCTGCTGCCGGACGTCGCGGCGATCCTGCAGCTGGTGGGGCTCGCCGATCGCGGCAACCAACCGGCAGCCGCGATCACGCCGTCGCAGCAGCGGCTTCTCGAGATCGCCATGGCGCTCGGTACCCGCCCTCGGCTGCTGCTTCTCGACGAGGTCGCGGCCGGGTTGACCGAGAACGAGATCGAGACCACGGCGCGGCTCGTCCGGCGCCTGCGCGACGAGCTCGGCCTCTGCGTCGTCTGGGTGGAGCATGCGGTGCGCATCCTGCTGCGCCACGTGGAGCGGGTCATCGTCCTGCATCAGGGGCGCAAGCTGGCCGACGGCACGCCGGCGGAGGTGATCGCCAACGCGGAAGTGGTCGAGGCCTACCTCGGGGACGAGGTGACGGAGGCGGGCGGATGACCGCCTCCGGCCGGTCATCCGCAGGTGCGGCAGGTACCGGGGCCGCCGGCGCCGGCTCGAACGCGCGGCTCGATGTGCGCGCGCTCGCCGCAGGCTATGGCCGCTTCCTCGTCCTGCGCGAGCTGTCGCTCGCGGCCGAGCCCGGGCTGACCGTCATCCTCGGCCCCAACGGCGCGGGCAAGACGACGCTGCTCAAGGCGATTGCCGGGCTGCTGCCGCGTGAGGGCGAGGTGCTGCTCGACGGCGTGCCGCTGCCGTCCGGCGAGCCGGTGGTCGCGGTGTCGCGCGGCCTCTGCCTGGTCGCGGAGGGCCGCCAGCTCTTCGGCCAGATGACCGTCGCGGAGAACCTCGAGCTCGGCGGCTGGCTGGTGTCGCCGGCCGAGCGTCGCCGTCGCATGGCGGAGGCGTTCGCTGCATTCCCGCGCCTGCGCGAACGGGCGCGCCAGCTGGCCGGCACCATGAGCGGCGGCGAGCAGCAGATGGTCGCGGTGGCCCGGGCGATGATGAGCGCGCCGCGCATGCTCCTGCTTGACGAACCCTCCCTGGGTCTCGCCCCGCGGATGGTGGACGAGCTGCTGGCAATCGCGCGGCGGATCGCCGATGCCGGCACCACCGTGCTGGTCGTCGAGCAGAACGTGCGGAAGGCGCTCGCCGTGGCCGATCGCGGCTACGTGATGGAGCGGGGCGCCCTGGTGGCCCAGGGAACCGCCGTGGAGCTTGCGCGCTCCGAGGTGATCCGCCATGCTTACCTCGGCTCGGGCGGCTGACCCGGCTGTCCCGAGCCGCGCCGCGGCGCAGCCCCGCGCCCGGACCCCGGTCCACACGCCATGACCGCCAGCAACCAAAGCGCGGCGGCTGCCTTCTGGCCCAGGGGGCAGCCGCGGCACGTCACCATCCCCGAGACCGATCTCTTCCACAACGCGGAGGTGTCGGCGCGTCGCTATCCGGCCAAGCCGTTCCTGGTCTTCTACGACACGCCGATCACCTTCTCGCGCTTCCAGGAGGAAGCGAGCCGGCTCGCCGGCTTCCTGCAGGCCGAGTGCGGCGTGCGGCGGGGCGACCGCGTGCTGCTCTGCACGCAGAACAGTCCGCACTTCGTCATCGGCTACTACGCCGTCCTGCGGGCCGGCGGCGTGGTGGTGCCGGTCAATCCGATGAATCTCGCCGAGGAGCTGCGCCAGGTCGTGGCGGACTGCGGCGCGCGGGTGGCGATCACCACCCAGGAGCTTCTCGATCGCGTCGCGCCGCTGCTCCGCGAGCCGGCGGGGTCGCCGCTGCTCGAGCGGCTGGTCGTCGGCGCCTATGTCGACTACCTCGAGGCGCCGACGGATCTCGCCGTGCCGGCGCTGGTGGCCGAGCCCCGGCGCCCGCTGCAGGGCCACGGCGTCCTTGCCTGGCACGAGGCGATCGCGTGGCGGCATCCGCCGGCGGCAGCGGATGCAGGCCCGGACGACCTCGCCATGCTTGCCTACACCTCCGGGACCACCGGCCAGCCGAAGGGCTGCATGCTCACGCATCGCAACGTGATGTACCAGATCCTCGCCAGCGGGCAGTGGGCCAACGTCCGCTCCGACAACGTCATGCTCTCGACGCTGCCGCTCTTCCATGCGACCGGGATGATCGCCAGCATGCACATTCCGCTCTACTTCGGCTGCACGGTGATCCAGCTGCCGCGCTGGGATCGGGAGGCCGCCGCCCTGTGCATCGAACGCTACCGGGTAAGCAACTGGTCCTGCATTCCGACGATGATGGTCGATTTCCTGGCCGATCCGCGGATCGGCGAGCGCGACCTGTCCTCGCTCACGCGCCTGAGCGGCGGCGGCGCCGCGATGCCGGCGGCGGTGGCGGAGCGGCTGCAGGCGCTCGGCCTCACGTTCATCGAGGGCTACGGGCTCACCGAGACCATTGCCGCGACCCACATCAATCCCGACAGCCATCCGCGCAAGCAGTGCCTCGGCATCCCGATCATGGATGTCGATTCGCGGGTGATCGATCCGGTGACGCTCGCCGAGCTGCCGGCCGGTGAGGTCGGCGAGATCGTCACGCACGGCCCGCAGGTGTTCCGGGGCTACTGGGGCCGGCCGGAGGCGGATCGCGAGATCTTCGTCCGGATCGAAGGCAAGCGCTTCCTGCGCACCGGCGATCTCGGCTACGTCGATGGCGATGGCTTCTTCTACATGGTGGACCGGCTCAAGCGCATGATCAATGCGGCGGGCTTCAAGGTCTGGCCGGCCGAGGTGGAATCCCTGATGTACCGGCATCCGGCGGTGCAGGAAGCCTGCGTCGTCGCGTCGCCCGATGAGCGCCGCGGCGAGACGGTCAAGGCGTTCGTCGTGCTGCGCGAGTCCGAACGCGGCAGGGTGAGCGAGCAGGACCTGATCGAGTGGTGCCGTGCCAGCATGGCCGCCTACAAGGTGCCGCGGATCGTGGCGTTCGTGGCGGCGCTGCCCCGTTCCGGCAGCGGCAAGATCCTGTGGCGCGAGCTGCAGGAAGGCGAGTGGGCCGGGGCAGGGCGGTCGCGTCCTTCGCGGCAGCCTTCCGGTGCAGCCGGTTAGCTCCCCGGTCGTGCGCCTCGTCCGCGCGGCCTTCGGAGCGATGGCGCTCGCCTCGCTCGGCGGCCTGCTGACGCCGTGGCTGTCCCGGGCCCTCGTCGCCCGCGGGGACGCGCTCGCCTGGTTGATCGACCTTGCCGCGCACTGGCAGTGGCTCTTCCTCGTTGTCATGGCGATCGCGATCGTCCCGATGGTCGCGGTCGGTGGCCGCGGCTGGGCCGTGCTGCTGCTTGCAGCGCCGTTGCCCTGGCTCTCGGCGTCGCCCCTGCTCGAGCCGGCGCGCGCGGCCCCCGAGGCGACGCTCTCGATCGCGAGCGCCAATGTCTTCTACCGCAACCACGATCCCGCCAGGCTGCGGGCATGGCTGGACCAGATCCGCCCGGACATCGTGGTCGTCGTCGAGATCAGCCACCGTTTCGCCCGGGCGCTCGAAGGCGCCGCCTGGGAGGACTATCCGCACCGGCACATCTCGCCGTCATCGGATGCGTTCGGCGTCGCGGTGCTTTCGCGTCATCCCCTCGAAGCCGCGACCGTGTGGCGTGACCCCGATGGTGTCGGCGTGCTGCTCGCCCGGGTGGCCTGGAGGGACCGGACCTTCTCGCTGGCCGCGTTCCATCCGGTGCCGCCGCAGTCGGTGCATCATCATCTCGAGCGCAACCTGATGCTCGACTGCCTGACGCCCGAGCCCGCCGCAGCCGGCGTCGGGCCGGGCGCAGGCGCCGCGATCGTCGCCGGCGACTTCAACGCGACGCCCTGGTCCGACGCCTTCGCCGGGCCGGCCAGCCGCGGCTGGCGTCGCGCCACCGGGTTGCAGCCAACCTGGCCGGTGAGCTGGCGCGGCCTGATGGGCATCCCGATCGATCACGTCCTCGCGAACGACCGGTGGCGGGTGCGAGAGGCCGAAGTCGGGCCGGACGTCGGCTCCGACCACTGGCCGGTGGTGGTCCGCCTGCAGGCGGAACCGGCCGCCATGGCAGCCGGGGAGGCGACCGGGCCGCGCGACGACGACCCGATCGCCCAGGTCACATCTTGCCTTTCCAGGGCACCAGCCAATGCTCGATCCGGCGCATGACCATGTCGAACAGGTAGGCGACGATGCCGATCACCACGATCCCCATCACCACGATGTCGGTGCGCAGGAAGTTCGAGGCGTTGAGCACCATCTGGCCCAGCCCGGCGGTCGCGGCCACCATCTCGGCCGCGACCAGGGTGGTCCAGCCGAAGCCGATCGCGATCCGCATGCCGGTCAGGATGTCGGGCAGCGCGGCGGGCAGGATGACGTGGCGCACCACCTGCCCGAACGAGGCGCCCATGGAGCGGGCCGCGTTGATCTGCTCGATGGTGGCGGACTTCACGCCGGCGCGCGCGGAGACCGCCATCGGAGCGAAGCAGGCGAGGTAGATCAGGATGACCTTGGAAGCCTCCTCGATGCCGAACCAGATGATCACCAGCGGCAGGTACGCGAGTGGCGGAAGCGGGCGGTAGAACTCGATCGGCGGATCGAAGATGCCGCGCGCGATCCTTGACACCCCCATCAGGATGCCGATCGGAACCGCGGTGACCACGGCCAGCAGGAAGGCGCCGAAGACGCGCGCGAAGCTCCAGCCGAAGTGCTCCAGCAGCGTGATGCCGCCCTGGAGCTCGCCGCGATAGGAGGCGACGAAGGCGTTCCAGACCGCCTCCGGCGACGGCAGGACCAGCGGCGGCAGCCAGCGCAGGTGGGTGGCCAGCCACCACAGCGCGAAGAGCGCGCAGACGGTGATGACCGAGATGGTGGTGGTGCTGCCCTCGCCGAGCAGGGTGACGTTGGCGTTGCTGGTCTTGGGGACCGGCGCCGCCTTCCCGGCGGCGGGCGCCGCGTCGGACTGGAATGAATCGTCGGCGGAGCGCATCGGCGGCTCAGTGCAACTGGAGGTTGCTGTGAATGAGGCCGACGACTTCCTCCCGCATCCGGATGAAGTCGGGCTGCGACTTCACCGCGCGCGCATTGCCTCCCTCGATGAACTGGCGTCCGAAGTCGGGACGGAACTCATGCACGATCCGCCCTGGCGACGGCGACATCACCAGCAAGTGGGTGGCGAGGAAAAGGGCCTCCTCGACGTCGTGGGTGATGAAGAACACCATCTTGCGCTCGGCATCCCAGAGCCGGATGATCGTCTCCTGCAGCTGCTCGCGGGTGAGCGCGTCCAGCGCGCCGAGCGGCTCGTCCATCAGCAGCACCTCGGGATTGGAGGCGAGCGCGCGGGCGATCCCGACCCGTTGCTGCATCCCGCCCGAGAGCTGGTACACCGGGTAATCCGCGAACTTCTCCAGCCCGACCGCCTCGAGCTTCTGCATCGCGATACGGCGACGCTCGGGCCGCGGCATGCCGCGCATGCGCAGGCCGAACTCGACGTTGCCGATCACGTCGAGCCAGGGCAGCAACGCATGCTTCTGGAAGACCACGCCGCGGTCCGAGCCAGGCGCGGTGACCGGCGCGCCATCGAGCAGGATCCGCCCGCCGGTGGGTTCCAGGAAGCCGGCGATGCAGGAGAGCAGCGTCGTCTTTCCGCATCCCGAGGCGCCGATCGCGACGACGAAGTCACCCGAGCTCATCCGCAGGTTGACCGCGGACAGTGCCTGGGTGGTGCCACCGCCGCGGGTGGCGAAGCTGACGCTGACGCCCTGCAGGTCCAGCGTGCTCACTGGTGTGCCCTCCTGTCGCCGGCGCGCCGTCCTCCTCTACTTCAGGGCCGCCTCGACGTACGAGGGATTGACGCCGACGGAATAGTCCGGCAGCACCGACTGGATCGTGCCCTGGGACTTGAGGAAGGCCGACGTCTCCGCGAGCGACTGGGCAGCGCCGCCCTGCTTGCCGCCGCCGAGCCAGGTCTTGCTCGCCTGCTCCTTGAGGGTGGGGAAGAGGTACAGGGCCATGCCTTGCGGGACGTCCTCGGCCTTGGCGCCGGTGATCTCGGCGACGGCCTTGACCTGCGGCGATCCGGCGACCCACTTGTCCTTGTTCGCGCGATAGTCGGCGTCGGCCTTGGCCATGACCTTGACGAAATTCACCAGGAAGTCCCGATGCGACTTGGCCCAGTCGGTATTGACCAGGACGCCGTCGAAGGTGGCCTTGCCGGTCCGCTTGGCGATCTCGCCCGAGGTGATCAGCGCCTTGCCGCTTCCCTTGACGCGGGAGAGCACCGGCTCCCAGATGAAGGTGGCATCGATGTCGCCACGCTCCCAGGCCGCGGCGACCTCGGGCGGACGCATGTTGAGCAGGCGCACGGCGTTCGGCTGGATCTTCGCCATCTCCAGCGCGACCATGGTATGGAAGTGCGTCGTGGAAGTGAACGGCACGCCGATCTTCTTGCCCTTCAGGTCCTCCAGCTTCTCGATGCCGCTGCCGTTGCGGGCGACCAGCACCTCGGCGCTGCCGATGTCGTCCAGGATCCAGAAGAGCTGCACCGGCAGCCCTTGCGACAATGCCGCCGCGATCGGTGCCGAGCCCGCTTCGCCTACGTGGACCTGGCCCGAGGCCATCGCGCGGATCACGTCGCCGCCGCCGGTGAACTTGCGGTAGTTGATCTTGTAGCCGGTCGCCTTCTCGACTTCCTTCATGGCGTGCGCATGGCGCCAGGGCACCATCATGTCCTGGTGCGCGATGGTGACTTCCTTCGTCTGGGCCGATGCAGTACCGGCCCATGGCAGGGCGGCCGCGGCAAGGGCGGACAGGGTGAGCAGCCTGGTCAGGTGACGTCGCTTCATGGTTCCCTCCGTATTGGTCCTTCGTTCTGGTGGTGCCGCTTAGGAAGACGAAAAAGCCGAAGCCGTAATCTACCGCGTTGCCGTTGCCGTGCCTCCTCTTTTGAAGTGATCACCAGGGCGGTGCAAACCCCTCTTGACCGGCCTACGGGGCTTCGTCCTGACGTTGGTACCAGCGATAGAGCATCTGTTGCCCGAGGCGCCGGAACGGCGCGAACGGATGGCCGGGCAATTGCGACTGGTAGATCGGCAGCGTCCACTGCGGTCCAGGCTTGCCCGCGATCCGCTCGGCCAGGCGCCGCCCTGCCTGCGTGGAGAAGGAGACCCCGTTGCCGCCGTAGCCCAGCGCGTAGAACAGCGTCTGCGTGGGGTCCGGCTGGACGATGCGCGGCATCATGTCATGGCTCACGTCCACCCAGCCCCACCAGGAGTAGTCCACCGTGACGCCACGCAGCGACGGGAACTTGCGTGCCAGCCCGTCCTTGAGCAGTTGCAGGTGGCGCGGCGCGGTCGCGTCCTCGCCGTGCACCGCGCTGCGGCTGCCGATCTGCATCCGGTCGTCCGGCAGCAGCCGGTAGTAGAAGCGCAACACGCGCGTGTCGGTCATGAAGACGCGGCTGCGCAGGCCGGCTTCGGCAAGCTCCTCGCGCGAAAGCGGCCGGGTCACCATGGAGTTGGAGAGGATGGGCATCACTCGGCTCTCGAGCGCCGGGTGCAGTCCCTGGGCGGTGTAGCCGCCGGTGGCCACCCCGACCGCGCGCGCCCGGACCGTGCCGCCGGGCGTGCGCAGGTAGTGCGAGCCGTCGCGCGAGGTCCACTCGGTGACCGGGCTGCCGGTGTGCACCTTGACGCCCTCGGCACGGGCCATGCGCAGATAGCCCCAGGCGAGCTTGACCGGATGGATGCCGACGCCTTCGGATTCGTGTAGCGCGCCGGCAGCTTCCCGGTCGTCCACGTAGCGCTCCCGCAGCTCGGCCGCGCTCAGCATGCGCACGTCGTAGCCGAAGACCTCGCGCATGATCTCGCTTTCGCGCTCGAGGAAGGCCATCTTGCGCGGCCGGTGGGCGATGTAGAGATGCCCGCCAGGCTGTGCGTCGCAGTCGACCTGCGCCACCATCGCCTTCCAGGTCTCGAAGCCTTCGCGGATCTCCCGGTCGAGCCGCTTCGCCGTCTCCAGGCCCCAGCGCGCGATCCACTGCGACCGGTACAGCCGCCCGCTCGCATTCTGGCCCTGGCCGCCGTTGCGGCTGGTGCAGCCCCAGGCGGCGCGGTTCGCCTCGAGCACCGTGGCCTTGATGCCGTGCTCCCGCGCGAGGAAGAGTGCGGTGGCCAGCCCGGTGAAGCCCGATCCGATCACCACGACATCGGCGTCCAGGTCACCGGCCACCGGACCGTCGTCCGCCGGAGGCTCGCCGGCGGTCGCCACCCAATAGGTCGGCGCATAGTCCTGGCCCTGGCCCGCCGGCGACACCAGCGGATCGTAGCGGGGATCGTAGGAAGCGCTCTGCGTGGTGCTGTCCATCGTCAGGCCTTGGGCGGAAGCCGCGGCCGGTCCTTGCGGAACACGTTCTTCACCGCGATCCTGCCGTTCCGGAAAGTGAACAGGTCCACGCCGTTCGCCTCCACCCGCGTGCCGTCGGCCGCCGTGCCGGTGAACAGCCATTCGGAGACGCCGCGGTCGCCGGCGACGAAGTGCCGGCCGTCGCGCCACTGCGCATCCGGAAAGTTCTTCCATGCGGACTCGAACGCGGCGCGCACCGCCTCGCGGCCGACGTGGCGCGTGCCCCAGGCCTCCGGCCCGTTGGCGGTCTCGAACACGCAGTCGTCGGTCATGAACGTCATCAGCGCGTCGACGTCGTGGCGGTTCCACGCGTCGGAGAAGGCGGCGAGCATCTCCACGCTCGGCGCACCGGCTGGCTTGTCTGCCATGGTCTTGGCTCCGTCGTCGGCCGGGTCGTCAGGACACGACCTGGTAGTAGAGGTTCTGGGGATGGCGGGCCTGCGCGAAGAAGTACCAGCGCTCGGCAAGCACGCCGACGAGCTGCACCAGCGCGGCGGCGAGCAGCCAGCCGATGCCCGAGTCGCTGCCGCGCAGGAGCGCAGGCAGCAGCAGCAGCGCCGGCACGGCGAAGCCGGCCCCCATCGCGAAATACTTGATCCGGGCGAGGAAGGCCCGCGTCTTCCCGTGCATGAACTCGCGGGTATTGAACGACCCGCCGGTCATGCCCATCGATTGCTGGGCAACGCGCGGGTTGCGGATCCCGGTCGCCGACTGGAGCGTGGAGGCGTGGCGCAGGCGCGCGTTGCGCGCGATCGAGAGCGCGCGAGCGATGCCGGCGACCACGGTGAGCCCGAAGGCCCAGCCGGCGGCGGGACGCACCAGCTCGGGCGGGCCACCGAGGCGCACCAGCAGGCAGAAGAGGACGAGGCCGGAGGCCAGGCCGATCAGCGTGTAGTTGACCAGCGTGAGCGGATGGGCCCACTCCTCGATGAACCTGATGCACGCGTAGATCATGCCGGTGCAATACCAGAGCACGACGCTCGCCGCCACGAGCAGGACCGGCAGCACGGTGTCGCCCCATGGATTGGGGCGCACGCCGATGCGAAGCGCGAGCCACAGCGCGACCAGGGCGATGAAGGCGGGCAGCACGATCACCTCCCGCGACAGCCACGAGGTTCGCCACATCAGCACGGCACGCCAGGCACGCGCCGGGCGGCCGAGATGGAGGAAGGATGCGCCGAGCGCCACCACCAGCAGCACCAGCGAGACCGCCAGGCCGATGGCGAGGACGCCGCGCGAGACCGCCGCACCGGCGAGGACCGCGACCGAAAGCGCGGTGACCAGGCCCTGGCCGGCGCCGGCGAGCGTGGTGAAGAAGACCACCGAGAAGGCCGGATTCACGTCGGCTGCTCCGCGGGTTGCTGCCGGGCGACGGCGGCCACCGTCTCGGTGATCGTCTTCGGCAGGTAGTGGTTCGCCGGCTTCGTGTCCCACTCGGGCATCAGCGGATAGCCGCCGCGTTCGCGGATGGCGATCGCCACCTCCGACTGCGGGTCCTTGATGTCGCCGAAGAGGCGTGCGTTGGTCGGACAGGCGTTGACGCAGGCAGGCCGCCGCCGTTCCAACGGGATGCTCTCGTCGTAGATCCGGTCCACGCAAAGCGTGCACTTGGTCATCACCTGGCGTTCCTCGTCCAGCTCGCGCATGCCGTACGGGCAGGCCCAGCTGCAATACTTGCAGCCGATGCACTTGTCGTAGTCGACCAGGACGATGCCGTCCTCCTTGCGCTTGTAGCTGGCGCCGGTGGGGCAGACCGGCACGCAGGGCGGATCCTCGCAGTGCAAGCAGCTCTTCGGGAAGTGGACCGTCTGGGTGTCCGGGAAGGTCCCTGCCTCGTAGGTCTGGACCCGGTTGAGGAAGGTTCCCGAGGGCGCCGCGCCGTACGGGTTCTGGTCGGAGAGGGGGCCCGCGCTGCCGGAGGTGTTCCACTCCTTGCAGGCGGTGACGCAGGCATGGCAGCCGACGCAGACGTTGAGGTCGATGACTAGGGCGAGCTGCTTGGCGTAGGTTTCGGCCATCGGATCAGGAATCGATTCAGGTACGGGAAGAGGCCCGGCGGGCGAAATAGCTGAGCACGCCGGCGGTGCGGGCCGGCTGGGAGCCGCGCGGATCGCCCGGCGTGCCGGAGGCGCCGAGTGCGCCGGGGACATCCGGCATCGGCTCGAAGCGCGGCGCCGTCGCCTCGGCCTCGGCCGGGGACAGCCGCACCCGCACGTCGTACCAGCCTGCCTGGCCGGTCACCGGGTCGGAATTGCTGATCCGGCCGGCCGTGCCGCCGGCCGCGTCCGGCAGCGGCAGCTCCTCTGAAATCAGGTGGTTCAGCAGGAAGCCCTTGCGCGCCTCGTCCGCGCCCGGGGCGAGCTGCCAGGCGCCATCCGCCTTGCCGATCGCGTTCCAGGTCCAGACGGTTCCGGGCTCGACCGCCTCCGAGTAGCGCACCATGCAGCGCACCCGGCCCCACTGGCTCTCGACCCAGGCCCAGCCGCCGTCGGCCACGCCCGCGGCCGCCGCGGTGCGCGGGTTCACGTGCAGGTAGTTGTGGCTGTGGATCTGGCGCAGCCAGGCGTTCTGCGAATCCCAGGAGTGGTACATCGCCATCGGCCGCTGGGTGACCGCATGCAGCGGGAAGCGGCCGGTGTCGGTCGCCGCATCCTCCAGCGGCGGATACCAGAAGGGCAGCGGATCGAAGTACCTCGCGATCCGTTCCCGCAGGTGCTCGGGCGGCTGCCGGCCGCTAGTCTTGCCGAGGGCCGCCAGGCGGAACGACTGCAGCGTGTCGGAATAGAGCGCGAGCTGGATCACGTCGTTCTTCTGCCGGAAGCCGTGCTCCAACTCGAAGTCGAGATATCCCCGATTCCAGTTGCGCATGTACTGCATCTCGGGCGTCAGCTCATAGTGGAAGACGCAATTGTTCTTCGCGTACATCTCCCACTGGTTCGGATTGGGCTCGCCCTTCAGGTGCGACTTGCCGTCCTTGCCGCGCCAGCCCATCAGGAAGCCTATCCCCGGCTTGTGCTCGAACTTGACGATGAAGTCGGGATAGTCGCGGTACTTGCGGTCGCCTCCAGGTGTCGTGAAGACCGGCAGCTTCAGGCGCGTGGCCAGCTCGATCAGCACTTCCTGGAAGGGCTTGCACTCGCCCGTGGGCTCGACCACCGGCACCCGCACCGAATCGCTCGGCCCGTCGAACTCGGAGATCGGGCGGTCGAGCATGCTCATCACGTCGTGCCGCTCGAGGTAGGTGGTGTCAGGCAGCACCAGGTCCGCGAAGGCGACCGTCTCGGACTGGAACGCGTCGCACACGATCAGGAACGGCAGCTTGTACTCGCCGTTCTCGTCGCGCGCGTTGAGCATCTCGCGCACCGCCGACGTGTTCATCGTCGAGTTCCAGGCCATGTTGGCCATGAAGATCATCAACGTGTCGATGCGGTAGGGGTCGCCCTTCACCGCATTGGTGATCACGTTGTGCATCATCCCATGGGCCGAGAGCGGAAACTCCCAGGAGAACGCCTTGTCGATGCGGATGGGGGAACCGTCCGGGTCGACGGCGAGCTCCTCCGGATGCGCCGGGAAGCCGAGCGGTGCGGCCGGCAGCGGCGTGTTCGGCTGGACCTGCTCCGGACTGTGGACGGTGCGGTAGTTCGGCACGATATGACGCGGATAGGGTGCCTTGTGACGGAAGCCGCCCGGCCGGTCGATCGTACCGAGCACGCTCATCAGGATCGAGAGCGCCCGGACGGTCTGGAAGCCGTTGGAGTGGGCGGCGAGCCCGCGCATGGCGTGGAACGCCACCGGCCGGCCGGTAACCGATTCGTGCCGCACGCCCCAGGCGTCGGTCCACGCGATCGGCAGCTCGAAGGCCTGATGCATTGCCGTCTCGCCCAGCTCGCGCGCGAGCCTGCGGATGCGCGCGGCCGGGATGCCGGTGATTCCCTCGGCCCATTCGGGCGTCGATTCCGCCAGCCGATCGCGCAGCAGCTGGAACGAGGGCGCGACCGGCGTGCCATCGGCCAGCCGGTAGGTGCCCTCGAGCGCCGGCTCGATGTCCGGGTCGTAGGCATGTCGCACGCCGCCGGACTTCGCATCCCAAACCAGCTTGTTGTGCGGGTTGCGGCCGTCGCCCGGCGGGCCGGCGGCCGGGTCGAAGGCGAAGAGGCCGTCGCGCTCGCCACCGTCGAGCACCACCAGCTGCGGCGCGTTGGTGTAGCGCGCGAGGAACGCCCGGTCGATCAGGTCCGCCGCCACCAGCTCGTGCAGCAGCGCGAGGAAGAGGGCGCCGTCGGTGCCGGGACGGATCGGGATCCATTCGTCCGCCACCGCCGAATAGCCGGTGCGCACCGGGTTGATCGAGATGAACCGCCCGCCCGCGCGCTTGAACTTGCTGATCGCCATCTTGAGCGGGTTGCTGTGATGGTCCTCGGCGGTGCCGATCATCACGAAGAGCCTGGCACGCTCGAGGTCTGGCCCGCCGAACTCCCAAAAGCTGCCGCCGATGGTGTAGATCATGCCGGCAGCCATGTTGACCGAGCAGAAGCCGCCGTGGGCCGCGTAGTTGGGCGTGCCGTAGTTCTTCGCGAAGAGGCCGGTGAGCGCCTGCATCTGGTCGCGCCCGGTGAAGAGGGCGAACTTGCGCGGGTCGGTGGCGCGGATCTTTCCGAGCCGCTCGGTCATGATCTCGAAGGCGCGCTCCCACGAGATCGGCTCGAACTCCCCCGCGCCGCGCGGCGAGCCGGGCTTGCGCAGCAGGGGCCGGGTGAGCCGCGCCGGCGAGTACTGCTTCATGATGCCGGCCGAGCCCTTGGCGCAGATCACGCCCTGGTTCAGCGGATGGTCGGGGTTGCCGTCGATGTAGCGGACCTGGCCGTCGCGCAGGTGCACGCGAATGCCGCAGCGGCAGGCGCACATGTAGCAGGTGGTGGTCCGCACGTCGGTGCTCGCGCCCGGCAGGGGCGGGGCCAGCGGGTCGTGGACGGGGTCGCTCGAGAGGAACTTCAGCATGGATGCGGGCAGGGCACGGGGCGTGGGAAAGGGGTGAGGCTCAGGTGAAGGTGCGCGCGATGGTACTCGCCGCGTCGTTGAGCCTGGGCACGAACTCGATGGCCCGGGCAAGCGGCAGCCGCGCCGTGGCTGCATGCACCGCCACCGCCGCGATGACTTCGCCGTCGGATGCGTGCACCGGCACCGCCACGCAGGCCACGCCGAGGACGTATTCCTCGTTGTCGAGCGCATAGCCGTTGGCCGCGATCCGGTCGAGCTCGGCGGCGAGCAGCTGGCGATCGCAGATCGTGCGCTCGGTGTAGCGGGTCAGCGTCAACGCCTCGACCAGCTGCGCCCGCTCGGCCGCGGGCTTCAGCGCGAGCAGCAGCTTGCCGCTCGCGCTGCAGTGGATCGGCAGCACCGCGCCGATCGGCAGGTGCAGCCGCAGCGGCCAGCTTGCTTCCACCCGGTCGATGTAGGTGAGCTCGCCCTTGGTGAGCATGGCGAGGTTGCAGGTTTCGCCGACATCGTCGACCAGGCGACGCAGGATGGCGCGCCGCACGCCGGCCACCGAATCGTGCCGCAGGATCTCGAGGCCGAAGCTGGCGAGGCGAGGCCCGGGCGCATAGGCGCGGCCGCCGGATTCGCGGATCACCAGACGCGCGTCCTCGAAGAGCGACAGGGTGCGGTAGAGGGACGCCTTGGGCATGCCGGTGGCCAGCATCAGCTCTGCCAGCGTTGCCGGCTTGCCGCGTCCCACCAGGCACTCCAGCACCGCGAACGCCTTCAGGGTGGAGGAGTTCTCCGCCGCCGTCTCCGGCCGAGTTCGCTCGCTCGCGGCCACGGCGGACGCGATTTCGACGAGATTCTGCATGGCGCGAGCTTAGCCCGGATGTATTCAAGCATGCAATCGAAACGTCTCGTTTAGCGGAACGACCGGACTTGTTCGACCGGCGGTAATGGTCTATTTTTATCGTCTTCGAGATGTTTTGTCTCACTCGACGATGCGCCAGCCGTCACCAGGAGGAGTCCGCGATGAATGACATGAAGCAACCGGATCTGAAGCAACGGCAGCGCCAGGTCGTGCAGGGCAAGGCGCGAATGACGCCGTCGGAGGCCTTCGTCGAGACGCTGGTCGCGCAGGGCGTGACGGACGTGTTCGGCATCGTCGGATCGGCATTCATGGATGCGCTGGACATCTTCCCGGCGGCCGGCATCCGCTTCATCCCGGTTGCGCATGAGCAGGGCGCCGCCCACATGGCGGACGGCTACGCCCGGGTCTCCGGTCGGCACGGGGTCTGCATCGCGCAGAACGGCCCCGGGATCACGAATTTCGTGACCGGCGTCGCGGCCGCCTATTGGGCGCACTCGCCGGTGGTCTTCATCACGCCGGAAACCGGATCGATGACCATCGGGCTGGGCGGCTTCCAGGAGACCGAACAGCTGCCGATCTTCTCGAAGATCACCAAGCACCAGTCCCACGTGATGCATCCGGCGCGGATGGCCGAGCTCACCAGCCGCGCCTTCGACCGAGCGATGCTGGAGATGGGGCCGGCGCAGGTGAACATCCCGCGCGACTATTTCTACGGCACGGTCGAGACGCGCATTCCGGAGCCGATCCGCATCGGACGGGGCCCCGGCGACGACGCGGCGCTCGACGAGGCGGCGCGGCTGCTCGCCGAGGCGAAGTTCCCGGTGATCCTGGCCGGCGGCGGGGTCATCATGTCGGGCGGCGACCAAGAGGCGGTGCAGCTCGCGGAGCTGCTGCATGCGCCGGTCGCCTGCAGCTACCTGCACAACGACGCGTTCCCGGCGTCCCATCCGCTCTGGGTCGGGCCGCTCGGCTACCAGGGCTCGAAGGCGGCGATGAAGCTGATCGCCAAGGCCGACGTGGTGCTCGCGCTCGGCACGCGGCTCGGCCCGTTCGGCACGCTGCCGCAGTACGGTCTCGAGTACTGGCCCGCGGATGCGAAGATCGTGCAGGTCGATGCCGACGCGCGCATGCTCGGCCTGGTCAAGCCGATCTCCGTGGGCATCAACGGCGACGCCCGCGCGGCGGCGCAGGCGCTGATCACCCGCCTGCAGGGGCGGTCGCTCGCCTGCCAGCAGAATCGCGACCAGCGCGACGCGACGCTGAAGGCCGAAAAGCAGGCCTGGGAGAAGGAGCTGGATGCCTGGACCCACGAGACCGATCCCTACTCG
>JAEWEW010000117.1 GCA_023389175.1 Pseudomonadota bacterium | reverse complement strand
TGGAATCGGTCCGGATCCAGGGCCCGGATCTCGTCGTCGCGGCCTTTCCGCCGGTCCCGGCGCTGGCGTCCGGGGCGACGCGGGCGGGCGCCGAAGCGGCCGGCACGGACGACGACCACGCCCGCATCACGCTCGCGGCCGCGCCGACCGCCGAGATTTCCGCTGGCTTCCGCGTCGGAGAGCGCCGTATAATTATTCAATCAGCGCTTTCGATCAGGGAGTTGGCGCGGTAAGCTGCAAATCACTTGAAGACCACCAGGGCCGTCTCCGGGCCTGGCGGGCTCCAGGTCGTTTGAGTCCTTCTCCGCGGCTGGCGGCCTCTGCAGGCCGTCATTATTGATTCTCGGATCGGCGCCCGTTTCTGCCACGAGGAGACGCCCCTCATCGGGGCGCGGAAGAGGACAGAGAGCCCATGGATGTCAACGACAGGATTGCCCGCGCTTCGCTTCATGTGGAGGTAGCCGATCGGGTCCGGGAGATGATCTTCGACCGGACTCTCGCACCCGGGCTGCGGATCGACGAGCTCGACCTGTCCGCCCGCCTCGGCACCTCGCGCACGCCGCTGCGCGAAGCCCTGAAGGTCCTTGCCAATGAAGGGCTGGTGCGGCTCGCCCCCGGGCGCGGCGCCTATGTGACGGAGCTGTCCGCCAGCGAAGTCGAGTCGCTCTTCCCGGTGCTCGCCATGCTGGAGTCGCGCTGTGCCGGAGAAGCGGTCCGGCGCCTCGGCCCGATCGATCGTCGGCGGCTCGAGGCGCTGCACCAGGCAATGGAGCAGCAGGCGGCCAAGGGCGACGCGGAGGGCTACCACCGTCTCGCGGACGAGCTTCACGCCCTGTTGCACGAAGCGTCGGGCAACCCCTGGCTGCAACGGGCCACCACGGACCTGCGCCGGTTCCTGCGGCTTGCCCGCGGCATGTCGGGCCAGGCCGGCAACCGCCTGCTCCAATCGCTTGCCGAGCACCGCACCCTGATGAAGGCGATCGCCCGGGAGGACGCCGAGGCGGCCGAGCAGGTGATGCACCACCATCTGCTGGCCCAGCAGAAGGCGTGGCGCGCGGCCCACCCCGCACCGCAACCCGCCGCCCGGGAACCGGGAGAGGTCGACGACAGCCCGGCAGCACCGGAGGAGGGCCCGCCCGCCTCGGCCACCGCCCCTGTGGCGGCGGCACTCCCAGGCCCGGACGCAGCCGTTGTCGATCCAAAGTCAGTAGGCGCTCACTCTCACAGAGAGCCGGAATATATCGGTGTTTGAGCGATTCCTGCAGTCACGACAACAGGAGCGTGACCGCAGCGACCTGGAGGAGTTGCTCAAGGACTGCCGTCAGCTGCTGACCGAGCGCGGGGAGTCGAACAGCCTCGCCATCGCCGCCCGGGCCCTGGCCCGCTACCAGGGAATCTCGCCCACCGCGCGCCAGCGTTTCTTCGAGTCGCTTGCCCGCGACTTCGACCCCGACGCGGGTGACGTGCTGCGGCTGGCCGAGGCCTATTCAGCCTCCCGCGCCCCCGAGGACCTGGTGAGGCTCGCCCATGCCGCGGAGCCGCCGCGCCAGGAGCTGCTGCGACGGCTCAATCGGGCGCCAGGCGGCACCGCGGCCATCGTCCGGATGCGCGAGCAAGTGCTCGCTCACCCATCCGGCCAGTCGTTGAAGGCGCTGGACGCGGACCTGCAGCACCTCCTTTCCTCCTGGTTCAGCCCCGGCTTCCTGACGCTGCAGCGCGTGGACTGGGACTCTCCGGCCTCCCTGCTGGAACGGCTGATCGAGCACGAGGCGGTGCACGAGATCCAGGGCTGGGACGACCTGCGGCGCCGGGTGCAACCCGATCGCCGCTGCTTCGCTTTCATGCACCCCGTGCTGGCCGGCGAGCCGCTGATCTTCGTCGAGGTGGCGCTGCTCTCGGAGGTCCCCACCGCGATCGCCCCGCTGCTCGCGCAACCGGTGCCGGATCCGTCGGCGGCTATGAAGTACCGCGTGGCCGCGTTCTACTCGATCTCCAATTGCCAGCCGGGCCTGCGCGGCATCAGCCTGGGCAACTTCCTGATCAAGCGGGTGGCGGAGCGTCTGCAGGCCGAGGTCCCGTCGCTGAAGACCTTCTGCACGCTCTCTCCGGTGCCGGGATTCGCGGACTGGCTCGGGCGCACCACCGAGATCGACCTGCCGTCGCTTACGCCCGCCAAGGCGAAACGGATCAACGCGACGCTGAGCGCGCTGCGCCGGCGCCACCAGACCGACCTGTCGGGCCTCGTCACGCCCGGGCGCAGCGCACCGGGCGCCGGCGAGGAGGACGAGGCCGCGCTGCGTGCGCTCTGTGCCTGCTACCTGGTGCACGGGACCCACGTCCGCGGCGGAGACCCGGTGGCGCGCTTTCACCTCTACAACGGGGCGCGGCTCGAGCGCATCAATGCCCGCGCGGACCTCTCTCGCAAGGGCAAGCGCCAGTCGTACGGGCTGATGGTCAACTACTTGTATGATCTGGAAGAGATCGAGAACAACCACGAGGCCTTCGCCAATGGCCAGGTCAGCGCCTCGCGCGCGGTCACCGGCCTGGTCTGACGAGGGGGCCGGTGAGAATCCGGGCACGCGCGCCGCGACGGCGCGGCGGACCCTGACGGAGTAGCGCAACGCATGGACTCCTCCAACCTCTACTCGCTGCTCGCTTCGGGCTTCCCGGACGAGCGTGACGGCTGCGCAATCGAGGTGCGCCGTCCGGATGCCGAACCGCTCTTCTACACCTGGGACGACATCGAGCGGGCGACCGGCAAGCTCGCTTCGCTGCTGGCTTCGTTGCGGCTTTCCCCGGGGGCGCGGGTGGCGGCGCAGGTGGACAAGTCGCCGGAAGCGCTGCTGCTCTATCTCGCCTGCCTGCGCGCCGGCTTCGTCTACCTGCCGCTCAACGTCGCGTATCGCGAAGCCGAGATCGACTATTTCGTCGGCAACGCCGAGCCGGAGGTGGTGGTCTGCACGCCCGGCAACCACGCCTGGGTGGCGCCGCTCGCGGCACGCCTGCGCGTCCCGCACGTGTTCACCCTTGGCGACAACCGCGACGGCAGCCTGCTCGAGGCCGCGGCGGCGCGGCCGTCGCGCTTCGCCACGGTGGCCCGCCGGCCGCAGGACCTGGCCGCGATCCTCTACACCTCCGGCACCACCGGCCGGAGCAAGGGCGCGATGCTCTCTCACGGCAATCTCGCCTCCAACGCGATCACGCTGCATCACTACTGGCGCTGGCGGCGCGGCGACGTGCTGCTGCACGCCCTGCCGATCTTCCACGTCCACGGACTCTTCGTCGCGGCACACGGCGCGCTGCTGTCGGGCGCGAAGACGATCTGGCTGCCACGCTTCGACCCCGCCGCGGTGATCGAGGCGCTGCCGCAGGCCACTGTCTTCATGGGCGTGCCGACCATGTACGTGCGCCTGCTCGACGACCCGCGCTTCGATCGTCGCGCCTGCGCCAACATGCGGCTCTTCATCTCCGGCTCGGCGCCATTGCTGGAGGAGACCTTCCGGGAGTTCGAGGAGCGGACCGGATTGCGCATCCTGGAGCGCTACGGCATGAGCGAAACGATCATGCTCACGTCCAACCCGTACGACGGCAATCGGGTCGCGGGCACGGTCGGCCTGCCGTTGCCCGGTGTCGGGGTGCGCGTGGTCGACGACATCGGCCTCGCCTGCGGGCCGGACGAAGTGGGCGCCGTCCAGGTGCGCGGGCCGAACGTCTTCAGCGGCTACTGGCGCATGCCGGAGAAGACCCGCGAGGAGTTCACGGACGACGGCTGGTTCCGGACCGGCGACGTGGGCCGCTTCGATGCCAACGGCTATCTGTCCATCGTCGGACGCAGCAAGGACCTGATCATCACCGGCGGCTACAACGTGTACCCCAAGGAGATCGAAAGCCTGCTGGACGAGCTGCCGGGCGTGCGCGAGTCGGCGGTGGTCGGCATCCCCGACCGCGACTTCGGCGAGAGCGTCGCGGCGGCGGTGGTGCCGCGCGACGGTGCCCGGATCGATGTCGCCGCACTGATCGCGGCGGTGAAGGGTCGCATCGCGGGCTTCAAGGTGCCGCGCAAGGTCCTGGTGATGGAGGAGCTGCCGCGCAACCAGATGGGCAAGGTGCAGAAGAACCTGCTGCGCGAGCGGCTCGCGGCCGGGAACGCGTGAGTGCCGAGCGCTCCTGGCCGACCGGAACCACGAGCCGCGGCGCGTCCGTGAGCATCGTCGCGACGGGAGCGTCGGGTTGAATCGGCTTGCGGGCACCCCAAGCTTTCCACTGTCGGGAGCCGGTCGCGACAGCCGCCGCGGCGGTTCCCTCGAGTGGAGTCGACGATGATCGAGGTAACCCAACAGAACTTCGAAACCGAGGTGCTGGCGGCATCGCAGCGGGTGCCGGTGCTGGTGGATTTCTGGGCCCCCTGGTGCGGCCCCTGCCGCGCGCTCACGCCGGTGCTCGAGCGCCTGGAGCACGAGCTGGCCGGGAGCGTGATCCTGGTCAAGGTGAACTCGGACGAGAATCCGGAGATCGCCGCGGCCCTGGGCGTGCGCGGCATTCCGAACGTCATCCTGTTCAAGGATGGCAAGCCGGTGGACCGCTTCGTCGGCGCCCAGCCGGAGAGCCAGATCCGGGCCTTCCTGGCCCGTCACCTCGACAAGCCGGGCGACGCGGAGCTCGCCCGGGCACGCGAGGCGATGCAGGAGAAGCGCTACGCCACGGCCGCCGAGGCGCTCGGCGCCGCACTCGCCATCAATCCCGCCAACCAGCAGGCGCGCGCGGACTACGTGCTTGCGCTCACCCGGCTGCACCGGTTCGAGCAGGCCCGTACCGCCTTCGAGCCGCTCGCCGGAGAAGCGCTCGCGGATCGTCGCATCGCCGCGCTCGAGGTGCTGCTGGGCGCCACCGAGGCTGCGGCGTCGGTGGACGGCGAGGCGGAAGCCCGGGCGGCGGTCGCCGAAGCTCCCGAGGACGATGCCCGCCGCCTCACGCTCGCGCAGTGGCTCATGGCGCAGAGCCGGTGGGCCGAGGCGATGGACGAGCTGCTGGTGATCGTGGAGCGTGATCGTGCCTTCGGCGACGACATCGCACGCCGCACGATGCTGGCGATCTTCGAGTTCTGTCCGGATGCCGCGCTGGTCTCCACCTATCGACGTCGGCTGAGCGCAAGCCTCTACTGAACCATCCGCGGGCCCTGAGGTCTCGAGGGTCGGCGCAGGAAGTCAATCATGCCCATCCTCGTCCTCGGCCTCGTCCTCTTCCTCGGATCCCACTCGGTGCGGCTGGTCGCGGAGGACTGGCGCAACCGGCGCGTCGCGACCGGCGGGGAGGGACGATGGAAGCGGCTCTTCAGCGTGATCTCCCTGGTCGGCCTGATCCTGACGGCATGGGGCTACTCGCTGGCCCGCCAGGATCCGGTGCTGCTGTGGGCCTCGCCGATCTGGACGCGGCACGCGGCGTCGCTGCTGGTCCTCGTCGGGTTCATCCTGATCTCCGCGGCGCACGCGCCGGCGAACCACTTCCGCGCGTCGCTGCATCATCCGATGTACGCAGGCACCGCGCTCTGGGCCATCGGACACCTCCTCGCCAACGGCATGCTGGCGGACCTGCTGCTCTTCGGCGGCTTTCTCGCCTGGTCGATCGCCGGCTTCCTGGTCTGGCGCGGGCGCGACCGGGTGACCGCGCGCAGCTATCCGGCCGGCACCGTGCGGGGCACGATCGGCGCGATCGTCGTGGGCACGGTGCTCTGGGGCGTGTTCGCGTTTCTACTCCACGGGCCGTTGATCGGCGTGAGACCGTTCTAGCGACCGGCGGCGCGGGGACGCGAGCTCCGGTATGAGCGAACTCCCGTCGGCAATCTCCTCGCGCGCGAATCGAAGCGAGGACGTCGGCCGGGTGGCCCAGTCCGCCATCCTGTTGCTCGACGACGACCCGGGCCTGGTGGCGGTCGTCCGGCCCCTGCTGGAGGCCCTGCGTCCACGGCGCCTGGCGGTCGACACGGCAGTGGAGCAGGCATCGACCCATCTCGACGCGATCGAGCCGGACGTGCTGCTGCTCGGCAGCCGCGGGCCGGCTCACGTCGGCCTGGCAGTGCTGGCCGACCTGCGCGGCAGCGAACGATGGCGCGACCTGCCGGTGATCGTGCTGGTGGCACACGGCGACGCCGAAGCGAGGCGCCGCGCCTTCGCCCTCGGCGCGAGCGACTTCGTCGACCGGTCGCCGGATGCCACCGACCTGCACTGGCGCCTGCGCAACGCGCTCGGCTTCAAGGCCTACCAGGATCGGCTGCTGCGCCGCGACCCGCTGACCGGCCTGCCCAACCGGGCCGAGTTCCTGCGCCGCGTGCAGTCGGTGCTCGTCCGCGCCGCCGCGGACGGTGGCGCGGACGACAGTCGCTCGGTCGTCGTCCTCGACATCGACCGCTTCCGCCAGATCAACGACGGGCTTGGCCATGCCGCCGGTGACGCACTGCTGGTCGCCGTGGCCCAGCGCCTTGCGGAAGTGATGGCGAGCAGCGTCGGGGCGGATCGCCGTGCCGAGGGCAGCGGCACCACGCCCTGGCTGGCGCGAACCGATCGGGACCGCTTTCTCGCCCTGTTGCCGGGTTCGCCTGGCGCGCCGCGCCACGACGCCGCGGTGGCCGCGTTGCTGGCGGCGATGGACCGGCCGTTCCACCTCGACCGGCGCGAGTTCCATCTCAGCACGAGCCTTGGCATCGCCTGGTATCCCGCGCACGGCGAGCGCGCGGAAGTGCTGATGCAGCACGCCGAGATCGCGCTCGAGCAGGCGAAGCGGCGCGGCGGCAGGTCGGTCGCCCGGTTCGGGCCCGGGATGCTGAGCCGCGCCAACGAGCGCCTCGCGATGGAGAACCAGTTGCACTACGCGATCCGCCGCGACGAGCTGTGCCTGCACTACCAGCCGAAGGTGGACTGCGCGACGTTGCGCATGGTGGGCGTCGAATCGCTGATCCGTTGGCAGCATCCGGACCTGGGGCTGTTGTCGCCGCAGCGCTTCATTCCGCTTGCCGAGGAAGCGGGCCTCATCGACGCCATCGGCGAGTGGGCGATCCGCGAGGCCTGTCGCCAGGGCGCCGCCTGGATGAAGGCCGGGCTACCGATCCTGGACGTCGCGGTGAACCTCTCGGCGGCACAGTTGCTGCGCGGCGATTTCGCCGCGACGGTCGCGAGGTCGCTGTCCGACAGCGGCTTCGACCCGCGCCGCCTCACCCTGGAGCTGACCGAGAGCATGCTGATGACTGCGGGCGACCAGGGCCGTCGGACGCTGGAATCGGTCAAGGCGCTCGGCGTCGCGCTTTCGCTCGACGACTTCGGCACGGGCTATTCGCCGCTCACCTACCTGCGGCAACTGCCGATCGACGAGATCAAGATCGATCGTTCCTTCGTCCACGGCCTGCCGGCCGCCCGCCAGAACGCCGCCATCGCCGCGGCGGTCATCCAGCTCGCCGGGGCGCTGGGACTGCAGGCAGTGGCCGAGGGCGTGGAGTCCACCGCCGAGCTCACCTTCCTGCGGCGCTTCCCGGGCTGCCGGTTTCAGGGGTATCTCTTCAGCAAGCCGGTCGCCGCCGAGGCGCTCACCGCGATGCTGGAATCGATGGGAGCCCGATCCGGCCAATGAACCGGAGCCGCCTGGCCACGGGCGGTCCATGCGACGGCTGCCGGGCTCGCCGCCAATCCGGCCCGACGGGAGGGGGTCGGGCTGGTCGGCCTGCGACGACCGCCGCGCGTTGAAGTGATTACGGGCACGCGGGAAAGCCACTACTGCAGCCCCGGAGGCTTTGCAGTAGCCTCTGCCCAGGCTTCGACGGGGAGGTAGACCATGTACAAGCATGTCCTGATCGCCACGGACGGCTCGGAACTGGCGGAGAAAGCGGTGGAGACCGGCACCAAGCTCGCCTCGGCGCTGGGCGCGAAGCTCACGGTCGCCCATGTCGGCGCACCGTACGCTCCTCCGCTCTACGCCGGGGATTTCGTGCCCAGCACGTTCCTGTCCTCCGAGGAGCACGAGGCGCGGGTGCGTGAGGCCGCGGAGGAGATCCTGAAACGGGCCGCGAGCCATGCCGAGAAGGAGAACGTCCCCTGCAACACCGATTTCGCGGTGGCGGACCATCCCTACGAAGGCGTTCTGGAGATCGCCCAGCGAAACCATTGCGACCTGATCGTGATGGCTTCGCATGGGCGCAGCGGCTGGAGCGCCGTGCTGCTCGGCAGCGAAACCCAGAAGATGCTGGCGCACAGCCCGATCCACGTGCTGGTGGTGCGGTAGGGGCCGTGTAGCGGCGTCGCGCGCAGTGCCGCGTCTCGCGGCCGCACGCCTCACCGATCCAGCAGCGACGCGACCTCCGCGCGCGTCGGCAGCGCTGCCCGGCCGCCTGGTCGGCTGCAACGCAGGGCGGCGGTCGCGGAGGCGAATCGCAGCGCTTCCTCGATGCGCATCCCTTCGGCGACCGCGAGCGCGTACGCCCCGTGGAACGCGTCGCCGGCGCCGAGCGTCTCCACCGCCGCCACCTCGAACGCCGGCAGATGGCGAACGCCGCCCGATCGGCGCGTGGCATAGAGCAGGCCGCGCTCCCCCAGCGTGACGGCCGCGAGCGCCGCTCCGGCCGCGACCAGGCGCTGCAGCTCGCGCGCGGCATCCGAGGGTTCCCCCGGATGACCCAGCCACTCCGCCCACCCGGGCTCCGAGAAGATGACGTGGTCCGCGAGCGGCACCATCGCCCGCAGCAACTCGACGTTGCCCATCTCGCCGTCGAGCACCACCGGGATGCGTTCGGCACGTGCCCGCGCGGCGACCGACTGCGCGCCTTCCGGCCAGCGCACGTCCACCATCACCGCCTCCGCGTCGAGCGGCAGCGCATCGACCAGGCTGCGCGGCGCCTGCAGCGCGTCGCCCTGCGCGCTCACGATCAGCCGCTCGCCGCTGCCCTCGACGATGATCGCCGAGTGCGACGACCGCACACCGCGCACCAGCAGCCCCGGCTCGGTCGCGACGCCCGCGCGGGCGAGCTCCTCGAGGATGCGCGCGCCTACCTCGTCGTCGCCGACCGGGCCCCAGAAGGTGGCGCGGCCACCCAGTGCGGCGATCGCGCAGGCGGCGTTGGCCGCCATGCCGCCGACCGTGTAGTCGTGCCGACAGGCGCGGACCTTGGTCGGGCGCGCCGGAAAGGCATCGATACGGTAGACGGAATCGAATGCTGCATGCCCGACGCAGACGACCCGGGCGCCGGTTGGCTCGTGCGGGGACGCCACGGCTCAGGCTCTCACCGGTCCAGGATCTGGCTCAGGAACTGCCGGCTGCGCTCGTTCTGCGGATTGTCGAAGAAGGCCTGCGGCGTGTTGGTCTCGACGATCTCCCCCTTGTCCATGAAGATCACCCGGTCGGCGACCGCCCTCGCGAATCCCATCTCGTGGGTGACCACCAGCATGGTCATGCCGTCGCGGGCGAGCGTCACCATGGTGTCGAGCACTTCCTTCACCATCTCCGGATCGAGCGCGGAGGTCGGCTCGTCGAACAGCATGATCGACGGGTTCATGCAGAGCGCGCGCGCGATCGCCACCCGCTGCTGCTGGCCGCCGGAGAGCTGGCCGGGATACTTGCGCGCCTGCTCGACGATGCGCACGCGCTCCAGGTACTCCATGGCCGTCGCCTCCGCCTCAGCGCGCGGGCGCTTGCGCACCCAGATCGGCGCGAGCGTGCAGTTCTCGAGCACGGTGAGATGCGGGAACAGGTTGAAGTGCTGGAACACCATGCCGACGTCGCTGCGGATCTGGTCGATATGCTTGAGATTGCCGGTGAGCTCCACGCCGTTGACCGTGATCCTGCCGGCCTGATGCTCCTCCAGCCGGTTGATGCAGCGGATCAGCGTCGACTTGCCGGAGCCCGACGGGCCGCAGATCACGATGCGCTCGCCCTTGTCCACCCGAAGGTCGATGTCGGTGAGGACGTGGAAGTCGCCGTACCACTTGTTCAGCTTCTCGATCAGGATCGCCGGCAACCCGCCCGCGCTCACCGCGCGGGGGACCGACGCCGACGGCGCTGCGGCGCTGCGGCTGGGGACGGCGGTGGGGATGGCGGCTGTCATCGGCGGTCTCCTCCCAGGTGACTCCAATCAGCGGGCATGGCTTCTCGCGAGGTCACGCTCGAGCCGCTGGCTGTACTTCGACATCGCGAAGCAGAAAATCCAGTAGACCACGATCGAGAAGAGCAGCGCCTCGATGAAGTACTTCTTCCACGCGAAGTCGGTCTCCACCGACTTCTTCACCGCGTAGGCGAAGTCGTAGATGGCGATGATGACCACCAGCGAGGTGTCCTTGAAGAGCGAGATGAAGCTGTTCACCACGGGCGGGATCGAGATCCGCAGCGCCTGTGGCAGGATCACCAGCCCGATCGTCTTCCAGTACGGCAGGCCCAACGCCTCGGCGGCCTCGTACTGGCCCCTTGGCACGGCCTGCATGCCGCCGCGCACCGCCTCGGCGAGATAGGCCGCGACGAAGAGAATGATTGCCACCTGCGCGCGCAGCAGCTGGTCGATCTGCCAGCCAAGCGGCAGGAAGAGCGCCAGCATCACGCTCGCCATGAAGAGCACGGTGATGAGCGGCACGCCGCGCACCACCTCGATGTAGGTCACCGAGAGTGACTTGATGATCGGCAGGTGGGACCGTCGCCCGAGCGCGAGCAGCACGCCGAGCGGAAAGGCGAATGCGATGCCGAAGATGGCGAGGATGAGCGTGACCGGCAGGCCGCCCCACTGGCCACTGCGCACCGGGACGAGGCCGAGACCGCCCGCCATCAGCCAGTAGGAGATCGCGATGCCGACCGTCCACACGATGATCAGCCGACGGTTCCAGAAGCGCCTGAGCGCGGAGACGACGAGCAGCGACACCAGCACCACGATCACGATGGCCGGCCGCCACTGCTCCTCGTACGGGTACGTCCCGAACATCATGAAGCGGAACTTCTCCCATACCACCGCCCAGCATGCGCCCTGCCCGCGCACCGCCTCGCAAGCCTCCACCGGCTGCCGACCCCAGACCGCGTCGATGAAGAGCCACTTCACCATCGGCGGCACCGCCCACGCGAGCAAGGCCGCGCACAGCAGCGTGAGCGCCGCGTTGAACGGCGTGGAGAAGAGGTTGCGTCGAATCCAGCCGATCGCCGCCACGACTAACGCTCCACCAGCCGCACCCGGCCGTTGTAGATGTTCATGACGACGGCGATCACCAGGCTGATGGCGAGATACACCGCCATCAGGATGGCGATCGCCTCGATCGCCTGCCCGGTCTGGTTCATCGAGGTGTTGGCGACCGACACCAGCTCAGGATAGCCGATCGCGACCGCGAGCGACGAGTTCTTGGTGAGGTTGAGGTACTGGCTGGTCATCGGGGGCACGATGACCCGCAGCGCCTGCGGCAGCGTGACCAGTCGCAGCGTCTTGCCGGGGCTGAGCCCGAGCGCCTGCGCGGCTTCCGTTTGGCCGCGGTCCACCGCGAGGATGCCGCCGCGCACCACCTCCGCGATGAACGCGGCGGTGTAGGTGGTGAGCCCGATCAGCAGCGCGGTGAACTCCGGCGAGACGGTGCGGCCGCCGCGCATGCCGAAGCCGGAAAGCCGCGGCACGTCGAGCTCGGTCGGTGCGCCGCCTGCCAGCCAGGCGAGCACCGGGATGCCCACCATGAAGCCGATAGCCGGCAGCAGCAGCGGCGGCTGCGCGCCGGTCGCGGCCTGCCGCTTGCGGGCATGCGCGCGGTAGGCCAGGAAGACGGCGACGCCGACCACGAAGCCGATGCCGGCATAGGTGAAGGCCGGATGCCCGACGGGCCAGGCGTAGCTCAACCCTCGCTGGCTGAGGAAGACGACACCGCCGAGGTCGATCGCCTGCCGCACCGGCGGCAGCAGCTCGGTGAGGAAGACGTACCAGGCGAAGAGCTGCAGCAGCAGCGGCACGTTGCGCATCACCTCCACATAGGCCGAGGCGAGCTTGGCAACCAGCCAGTTGCCCGACAGGCGCGCCACGCCGACCAGCGTGCCGAGGATGGTGGCGAGCACGATGCCGAGCAGCGACACATGAAGCGTGTTCAGCACGCCCACGAGGAACGCGCGACCGTAGGTGTAGGTTGCGTCGTAGGCGATCGGCGACTCGGCGATCTCGAAGCCGGCTTCCTTGCCGAGGAAGTCGAAGCCGACCTGGATGTTGCTGCGGGCGAGGTTGGCCTGCGTGTTGTTGAACAGGTACCAGCCCACCCCGACGACAACGGCGAGCAGCAGCGCCTGCCAGAATACGCCGCGGACCTTCTCGCTCGAAAGCAGCGCGCCGGCGCCCGGCCGGCTGCGCTCCCCTGCGGCGTTTGCGGCGACTTCCGTCATGCCGTCAGCCGCCCGGCTGAGGAATCGTGTGAGCCGCTCAGCGGATCGGCGGGGCGTAGAGTGCGCCGCCCTTGCTCCATTGCTCGTTTACGCCACGCGGGATCTCCAGCGGGCCGATGTTGCGCGAATAGAGCTCGCCATAGTTGCCCACCGCCTTGATCGCGCGCACCAGCCAGTCGTTGTCGAGGCCGAGGCTCTTGCCGACGTCGCCGCTGGTGCCCACGATGCGCTGGATCTTCGGATCCTTGGACTCGGCCTTCATCTTGTCGACGTTGGCGGAAGTCACGCCCATCTCCTCGGCCTCGATCAGGCCGAACAGCACCCACTTGGCGATGGTGAAGTACTCCCAGTCTCCGCGGCGGATCATCGGGCCGAGCGGCTCCTTGGAGATCGCCTCCGGCAGGATCATGTAGTCGTCCGGCTTGTCCGCCTTCTGGCGCGTTGACGCGAGCCCCGAGATGTCGGTGGTGAAGACGTCGCAGCGGCCGCCGAAGAAGGCTTGCTGGACGCCGGCAAGATCGTTGATCACCACCGGCTTGAACTTCATGTTGTTGGCGCGGAAGTAGTCCGACAGGTTCTGCTCGGTGGTGGTGCCCGGCTGCACGCACACCGTGGCGCCGTCCAGTTCCCTCGCGCTCTTGAGTTTCAGGTCCTTGCGGACCATGAAGCCCTGGCCGTCATAGAAGATCGTGCCGACGAAGACGCCGCCGAGCGTCGCGTCGCGGCTCGAGGTCCAGGTGGTGTTGCGCGAGAGGATGTCGACCTCGCCCGACTGCAGCAGCGTGAAGCGGTTCTGCGTGTTGCTGGGGACGAACTCCACCTTGCCCGCATCGCCCAGGATGGCCGCGGCCAGCGCCTTGCAGTATTCCGCGTCGATGCCGGTCCAGTTGCCCTTGCTGTCCGGCGCCGAGAAACCTTGCAGGCCGGTGTTGACCGCGCAGCGGATCGCGCCGCGCGACTTGATGTTGTCGAGAATCGGCCCGGCCGATGCGACCTGCGGGGCCAGGGCGCCGGCGACCATTGCCGAGACCGTCGCAAGGCTCAGGGCGAGCCGCCTCCGGATATTCGTTCCCATGTCGTTTTCCTTGGATGCGATGACCCGCCAAGTCTACGGTCGGTTCTCCACCGACGACAAGCAAGATGGGCGCCCACGCGGGTTTCCCCCGATCCGCCGACAGGCGCCGGGGCACCGCGGGCACCGCGGGGCGCGCGCAGGCACCGCGGGGCGCGCGGGTGCCGTGGTGCGCCGGGCGCAGCCTAGGCGTGCGCCTTGTCGGCTACCGACAGCCCGATGCCACTGTAGCGCGGCACGGCGGCACGGTCGATCAGGCGCCGGCCGTCGATGACCGGCGCGGCCGAGGCCAGGCGCTTCATCAGCGCCGGCACCTCGCGGTACTCCGGCCAGCTGGTGACGAGCATGATGGCCTCGGCGCCCTCGATGGCAGCGGCGAGATCCGGCTGGAAACGCAGGCCGGAGACGTCCACGCCGTGCTCGACCAACCCCTTTCGTCCCGTCTCCAGCGCAATCGGGTCGTGCACCACCACCTGCGCGCCCGCGCGCACCAGGTCGGCCACGATCGGCAGCGCCGGCGACTCGCGCACGTCGTCGGTGCCCGGCTTGAACGCGAGCCCGAGCACGGTCACCCGGCGGCCGCGGGGGTTGCCCACCTGGGCCTCGAGCAGGGCGAGCATGCGCGCCGGCTGCGTGCGGTTGGTCTCCAGCACCGCGTCGAGCAGCGGCGTCGCCACACCGCGATGGTCCGCATGCGCTGCGATCGCCTTCACGTCCTTGGGGAAGCAGCTGCCGCCGAAGCCGCAGCCGGCCCAGAGGAACGACGACGCGGACGCGGTCGAAAGCGCGCCGTCCGCGCCCCGCCTGGTGAGGTGCTTCATCAGGTGCAGCCCCTTGAAGACCTCCGCCGCGTCGAGCTCGCCGATGCCGTCGCAGATGCGCGCGATCTCGTTGGAGAACGAGATCATGGTCGCCATGAACGCGTTCGAGGTGTATTTGATCATCTCGGCGGTGCGCGGCGTGGTGCGGATGATCGGCGTGCCTTCGAACATCGCGTACATCCGCGCGAGCATCTCGGTGCTGCGATCGTCGATCCCGCCGACCACGATACGGTCCGGATGCATGAAGTCCTTGACCGCCACGCCTTCGGCCAGGAACTCGGGATTCATGCCGAGGCCGAAGTCGCGCCCGGCCTGCTTGCCCGAGGCCCGCTCGAGCTCCTCGCGCACCACCGTGTCGGTGGTGCCCGGCACCACCGTGCTCTTCACCGTCACCACGCAGTAGCCCGGCTGCGTGCGCAGCACCGCGCCGATGTCGCGCGCGACCTGACGCACGTAGCCGAGGTCGATGGTCCTACCGTCGAACGGCGTGCCGACGCAGATCAGCGCCACGTCCGCGTCGACCATCGCGTCGGCGAGCGAGGTGGTGGCGGTAAGCCGCGTACCGGCGTGCTTCCTCAGCAGCGCCTCGAGGCCGTCCTCGTGGATCGGCGGCTCGCCGCGATTGATGCGCGCCACCTTGTCGGCATCGAGATCGACGCAGGCGACCTCGTGGCCGACCTCGGCGAGGCAGGTTCCCGACACCAGGCCCACGTAGCCGGTGCCGACGACACAGATCTTCATCAGGCGAGTTCCCCTTGGCGATTGAACCAGTACCAGTTGAGCGTGCGCCGGATGCCGGTGTCGGCATCCACCTCGGGCGCATAGCCGAGCTCCGTGCGTGCCTTCTCGATCACCGGACAACGGCGGTTCGGGTTGTCGGTGAGATAGACCGTCTCGTCCGACGGCTTGTGCACCACCTTGCCCTTGTAGCTCCAGAGATCGCCGGCGGCCTTCTGCACCCGCTCGGCGAGCTCGCGCATGGAGATCTCGGGCTTCTCGATGCCGATGTTGTAAGACTCGCCGCGGCGGCCGTTGACCAGCACCTTGAGATAGCCGGACAGCGCGTCGGTGATGTAGCAGAAGGTGCGCGTGGGCGAGCCGTCCGACAGCATCACGATATCGCGGCCGGCGAGCGCGTCGCGGGCGAAGTCGGGCAGCACGCGGCCGTCGGTGATCTTGAGGCCGGGTCCGTAGTTGTTGAACGGCCGGGCGATCGAGACCGGCACGTCCCGCGTCTGCGCATAGATCACGCAGATGGTCTCGCCCAGTCGCTTGGATTCGTCGTAGCAGGCGCGCGGGCCGGTGCAGGACACGAGGCCCCGGTAGGTTTCCGGCGTCGGGATCGCGTCCGGCGTCGGATCGCCGTAGATCTCGCTGGTCGAGAAGAACAGCATGCCCTTGAAGGAGCCGGGCGCCGCGCGGTTGCGCCCGGCGGCATAGTCGAGCATGTGGCGCAGCCCGTTCACGTTGGCATCGATCGTCTCGAGCGGGTACTTGCGGTAGTACATCGGCGAGGCGATCGAGGCGGCATGGATCAGGTACTCGGCATCGCCGAGGTCAGGCGGCAGCGGGTCGGTGACGTCGTGTCGCACCAGCCGGATCTCGTCGCTCTTCATGCCCTCAGCCAGTCGGGCACGCCGCGGATGTAGTTGTCCAGCACCGTGAGGCGGATGCGCCGTTCCGGCGCCGCCGACCGGTTCCAGTGCCCGATCGACAGCACCAGGTAGTAGCCGAGGAAGCCGGCGCCGCCGGTGAGCCAGAGCCGCTTGCCGGCCAGCTCCTCGTATTGCGGCCGGGCCTTGCGGATCAGGTCGTCCAGGTCGTGGCTGATCAGGCGATCGATCGGTGTCAGGTTGCTGCTGCTCATCGTGGAAACGGACCCCGTGGTGGATGGCGGCGCGCATGGGACTTGCGCGCCGCAACATGCGGATTATCGCCAAGCCTGCCGACAGGCGTGCGGAAATACTGCGCACTCGCGATACTGCGGCCCGCTTGCCGCAGCCTGCCTTGGCGGCCGTGGGACGGTCGCGCCGCTAGTCGCGGACGGCGGCCAGCGCGGTGAAGCCTTCCTCCAGGTCCGCGATCAGCGAATCGGCGTCCTCGAGGCCGCAGTGCAGGCGGATCAGCGGCCCGCCCTGCCACGGTTTGACCGAACGCACCGAGGCGAGCTTCGCCGGCATGATCAGGCTCTCGAAGCCGCCCCAGGAGTAACCGATGGCGAAATGCCGGCGTCCGTTGCAGAGCGCCGCCACCTGGGCCTCGGATACCGGCTGCAGCTCGAAGGACATCAGCCCGCAGGATCCCAGGAAGTCCCGCCGGAAGAGCTCGTGCCCGGGATGGGACGGCAGCCCCGGATGGAGCACCCGGCGCACCTCCGGGCGGCCCTCCAGCCACCAGGCCACCGCAAGCCCGGTCTCCTGGTGGCGGCGCATCCGGGCGTCCAGGGTGCGCATGCCGCGCAGGACCAGCCAGGCGTCGTCGCCGCCCACGCACATGCCCAGCTGGCGCACCGCCTGCCACAGCGTGCGCCAGTGCGGTTCGCGCGTGACCACGGCGCCCATCAGCACGTCGGAGTGACCGGCCCAGTACTTGGTGAGCGCGATCACCGTGAGGTCGATCCCCCAGTCGAAGGGCCGGGCGAGCACCGGCGACGCATAGGTGTTGTCCAGCATCGTGAGGATGCCGCGCTCGCGCGCGAGCGCGCAGATCCCCGGGACGTCCTGGATCTCGAAGGTGTAGCTGCCGGGGCTCTCCAGGTAGATCACCCGGGTTGCCTCCTCCAGGCAGCCGGCCAGCCCGTCCTTGCCGTCGGCCGGCAGGCTCGGATCGAAGAAGGTCGTCCGCACGCCGAAGCGGGCCAGCATCGTCGTAGCGAAGACGCGGGCCGGGCCGTAGACCGAGTCGCTCATCAGCACGTGGTCGCCGGGGCGGGTGAACGCGAGCAGCGCGGTGCTTATCGCCGCGAGGCCGGAAGGCATCAGCGCCGCCCGGCAGGCATGCGGTCGCCCCTCCAGGCTCGCGACCGCATCCATCAACGCGAAGGTGGTCTCGGTGCCGGAGGTCGCATAGGTGGCGCGGTGTCGCTCGCCGGCCGTGGCGGGTCCCGCCTCGGCGAAGGCGTCCGCGACCGAGTCGAACACCACGCTGGAGGCGCGGACCACCGGCGGGTTGACCACCCGGATGGGACGGCTGATGCGGCGGCCGGCGTCGATCAGGTCGGCAGCGCGGGGGTACGGGGGCTTGTCCATGCCGCCTATTATCACTGGCGGCGCGGCCCGTCACTGCCGGCGATAGAGCCAGAGCGTGACCGGCGCAAGGCACGCGGTCAGCGCGGCGGGAGCCAGCAGGGCTTGCCCGACCTCTGCGAGCGTGGCGTCGCCCGCCATCAGGCCGCGCATGGCGGTGGTCATCAACGAGACCGGATTGACCGCCACGAAGGCCCGCAGCCAGGCGGGCATGGTGGCCGGGTCCACCATGATGTTGGAGGCGAAGACCAGCGGGAAGATGAAGGTGAAGCCGACCGTCATGACCGTGGTTGGCGTCCGGATCAGCAGACCGAGCACGATGAATACCCAGCCGGTGCCGAACCCGATCGCCACCAGCAAGGCAAAGGCGGCGGCCACGCCCGGCACGCCGGCGGGCGGCCGGTAGCCGAGCACCAGGCCGATGGCGAGGATGATCGACGCGGCGATCAGGTGGCGCAGAACGTCGCCCACCATCAGGCCGGCGAACGGCGCGAGCGACCAGATCGGCAGCGAGCGGAACCGGTCGAAGAGCCCGCGGCCAAGGTCGGTCGAGAGCCCCATGCCCGAATAGACCGAGTTGAATACCACCGTCTGCACCAGGATGCCCGGCAGGAAGTACTGCAGGTACTCGCGTGGCGAGCCGGACAGCGCGCCGCCGAAGACGAAGGTGAAGAGCAGCGTGAACATGATCGGCGTCATCACCAGGTCGAAGAGCTGCTCCGGCACATGCTTGAACTTCAGCACGGCGCGCCATCCGAAGACGAGCGCATTGGACAGCGCCGACGGCGGCGCAGGACGCGCCGACGGCGCTACCACTGAAATATCCTCAGAGCGAGTACTCACTTAGTTGATCCGCGCGGCTGATTCGGCCCGGTCACCGACCGGCGGTGATGCTCCGTCCGGGCGCGGGGCCCTGCCCGCGGTCAGCGCGAAGAACACCTCCTCGAGGCTGGGCTGCCCGAGCGAGAAATCGGCCGGCTCGATTCCATCGGCAATCAGAGCGGCGATGAGGGCCTGCCCGGCCGCCGCCGATCCGACCTTGATCGACAGCCGGATTCCCTCCGCGCTGCGCTGCACCCGGTCGCCGGTGCCGGCCTCGAGAAGCAGCACCGCCGCCTCGAGGCGGCCGGGATCGGCGAGCGCAACATGCAGGTAGCCCGAGCCGGTCGCTGCCTTGAGGTCCCGACTGGTGCCCTCGGCGATCTTGCGGCCGTGGTCGATCACGGCGATCCGCTCGGCCAACTGGTCCGCCTCTTCCAGATACTGGGTGGTGAGCAGGATGGTGACGCCCGAATCCGCCAATGCCCGGATCATCCGCCAGACGCCTTGCCGGGCGTTGGGATCCAGTCCGGTGGTCGGCTCGTCCAGGAACAGGACCCCTGGCGTCACGATCAATGAGGCAGCGATATCCAGCCGCCGGCGCATGCCGCCTGAGTAAGTCTTCACTTGCTTCGATCCTACCGCGGCCAGGTCGAATGCTTGAAGCAGCGCCGCTGCCCGCTGCCTGGCCGCCTTGCCGCGAAACCCCCACAGGCGGGCGAGCAGCAGCAGGTTCTCGCTTCCGGTCAGGTCCTCGTCCAGCGACGCGAACTGGCCGGTCATGGCGATGGCGGCTCGGACCGCCGCCGGCTCGTTCATCAGGTTATGCCCCATGACGGTGGCGGTGCCTGCGTCCGGGCGGATGAGCGTGGCCAGCATGCGCATCAGCGTCGTCTTCCCCGCGCCGTTCGGTCCGAGGATGGCGAAGATCATCCCTCGCGGTACGGCCAGGTCGATGCCGTCCACCGCCGCCAGGTCGCCGAAGCGCTTTCGGAGTCCGTGCGCGGATACGGCAAGCGGAGGGTTCATGGGCACGCTTTCCTCGAAAAGCCGGGCATGTTAGCGAACCGTGCCTCCCGGCGCATCCCCCCATCGTCCGGCGTTCCGCATCTCCCTTATGATGTGGAAAGACCCCTCCGTCGGGGGGATCCGGTGCCCGTCGAGGCACAATTGAGTATTCGCTTGACATATGTCGCGGAGTCCCCGGCCCGGGCGTGGCACCCTTGCCAATCGTCCAGCGCGGTGCCGGCCGCCAGGCCGCTGCCGCCCCCGAACCGCACGCAGGGCGTGGTCGGAGCACACCTCGGGGATCCGTACGGAGGAAATGCATGCTGCAATCGAGAAAGGCGCCGGCAATCAGGGAGCTCAATGCTCCTGCGCAAGTCCGGAACCGCAAGGCTCTGGAGTGGGTCGCCGAGATCGCGGCGCTGACGCGTCCGGACAGCATCGTCTGGGCAGACGGATCCAAGGCCGAATACGACCGGCTGTGCGAGCAGATGGTGGCGGCCGGCACGATGAAGCGGCTCAATCCGTCGCTGCGGCCGGACTCCTATCTCGCCTGGTCGGACCCCGGCGACGTGGCCCGGGTGGAGGATCGCACCTTCATCTGCTCGGAGCAGGAAGCCGATGCCGGCCCGACCAACAACTGGGTCGCGCCCGCGGAGATGCGACGCACGCTCGACGGCCTCTTCGACGGCTGCATGCGCGGCAGGACGCTCTATGTGATCCCGTACTCCATGGGGCCGCTGGGCAGCCCGATCGCGCAGATCGGCATCGAGCTGAGCGACTCCCCCTACGTCGTCGCCAACATGCGCCTCATGACCCGCATGGGCAGCGCCGTGTGGGACGTGCTGGGCGAGGACGGCGAGTTCGTTCCCTGCATCCATTCGGTCGGGGCGCCGCTTTCACCCGGGCAGGCGGACGTACCCTGGCCGTGCAACCCTACCAAGTACATCGTCCATTTCCCGGAGACGCGCGAGATCTGGTCCTTCGGCTCCGGCTATGGAGGCAACGCCCTGCTCGGCAAGAAATGCTTCGCGCTGCGGATCGCCTCCAACATGGGCCGGCAGGCAGCCGCCGATGACGGCCACGGCTGGCTTGCCGAGCACATGCTGGTGCTGGGTGTCACCTCGCCCGAGGGCCGCAAGTACCATGTCGCGGCTGCCTTCCCGTCGGCCTGCGGCAAGACGAACTTCGCGATGCTGATTCCGCCGAGGGGCATGGAAGGCTGGCAGGTGACCACCATCGGCGACGACATCGCCTGGATCAAGCCCGGCGCCGATGGCCGGCTGTATGCCATCAATCCCGAGGCCGGCTACTTCGGTGTCGCCCCCGGAACGAGCGAGAAGAGCAACCCCAACTGCATGGCCTCGCTCCAGTCGGGCGTCATCTTCACGAACGTCGCGCTGACCGACGACGGCGACGTCTGGTGGGAGGGCATGGGCGAGCCGCCGGCCCACCTCGTCGACTGGCGCGGCCAGGACTGGACGCCGCAGGACGGCAAGGCCGGACGCAAGGCGGCCCACCCGAATGCGCGCTTCACCGTCGCCGCCACCAACAATCCGGTGCTTGACCCCAAGTGGGACGATCCCCAAGGCGTGGCGCTGGACGCGTTCATCTTCGGCGGCCGCCGCTCCACGACGGTGCCGCTGGTGACCCAGGCCCGTGACTGGGTCCAGGGCGTCTACATGGCAGCGACGATGGGTTCCGAGACCACCGCGGCGGCTGCCGGCAAGCAAGGCGTCGTGCGGCGCGATCCGTTCGCGATGCTGCCCTTCTGCGGCTACAACATGGGCGACTATTTCGCGCACTGGCTCGGCCTTGGCGCCCGTCTCACGGCTGCCGGCGCCAAGCTGCCGCCGATCTTCTGCGTCAACTGGTTCCGCACCGGCGTGGACGGCCGCTTCGTCTGGCCGGGTTTCGGCGAGAACATGCGCGTGCTTGCCTGGATCCTGCAGCGCGTTGACGGCAAGGGGGACGCCCGGGAGCATGTCTTCGGCTTCTCGCCGGAGTACGAGCACCTGGAGTGGAACGGGCTGGAATTCTCCCGCGATGCCTACC
The DNA here is from genome assembly GCA_023389175.1 of Pseudomonadota bacterium. GTDB lineage: Bacteria > Pseudomonadota > Gammaproteobacteria > Burkholderiales > Burkholderiaceae_E > Lautropia. The sequence goes on along the minus strand of JAEWEW010000117.1, from coordinate 18,090 downwards.
GGACCATCACCGCGATCGATCCGGAGCAGTGGAAGGAGGAGCTCCGGCTGCATGACGAGCTCTTCGCGAAGCTCGCGGCACGCCTGCCCGGCGAGCTGCGCACCGCGCGCAAGGCGCTCGAGGAAAAGCTGGCCGGCTACTCCGGCTGACCCGGTCCGGCGGGACGGGCGGGCGCCACCGGCCGTTCCGCGCCGGGCCGACCGGTCCGGTTCCTGCCGATGCCGGACGCCGTGAGGCGGTCGGCCATCCGGATCGCGGCGAGGAGGCTGCGCGGATCGGCGGCACCGGTGCCCGCGATGTCGAAGGCGGTGCCATGGTCGGGGCTGGTACGCACGAAGGGCAGCCCGATGGTGATGTTCACCCCCTCGTCCAGGCCGAGGTACTTCACCGGGATGAGGCCCTGGTCGTGGTACATGGCGATCACCACGTCGAACCGGGCGAAGCCGCGCGCCTGCATGAAGACCGTATCCGGCGGATGCGGGCCGCTCGCGTCGATGCCGGCGGCTCGTGCCTGCCGCACCGCCGGCTCGATGATCTCGATCTCCTCGCGACCGATCAGCCCGCCCTCGCCTGCGTGTGGATTCAGCCCGGCCACCGCGATCCGCGGCGCAGCGACGCCGGCCCGCCGGAGGTGCCGGTCGGTCAGCTGCACCGTCTCCAGGATGCTGGCGGTGCTGAGGCTCGCGATCGCCTCCCGCAACGGCTGGTGGATCGTCACCAGCACGGTAGCAAGCTCGTCGTTGGCGAGCATCATGCGGACCGGAACCCCGCCCGACAAGGTCGCCAGTATCTCGGTATGGCCCGGGTAGGCATGGCCGGCGGCATGGAGCGCTTCCTTGTTGAGCGGCGCAGTCACCACCGCCCGGACCCGGCCCGCGAGCGCGTCGAGCGTCGCCCGGTGTACCGCCTGGTAGGCCGCCTCTCCCGCACGCGCATCCAGGCGCCCCGGCGGCAGGTCCGGCGGGACCCGGGCGCAGGCTTCGATCCGCAGCGGCTCCGGATCCAGGCCAAGCATCCGAGCACGGGACGCGAGCAACTCGGGATCGCCGTAGACTACGAAGTCGTCGGGGTTCGGCCTGCGGCCTGGCTCTGCGGCGTTGCCGGGTAGAGCGCCAGGTAGAGCGCCAGGTAGAGTGTCGGGTAGAGGGCCGGGGTGTTGGCCGCGTTGGCCCGGCGAGGCCAGCGCCTTTAGGATGATCTCCGGGCCGATGCCCGCCGGGTCGCCCATGGTCAAGGCGATGGGCGGAGGGCCGGCGTCCGGATGGCTTGATCGATGGGCAACCGTGGGCATAAAAAGTGGCGCGGTTCGGCCGGAAGGGACGCTTCATTCTAGGAGCAAAGATCCGTGGCGCGATCATCGGGCGTGCGTTCGTAATCATGAATGCAGCCACGCCGCGGTCCGTAAGTGTGCATTTACTATCGCTGAGACTTATACTCTGGGGAGACGGTTGGCATGAAGCTCGCGTTGAAGGATGAAGCCCTGTTGCGACGGGACGGCTATGTCGGCGGCAAGTGGTTGCCGGCAGGCAACGGCCGGCGCTTCCCCGTGACCGACCCCGCCACCGGAACCTGTATCGCCGAGGTCGCCGACCAGGGGGTTCCGGAAACTCGACAGGCGATCCAGGCCGCTGCAGCCGCGTTGCCGGCCTGGCGGGCACGAACCGCCAAGGAGCGCGCGGCGATCCTGCGTCGCTGGTTCGACCTGATGCTTGCAGGCACGGAGGATCTCGCGGCGCTGCTCACCGCTGAACAGGGCAAGCCGCTGGCCGAAGCCCGCGGCGAGATCGCCTACGGCGCTTCGTTCATCGAGTGGTTCGCCGAGGAAGGCAAGCGCGCCTATGGCGAGATCATCCCGACCGTGGCGCCGGATCGGCGTCTGTTGACCCTGCGTCAACCGATTGGCGTCTGCGCCGCGATCACGCCGTGGAACTTCCCCAATGCGATGATCACCCGCAAGGTCGGACCTGCGCTCGCGGCCGGCTGTACCGTCGTGCTGAAGCCGGCCGAGGCGACGCCTCTCTCTGCCTTGGCATTGGCAGAGCTGGGCGAGCGCGCGGGTTTGCCGGCCGGGGTCTTCAACGTGGTGGTTGGCCAGGACGCCGCTGCCATCGGCCTCGAGCTCTGCACCAATCCGGTGGTCCGGAAGGTCTCCTTCACCGGGTCCACCGAGGTCGGGCGGATCCTGCTGCGCCAATCGGCTGACACGATCAAGAAGCTGTCCCTGGAATTGGGCGGCAACGCTCCTTTCATCGTGTTCGACGACGCGGACCTGGACGCAGCGGTCGAGGGCGCGATCGCCTCCAAGTATCGCAATGCCGGCCAGACGTGCGTCTGCGCCAATCGTATCTTCGTCCAGGAAGGCGTGTACGAGGACTTCGCGGCGCGACTGGTCACGCGCGTGCGGGAACTGAAGGTTGGCGCCGGTACCGAACCCGGCGTCGCCATTGGCCCGCTGATCGACACGGCCGCTCTGGAAAAAGTGAACGCTCACATCTCGGATGCGACCCGTCGCGGAGCGCGGGTGGTGTTGGGCGGTAAGCCGCATCCTCGAGGTCCGCTTTTCTTCGAGCCGACCGTGCTTACCGACGTGACCCCCGAGATGCAGCTCGCGAGCGAGGAGACGTTCGGCCCGGTGGCGCCGCTTTTCCGGTTCCGAACGGAGGAAGAGGCGGTTGAGTTGGCCAATCGGACCGAGTTCGGCCTTGCCGCCTATTTCTACTCCCGCGACATCGGCCGGGTGTTCCGGGTAGCCGAGGCGATCGAGAGCGGCATGGTTTGCGTCAATTCCGGTCTGCTATCCAACGAGGTGGCGCCCTTCGGCGGCGTGAAGCAGTCCGGCCTGGGACGGGAGGGTTCGCGCCACGGCATCGACGAATACCTCGAGATCAAGTATCTCTGCCTTGCCGGCATCTGAGCCAAGATGGAGTCGACGTGAAAACATCCGCTGCGGTATTGAGGGAGATCGGGCTGCCCCAGCCCTATGCGAGCAGCCGCCCGCTGAGCATCGAAACGATGGAGTTGGATCCGCCCGGCCCTGGCGAGGTCCTGGTACAGGTTCGCGCGGCCGGACTCTGCCACTCCGATCTTTCGGCCATCAATGGCGACCGCCCTTGGCCCATGCCCATCGTGTTGGGGCATGAAGCTGCCGGTGAGGTAGTGGAAGCCGGCCCCGGCGTACTTGACCTGGCACCCGGGGACCATGTGATACTGGTGTTCCGACCGATGTGCGGCGTATGCGAGGCCTGCCAGGTGGGCCGGCCCGCGCTGTGCGGGCCCGGCGGGGAGGCTAACGCCAGCGGTTCGCTGCTTGGCGGCTACAAGCGGCTACGCGCCCCGGGCGGCGCGTCGGTCAACCATCACCTTGGGTGCGCCGCCTTCGCGGAGTACACGGTGGCGTCTCGCCGTTCGATGGTTAAGATCGATCGGTCTTTGCCGTTCGATGAGGCGGCTCTATTCGGTTGCGCAGTCATGACCGGCGCCGGTGCGGTCCTTAACACCGCGAAGTGCGAGGCTGGTGCACGGATCGCCGTCGTGGGGCTCGGCGGGGTGGGATTTTCGTCGCTCCTCGCTGCGAAATCGATTTCCGCCCGCAGCCTTATCGCCATCGACATGCTGGAGAGCAAGTTGACGCTCGCCCGCGACCTCGGGGCCACCGCCGCCTTCAGGGCCGACCAATCAGACCTGATAGCCCAGGTCAAGGACCTGACCGACGGCGGGGTGGATTATGCCTTTGAGATGGCCGGCAGCATTCCGGCTCTTGAGCTCGCCTACCGCATTACCCGTCGGGGCGGGATGACCGTGACTGCGGGACTTCCAAACCCTTCGAAGGCATGGCCGCTTCAGGCGGTAAGCCTCATCGCTGAGGAGCGCACCGTTAAGGGGAGCTATGTCGGCTCGTGCGTTCCCTCTCGGGACATTCCGCGCTTCATTGCCATGTACCAGCAGGGATCGCTGCCGGTGAAGGCGCTGCTCAGTGAGAGACTGCCGCTTGCGGCGATCAACGAGGGGTTTGATCGTTTGGCCCGCGGGGAATCGATTCGTCAGGTACTCCTGATGTAGACCCGATGGCTGTTTCACGTGAAACAGCCATCGGACCGCTGGCGGCTCTCCTGTAGCACACTGCGTATGACCTAGGAGAACCTAAACGCTACTGGACCAGACTTGGACAGGTTTGCACGTCCGAGTTCGCCCCTAATCTTGTGCGAGCACCCTTCCTAGGTAATTTAAAGGATCCACCGCCGCGAAGCCAATCTGCGAGCGATTGAACCTAGACCAAAGCTGGCTCTCGCGGGAAATCGAAGTACCACCCCTCGCCGATCCCGCCACGCTTCGGCTGCTTGGTGTAAGAACGGCGCGCTTAGCTTGCAGCTCTCGCGCCGAGATGGGTCAATTTCAAGTCAGCTCCGTCAAGATCTGTAGCCAACTTGGCTCCCTTATCCTCACGCTACGGGGTCAGCACGCGACGTAGTCCGTGAAAGGCAACTCGCTGCCGATCACGGGAGTCGTCTCGGGGAACGCTAGCCCATTCGTCGATAGCTCCTGGTTGGAGACCCGCCACAACGGCCGATGGGCCCGCGCATCTACCCGTCCGGGGCTCGCCAGATCACTGCGCAGCTCTCGCCAACCGTGTTTCACGTGAAACCACGTGCCGCCCCTCATGGCAGAGAGCAGGTTCCACGTGAAACATCAATAATCGCGACCAACCGACCGCAACCCGCCGTATCGCTCAGCTATACTACCGAGATGATCACTCACCCCGACCGTTTCGACGTCATCGTCGTCGGCGGCGGCCATGCCGGCACGGAAGCATGCCTGGCAGCGGCGCGGATCGGCGTACGCACGCTGCTCCTTACCCACAACATCGAAACACTTGGTCAAATGTCCTGCAATCCCTCTATAGGAGGGATCGGTAAGGGTCATCTGGTCAAGGAAATCGATGCGTTGGGAGGCGCGATGGCCGCCGCAACCGACGAAGCGGGCATCCAGTTCCGTATTCTCAACTCCAGCAAGGGTCCGGCGGTACGCGCGACCCGCGCCCAAGCAGACCGTCTGCTTTACAAGCAGGCGATCCGGACCCGTCTGGAGAATCGGCCCAATCTGACCGTTTTCCAGCAGGCCGTCGACGACCTGATCCTGGAGGGCGACCGCGTCGCCGGCGCCATTACCCAGGGTGGGATTCGCTTTCTCGCCCGCGCGGTCATCCTGACCGCTGGAACGTTCCTCAACGGCCGGATCCATGTCGGACTGGAGAACTACGAAAGCGGTCGCGCGGGCGACCCATCGGCCAAGATGCTCGCGGCCCGCCTGCGCGAGTTGGCGCTGCCGCAGGGTCGACTGAAGACCGGCACGCCGCCGCGCCTGGACGGCCGAACCATCGATTTCTCCATCCTGGAAGAGCAGCCGGGCGACCGGGATCCGACACCGGTGTTCTCGTTTCTGGGTACGCCGGACCAGCATCCGCGTCAGCTTCCATGCTGGATCACCCATACGACGCCCGAAACGCACGAAATCATCCGCTCCGCCCTGGATCGATCGCCGTTATTTACCGGAGTTATCGAAGGCATAGGTCCACGCTATTGTCCGTCGATTGAGGACAAGATTCACCGCTTCGCCGGCAAGGCGTCGCACCAGATCTTCCTGGAGCCGGAGGGCCTCACCACAAACGAGATCTATCCCAACGGCATCTCCACCAGCCTTCCATTCGACACCCAACTCGCGCTGGTCCGGTCGATCCGCGGCCTGGAGCGGGCCCACATCCTGCGCCCGGGATACGCGATCGAGTACGACTACTTCGATCCGCGCGCGCTCAGGCCGACCCTCGAAACGCGTCAGATTCCCGGCCTCTACTTCGCGGGCCAAATCAACGGAACGACGGGGTACGAAGAGGCAGCAGCGCAAGGTTTGCTCGCGGGCATCAATGCGGCGCGGGCGGTACAGGACCGGCCTGGCTGGACGCCGAGCCGCGACACCGCCTACCTCGGAGTGCTGGTCGATGATCTGACCACCAGCGGTGTCATGGAACCCTACCGGATGTTCACCAGCAGGGCGGAGTTCCGGCTCAGCCTGCGCGAGGACAATGCCGACCTGCGACTTACCGAGACCGGGCGGCGGCTCGGCTGCGTCGACGACGCCCGCTGGGAGCGCTACTGCCGCAAGCGAGACGCAATCGAAGCAGAAACGTCGCGCCTGCGCGCGACCTGGCTGAATCCACGTCGGGTCGACCAGGACAGGATCTCCAGCCTCTTGGGCGCACCGCTTGAAAGCGATTGCTCACTTTATTCGCTCTTGCGGCGCCCCGGTGTCTCGCTGTCCAGGCTGCTGTCGGTGGTTCCGGAAGTCGCGAGCACGGCCCTGGAGGATCCGCAGATCGCGGAGCAGGTCGAAATCCAGACGAAGTACCAGGGCTACATCGATCGTCAGCGCCTGGAGGTGGAACGCACCGCCCGGCAATCCGCTACGCCGCTGCCGCCTGACTTCGACTATGCAGCCGTCAAGGGCCTCTCCAGCGAAGTACTCCAGAAGCTTCAGGCCGCGAAGCCCGCCACCGTGGGGCAGGCCAGCCGCATCTCCGGCGTCACCCCGGCGGCCATCTCGCTTCTCCTGGTGAACCTCAAACGCATGCACAAGCAGGCGCCGCGCGGCGAGTCGCCGCTACCGCCATGATCACGCCAAGGCCCGTCGCCAGGCCACGAACGGTCTCGCCTGTGCGCCGGGCACAGCCGGGCTGGACCACCGCGCACGACGAGGCGCTCGAGCGAGGGATGCAGGCGATCGGGCTCGAAGCCACGCCGGCGCAGCAGCAGGCTCTTCGCGCTTATGCGCACCTGCTGCTCAAGTGGAACCGCACCTACAACCTGCTCGGCACCGCCGATCCGGATGCCGTCCTCGCCAGTCACTTGCTCGACGCGCTGGCGGTGCTGCCGGTCCTGCAGCGCTGGCTTCCTTCGGACGATGGGCCCCTGGTCGATGTCGGATCGGGAGGCGGCCTGCCTGGCATCCCGATCGCGATCATGCGACCCGGACTTCCAGTGGTCCTGGTGGAGCCCGTCGGCAAGAAGGCGGCCTTCCTGCGACAAGCGGTGGCCGAGTCAGGGCTCGAGAAGGTCACGATCCGCGAGGCCAGGCTGGAATCGCTCTCGGGTCCAGAGCTGGGAGGCAGGCCAGGGAACTGCGCGCAAGCAACCACTCACTTCATCTCACGCGCATTTGCCTCGCTGGCCGACTTCGCCGCCCTGTGCGCGCCCCGGTGCGCGCCCGGCTCGCTGATCATGGCCATGAAGGCCGCCCGGGTAGAGACCGAGATCGCCGAGCTGCGTGCCACCGTACCGGCGATGAACGTGCTCGCTGTCGAGCCACTCACGATTCCAGGGCAGCGTGTCCGAAGAAGCCTGGTCGTCATGCAGCCTGCCGCTTCGGCTGCAGCCGTTCCAGCCACTACCACGTCGGGCGCCTGACCCGGCCACACGGGGAGAATTGCTTGGCACTCATCCTGACCATAGCCAACCAGAAGGGTGGCGTCGGCAAGACGACCACATCCGTCAACCTTGCGGCCGCCCTGTCCCGCCATGACAAGCGCGTCCTCCTGGTGGATCTGGACCCCCAGGGCAACGCGACCATGGGCAGCGGCGTCGACAAGCGCCGGCTCGGACGCTCGGTCTACCACGTACTGATCGGCATGTCGGATGTCGTCGAGACGCGGGTTCAATGCGAAGCGGGCGGTTACTCACTTCTGCCGGCGAATCGCGAGTTGGCCGGCGCCGAGATCGAGCTGGTGGAGTTCGAGGAGCGAGAGACGCGACTCAAGGACGCCCTGGATGCGGTGCGCGACCAGTACGACTTCATCCTCATCGACTCGCCGCCGTCGCTGTCGCTGCTGACGCTCAACGGGCTCTGTGCAGCCAACGGGGTCATCATCCCGATGCAGTGCGAGTACTACGCCCTTGAGGGCCTGACCGACCTGGTCAACACCATCAAGAAAGTGCACGCCAACTTCAATACCAACATCCGCATCATCGGCATCCTCCGGGTGATGTTCGATGCGAGGATCACCCTGGCGCAGCAGGTCTCCGCCCAGTTGGAGGAGCACTTCAAGGACAAGGTGTTCCGCTCCATCATTCCGCGCAACATCCGTCTTGCCGAAGCGCCGAGCCACGGCCTGCCCGGCGTGATCTTCGATCCCTCGTCCCGCGGCGCGATGGGCTACCTGGATTTCGCCGCCGAGCTGATCGAGCGGATGCCGACCTTCCGCATACCCGCTGCGGGCGCAAGCCGGCCGGGGCAGGGCGCAGTGACGCCGGCCACCACGCAGCCGGAGCAGCATCCGATGCAGCCAGCTCCTGCTGCCGGCTCCGCTCCTTTCGCCGCAGGCCCGCCGGCCCATCGGCCAGGGACCGGACAGGTCGCTCCGATGTCAGCGCCCACTTCCGCCCAAAGCGGCGCGTCCTCGCCAGCAGCGACTGGCTTCCCCGAATCGCACCGTGCCCCCGGACACGATGTCCCGACCCGACCCGATGAATCTTCCTTCGCGAGCGAGGAACAGCCGCTCGTATCCAACGGAGACCCGCAGCGATGACCCGCAAGCACAAGGGCGGCCTCGGCCGCGGCCTCAACGCCCTCCTGGGCGGCGACACCGACTTCACGCCGCAGGCACAGGCACCCGCGGGACCGGCCGCGGACGAGCCGATCCGCGAGTTGCCGCTTACCCGCATGCAGGCCGGCCGCTACCAGCCGCGGACCCGGATGGACGAGACCGCCTTGCAGGAGCTGGCCGACTCGATCCGCGAGCACGGCCTGCTGCAGCCGATCGTGGTGCGGGCAATCGGCGACGACCGCTACGAGATCATCGCCGGCGAACGCCGCTTCCGGGCGGCTGCGCTCGCCCAGCTTCGGTCGGTGCCGGTGATCGTGCGCGAGGTGAGCGACGAGAACGCGCTGGCGATCGCGCTGATCGAAAACATCCAGCGGGAGGACCTGAATCCGCTGGAGGAAGCCACCGCGATCCGTCGGCTGATCGAGGAGTTCAACTACACCCACGAGCAGGCGTCGCAGGCGATCGGCCGCTCCCGCAGCGCCACCTCGAACCTGCTGCGGCTGCTCAATCTCGCCGAGCCGGTGCAGACCATGTTGCTAGCGGGAGACATCGAGATGGGCCATGCCCGTTCGCTGCTGTCGCTGGATCGGGCCCAGCAGATTCTCATCGCGCACCAGGTGGTGCAGCGCCGGCTATCGGTGCGGGAGACGGAGAAGCTGGTGACTCAGACGCTGAGCGCGGCCGAACGCGACAGCGCCTTGCAGGCCGCCGCGGCCCGCGCGAACCTCGCATCGGCGCGCCGCTTCCACGGCATGCCGGATCGCGACGTCGCCCGGCTGCGGGAACGCCTGGCGGATCAGCTCGGCACCGAGGTCGAGATCGTGAGCAAACCGAGCGGACGCGGCAAGCTCGTCATCCATTTCTCCAGCAATGATGCATTCGGCGACCTGCTTGACCGCCTGCAGCTCGCCACGGCGCTCGACGAGGAGTCGGTTTAGTCAAGGCCGTCGGGTTCGACGCTAATCCTGCATCACGCGACACAAGGCCGGTTTTGACCGGCTAAGTACTTCCCCTTATACTCCACAGGCTTTGTCTGCTGCGACCTCGGCAGCGGACGGCAATCGGTTCGGGACGCTTTCTTTTTCTTGTTGCGGCCGGACCTGGGCCAGGGCACCGGGCTTCGATGCAGCGTTAGTGCAGCGTTCAATGCTGCAAAACGCGGACGGGGGCGGACGCGGCAGTCATGCGCTTTCCCCGTACGGCATTTGCCCGGATCGCCGGCCGCGCGCATCCCGTGGACGTCATTCATTGGCGCGCGGGTGCGGCATGCGCGGCCCGTGATCGGGAAGTTCGCCCAGCGGCCTGGGTCGGATGCAACAGGAGCGTCACCGTGTTGATGGCCGTCATGCTGCAGATCGCATCGGTCCTGGTACTCGCGCTCGGCGCGGGACTGGTGTCCGATTGGACGAGCGCGGGCTATGCCGTGCTCGGGGGTGCGGCGGCGATCATCCCGAACGGTCTCTTCGCGTTGCGATTGGCGACCCATCGGGGGCGGTCTGCGGAGTCCTATCCGGTCGTCTTCTTCCTGGGGCAGCTCACGAAGATCGTCCTGACGGTGGCATTGCTGGCCGCGATCAACAAGTGGCTTGGACCAGTGCGCTGGCTGCCGCTGCTGCTCGGTCTGATCGTCGCGTTGCAGGCACCCTTGTTCGCGTTGCTGTACGTGGGCAAGGGCAAGGAAGAAGCGGGCCCGGCGACAGGCGAAGCCGGCCAGGGCGCGCGGGATAGACCGATAGCAAGCACGGACTAACATAACCGACAGAGAAGCACGATCCAGATGGCGACAGAAGGGGCAACGGGGGCGGCGCCCACCGCATCGGAATACATCGTCCACCATCTCGGGCACCTGAACACCTCGGGTCATCCCCAGAAAGCGATCATCGATTTCAGCATCGTCAACCTGGACACGGTGTTCTGGTCCGTGGTCACCGGCCTGCTGGCCGCCTGGCTGCTGCACCGGGCCGCCCGCATGGTCACCAGCGGCGTGCCCAACCGGTTCGTCGGCGCCATTGAGTCGGTGGTCGAGTTCGTCCACGAGCAGGCGCGCTCCATCGTCCACGGCAATGTCAGCTACATCGCGCCGCTTGCGCTGATCTCGTTCGTCTGGATCTTCTTCATGAATGCGATGGACCTGCTGCCGGTGGACCTGCTCCCCTGGCTCGGCAGCCTGGTTGGCATCAACTATCAGCGGGTGGTCCCGACCGCCGATCTCAACGCCCCGATGGCGATGTCGATCGTGGTGCTCTCCGCCTCCATCTACTACGGCATCAAGATCAAGAACCCGGGCGGCTTCGTCCACGAACTGTTCACCGCGCCGTTCGGCGCCGGCCCGTCCTCGGGAGCGGGCATCCTGCTCAAGCCGGTGCTCTGGGTGGTGAACTTCGCCATGCAGATCATCGAGTACCTCGCCAAGACCGTTTCGCTCGGCATGCGACTCTTCGGCAACATGTTCGCCGGCGAGCTGATCTTCATGCTGATCGCGCTGCTCGGGGCGACGTTCACCGTCTGGGGCATGGGACTGCATTTCTTCGCAGGCCTTGCCTGGGCCATCTTCCACATCCTGATCATCACCCTGCAGGCATTCATCTTCATGATGCTCACGCTGGTGTACATCGGGCAGGCGCACGAGCATCACTAGGCGCGGCATCGGCGCAGATAGCGCGGCAAGAGTTTCCGGAAACAGTTTCTCCACCATTCCAACATCCAACTTCCTGATAGAGGAGTCGTCATGACCAATGTGGGTTTCGTAGCCATCGCTTGCGGTTTGATCATCGGCCTGGGCGCCATGGGCGCTTGTCTGGGCATCGGCAACATGGGCGGCAAGTACATCGAGGGCGCGGCTCGCCAGCCCGAGCTGATGGACAAGCTCCAGACCAAGATGTTCCTGCTCGCCGGCCTGATCGACGCCGCGTTCCTGATCGGCGTCGGTATCGCCATGATGTTCGCCTTCGCCAACCCGTTCCAGGGCTAAGCACTCGTTCCTCCACGGAGTAGACCAGCGTGAACCTAAACGCGACGCTGCTGGTGCAGATCGTGGTGTTCGCCGCGCTCTGGTGGTTTACCGCCAGGTTCGTGTGGCCGCCCATCACCACCGCACTCGATGAGCGCAGCAAGAAGATCGCCGACGGCCTCGCCGCGGCTGACAAGGCCAAGGCCGACCTCCAGGCCGCGGAAGCGCGGGTCGAGGCGGAGCTGAAGACAGCACGCGAGAGCGCCTCGGAGGTCCGCACGGTCGCCGAGAAGCAGGCGGCGCAGCTCGTCGAGGAGGCCCGCGCCGAAGCGGCCGCCATCGTCGCCGCCGCGCGCAAGGCGGCCGAGGAAGAAGCGGCGCTCGCCGCGCAACGCGCCCGCGAGCAGCTCCGCGACCAGGTCGCCGCGCTGGCAGTCGCCGGCGCCGAACGCATCCTGCGCAGCGAGATCGATCAGGGCAGGCATGCGACGCTTCTTGCCAACCTGAAGAACGAACTGCACTAGGCGGCCATGGCGGAGTCACAGACAATCGCACGTCCGTATGCCGACGCGGCCTTCAGCCTGGCGGTTGAGCAGAACGCGCTTCCTGCCTGGTCGGAGGCGCTCACGCGCCTCGCCGCGGTGATGCGCACGCCCGAGGCGCTGGCGATCGTCGCTGACCCGCGGCTTGCGGTGGACCGCATCGTCGAGATCATCGCCGAGGCGGCGGGCCAGCTTTCGACCGAACAGCGCAACTTCGTTCGCGTCCTCGCCGAGAACGACCGGCTCGCGGTGCTGCCGGAGATCGCGGTCCAGTTCGAGGAGAAGCGCAATCGCCACGACGACGTGCTGGATGTGGACGTCGTGTCCGCCTATCCGGTGACCGACAGCCAGTTGGCCGACGTCGTCGCCACGCTCCAGGAGCGTTTCGGCCGCAAGGTCAAGGCCACGCCCGAGGTGGACCCCGAGCTGATCGGCGGCGTGATGATCCGCATCGGCGATGAAGTGATCGACGCATCCGTGCGCGGCAAGCTCGCCCAGCTTGCCGCGACCCTGAAGAACTAAGGAGTTCCCATGCAGCTCAATCCCGCTGAAATCAGCGAACTGCTCAAGAGCAGGATCCAGAACCTGGAAATCGGCGCGGACACCCGCAACCAGGGAACCGTGGTGTCGCTCACCGACGGCATCTGCCGGATCCACGGCCTCTCGGACGTGATGCAGGGCGAGATGGTCGAGTTCCCCGGCAACATCTACGGCCTCGCGCTCAACCTGGAGCGCGATTCGGTCGGCGCCGTGGTGCTCGGCGAATACCAGAACATTTCCGAAGGCGACGTGGTGAAGGCCACCGGACGCATCCTCGAGGTGCCCGTGGGCCCCGAGCTGCTCGGCCGGGTGGTGGACGCGCTGGGGCAGCCAATCGACGGCAAGGGCCCGATCAACGCGAAGCTCACCGACGTCATCGAGAAGGTGGCGCCCGGCGTCATCGCGCGGCAGTCGGTGTCGCAGCCGGTACAGACCGGCCTCAAGTCGATCGACGCGATGGTGCCGGTCGGCCGCGGCCAGCGCGAGCTGATCATCGGCGACCGCCAGACCGGTAAGACCGCAGTGGCGATGGACACCATCATCAACCAGAAGGGCAAGGATCTCTTCTGCGTCTACGTTGCCATCGGGCAGAAGGCGTCCACCATCGCGAACGTGGTGAGGAAGCTCGAGGAGCATGGCGCGCTGGAGTACACCATTGTCGTCGCCGCCTCGGCCTCCGAGTCCGCCGCCATGCAGTACATCGCGGCCTACTCGGGCTGCACCATGGGCGAGTATTTCCGCGACCGTGGCCAGGATGCGCTCATCATCTACGACGATCTCTCCAAGCAGGCGGTCGCCTACCGCCAGGTGTCGCTGCTGCTGCGCCGGCCGCCGGGACGCGAGGCGTATCCGGGCGACGTCTTCTACCTGCACTCGCGCCTGCTGGAGCGTGCCGCGCGGGTGAATGCGGAGTACGTGGAGAAGTTCACCAACGGCGCGGTCAAGGGCAAGACCGGCTCGCTCACCGCGCTGCCGATCATCGAGACGCAGGCCGGCGACGTGTCCGCCTTCGTGCCGACCAATGTCATCTCGATCACCGACGGCCAGATCTTCCTGGAGACCGACCTGTTCAACGCCGGCATCCGTCCCGCCATCAACGCGGGTATCTCGGTGTCGCGGGTGGGCGGTGCGGCCCAGACGGACCTGATCAAGAAGCTCGGCGGCGGCGTGCGTCTCGCGCTCGCGCAATTCCGCGAGCTTGCCGCCTTCGCGCAATTCGCCTCGGACCTCGACGAAGCCACCCGCAAGCAGCTCGATCGCGGCCGCATGGTCACCGAGCTGATGAAGCAGCCCCAGTACCAGCCACTGCAGGTCTGGGAAATGGCGCTCACCCTCTTCGCGGCCAACAACGGCTACTTCGACGACATCGAGGTGGGCAAGGCGCTCGCCGCCGAGAAGGCGCTGCGGGAATTCGCGCGCACGAAGTACGCCGCGCTGGTCGAGGAAATGGAGCGCGACATGAAGTTCTCCAAGGAGGTCGAGGCGAAGCTGCACGAGCTCCTCAAGGACTTCAAGAAGTCCGGTGCATATTGAAGCCAACCCCCCGAGCGCCTGCGGCGCTTCCCCCCTTGAGAAGGGGGGCGCAGCCAGCGGCCGGGCGAAGCCCGATCCGCGGCTGCCGCTGGGTGTGGGGCGGTCGGTTCATGCGATTGGCGCCGGCTAGGGTGGAGACGAACCGTGCGCTCGCCCTTGTACAAGGGGGGCGCAGCCGGCGGCCCGGCAGAGCCGGATCCGCGCTTAGTACGACGTTTTGCTAGGGAACTGGGATGTCGAGCTCCAAAGAGATTCGAGGCAAGATCAAGAGCGTGCAGGGCACGCGCAAGATCACCAAGGCGATGGAAATGGTCGCCGCCGCCAAGATGCGCAAGGCGCAGGAGCGCATGCGCACGGCGCGTCCATACGGCGACAAGATCCGCAACATCGCCGCCCATCTCGCCCGTGCCAACCCGGAGTACCGTCATCCGTTCCTGGTGGAACGCGAGGGGCTGAAGCGCGCCGGACTCATCGTGGTCACGACGGACAAGGGACTGTGCGGCGGCCTGAACACCAACATCCTGCGCCTGGTCACCAACAAGCTGCGCGAGCTCGAGGCTTCCGGCGTGCAGTACCAGCTCACCGCGATCGGAACCAAGGGCCTCGCGTTCATGCAGCGGCTCGGCGCCAACATCGTGTCTCAGGTGACCCAGCTGGGTGACCGGCCGCACATGGAGAAGCTGATCGGCCCGGTGAAGATCCAGCTGGACGCGTACGCCAACGGCGAGATCGATGCGGTGTACCTCGCCTACACCACCTTCATCAACACGATGAAGCAGGAGCCGGTGATCGAGCAGCTGCTGCCGTTGCCGGCCGACCGCCTTGAGGAGGATTCGCGCGAGTTCTCCTGGGACTACCTCTACGAGCCGGACGCGCAGACGGTGCTGGACGAGCTGCTGGTCCGCTACATCGAGGCGATCGTCTTCCAGGCGGTCGCGGAGAACATGGCGTCGGAGCAGTCGGCGAAGATGGTCGCGATGAAGGCCGCTTCCGACAACGCGAAGAAGCTGATCGACGAGCTGCAGTTGTCGTACAACAAGGCCCGCCAGGCTGCCATCACACAGGAGCTGTCCGAGATCGTCGCCGGCGCCGCTGCGCTCTGAGGCCGCGGGCATCGCACATGGTGTCGCGCTGACCCCGAGAGGACGGCGCGACCAGGAATACAGGAACACAGAACAGGAACCCGAGTCATGTCACAAGGTCAAATCGTTCAGTGCATCGGTGCCGTGGTGGACATCCAGTTCCCACGCGACGCGATGCCGAAGGTCTTCGAGGCGCTGAAGCTCGAGAAGAGCGAAGGCAAGTCGCTCGCGGAGGAAGGGCTGACCTTCGAGGTGCAGCAGCAGCTCGGCGACGGCATCGTGCGTACCATCGCCATGGGCTCGTCCGACGGCCTGCGGCGCGGCATGCCGGTCGCGGCGACCGGCAAGGGCATCCAGGTGCCGGTCGGTCCCGGCGTGCTCGGTCGCGTCATGGACGTGCTCGGTCGCCCGATCGACGAGCGCGGCCCGATCGATTCCGACGAGTTCCGCGAGATCCACCAGCCGGCACCGGCCTTCGACGCGCTGTCCCCGTCGCAGGAGCTGCTGGAGACCGGCATCAAGGTGATCGACCTGATCTGTCCGTTCGCCAAGGGCGGCAAGGTCGGCCTCTTCGGCGGTGCCGGCGTCGGCAAGACCGTGAACATGCTCGAGCTGATCAACAACATCGCCAAGGAGCACTCGGGCCTGTCGGTGTTCGCCGGCGTCGGCGAGCGGACCCGTGAAGGCAACGACTTCTACCATGAGATGTCGGAAGCCAAGGTCATCGTCCAGGACAACCTCAAGGAGTCCAAGGTGGCGATGGTCTTCGGCCAGATGAACGAGCCGCCGGGCAACCGCCTTCGCGTCGCGCTCTCCGGCCTCTCCATGGCCGAGCGCTTCCGCGACGAAGGCCGGGACATCCTCTTCTTCGTGGACAACATCTATCGCTACACGCTCGCGGGCACCGAGGTCTCCGCGCTGCTCGGCCGGATGCCGTCGGCGGTGGGCTACCAGCCGACGCTTGCCGAGGAGATGGGCCGCCTGCAGGAGCGCATCACTTCCACCAAGACCGGCTCCATCACCTCGATCCAGGCGGTCTACGTGCCGGCGGACGACCTGACGGACCCGTCGCCGGCGACCACCTTCGCCCACCTGGACGCGACTGTCGTGCTCTCGCGGGACATCGCCTCGCTCGGCATCTACCCGGCGGTGGACCCGCTCGATTCCACCTCGCGCCAGATCGACCCGAACGTGATCGGCGAGGAGCACTACAGCACCACCCGCTCGGTGCAGGCCACCCTGCAGCGCTACAAGGAGCTGCGCGACATCATCGCCATCCTCGGGATGGACGAGCTCTCGCCGGAGGACAAGCTGGCCGTGGCCCGCGCCCGGAAGATCCAGCGCTTCCTGTCGCAGCCGTTCCACGTCGCCGAGGTGTTCACCGGCTCGCCCGGCAAGTACGTGCCGCTGTCGGAGACCATCCGCGGCTTCAAGATGATCGTCAACGGCGAGTGCGATGCGCTGCCGGAGCAGGCCTTCTACATGGTCGGCGGCATCGACGAGGCGTTCGAGAAGGCCAAGACGCTGAAGTAGACGCCCCCCGGAAGCGGCCATTGGAAGACCAGGCAGGGACATGAATACAGTACATGTGGATGTGGTGAGCGCCGAGGAAGCGATCTTCGACGGCGAGGCGGAGTTCGTCGCGTTGCCGGGCGAAGCGGGCGAGCTCGGCATCTATCCGCAGCACGCGCCGCTGATCACCCGCATCAAGGCGGGTGCGGTGCGCATCAAGATGCCGAACCGGGCGGAGGAGGAGTTCGTCTTCGTCGCGGGCGGCATCCTGGAAGTGCAACCCAACCGGGTCACCGTGCTCGCGGACACCGCCATACGTGGCGCGGACCTGGACGAGGCGAAGGCAGCCGATGCGCAGAAGCGCGCCGAGGAAGCCATGGCCAACGCGAAGAGCGACATCGACCTCGCCCGCGCCCAATCGGAGTTCGCGACCATGGCGGCGCAGATCGCCGCCATCCGCAAGCTGCGCAAGAAGTAAGCGCAGATCGACATCCGGCCTGCGGCATCGGCGCGCGCCTCTCAAGGAAACGCCGGGCCGACCCAAGTTTCCTTGACCCCCTCGGGGGGCGGGCTGGGCGAAGCCCGGCCCTGGGGGCACTCCATGCAGGCAGCGCTTTCCGGCCGGCGGATCGCCCTGGTCGCAGGCGCCGTCGGGCGACTCGGTGAAGCCTTGCTATCCGCGGTCGTTTCCTCCCCGCGCTACGCCGCGGTGCGCGTCCTGGTCGACCGGCCGCTCGGCTCCACGGTCTCCGGCCTCGCAGGAATCACGCTGGACCAGCTGGCCGACCCGACCGCCGCCTGGCAGCCGACCGGGCTGCAGGCACCGGCCGGCATGCAAGCCAAACCTTCATCCTGCGAGCTGGATGTCTTTGCCTGTTGGACGGATCCGGACGATCCGCTCGGCCGCACGCCGAACCGCCGGGACGCGGCCTACGCCGCGATCGTTGATGCAGGCGCATTGCGTCGCGTCGCCGCGGCGGCCACTGCCCGCGGCGCCCGCCGCCTGCTCGTGCTCGCGCCACTCGCGGCCTGGCAGCAGGTCTCCGCGGCGGAGCGGATGCTGCCGCAGGCGATGGAGCTGGAGCTTGCCGCGCTGCGCATTCCCACGGTGATCATCATGCGTCCGACCACTGAACGCGGTGCGGCTGCCGGCGGCAGCCGCATGCAGCGCCTGGTGCGGTTCTATCTCTCGCAGCTGCGCTTCATGCTGCCGTCTTCGACCCATGCGCTGCGCTCGATCGAGATCGCGCGGGCGGCGCTCGCCGTCATGGCCGAGGCCGATGCGGCGGGACTGCGCGTGGTGACGCTCGACGAAATCCGGCAACATGCCCTTCAACGACA
>JAEWEW010000072.1 GCA_023389175.1 Pseudomonadota bacterium | reverse complement strand
CCGAGTACTGGCACATGGGCGAAACGACGATCCGGTTGCGGGTGCTGACCCCGCGGATCGTCAGGGGACTGAATAGCTGGGACACCTGGGAACCTCCGTCATGTCGTGCGCAACGCCCGATGGTAGGCGACGATGCACCGCACCAGAAAAGCCGTAAAAAGCCGTACATTAGCGACCTATGCTGCAAGCCGTGCGCCTTCCGCGCCCCCTCGTCGTCCGTTGTGGTGCCATGGGCGACATGGTGCTGTTGACCCCGTTGATCCGCTCGCTATCCTCCCGCTACGGCACGGCAGTGGACATCGTCTCCTCCGGCGCCTGGACGGTGCCGCTGCTGCAGAACCAGCCCGGCGTCGGCGAGATTCACCTGCTGCGCAACCGCAAGCTGCCCTACTTCCTCAACCGTGCCAGCCAATCGCTGGTGGCGACGCTGCGCGCGCGCGGCCCGGGGCCGACCTGGTACTGCGACACCGACAATCGTTGCCTGCCCTTGCTGCACCGGGCCGGCATCGGCGACGACTACCTGGTCAACATCCGCAGCCTGCCGATCCGCCCGGACGAGCACCTGGTGGAACACTGGCAGCGGTTCGCGAGGCTGACACCGAAGCGAGGCAGCGAAGGCGTTCCGGCCGATGCGGTCGACGTCAATCCGGTCCTCGAGGTGCCCCCGTCGGAGCGGGCCGGATTGGACGCCTGGCTGGCCGCGCGCGGAATCGCCGACCGCCCGGTCCTGTTGCTGCAGCCGGGAAACAAGCGGACCATGCGCGGCGGCCTGCGCCGCCGTCCCTCCAACACCAAGTGGTGGCCGGAGCCGCGCTGGGCCGCGCTGGTACAGGAGCTCTCGGAGCTGCATCCGGAAGCCGCCATCCTCCTGATGGGCGTGCCGCGGGAGCACGACCTCAACCAGGAGATCATGACCCTCGCCGGCGTTCGCAACGTGCACAACGTCGCCTGCGACCTGCCGATTCCGCGGATGCTCGCGCTGATGGAGCGCGCCGTCGCGATGGTCTCGGTTGACACCGGGCCGGCGCATGCCGCCGCAGCTGTCGGCTGCCCGGTGGTGGTGCTCTTCGGCACCGCGGATCCGGTGCGCATCTGCCCGCGCGGCCGCGCGCCGGTGCTGCACCTGGCCGGCCGCAAGGGCGATGCGCCGAGCATCCTGGGAATCACGGTCGACCAGGTGGTCGCGGCCTGGGAACGGCTGCCGAAGCGCTGGGCGGCGAGCATGGCCCTCGAAGCCCGCGCCTGACCCGGCGGGATCTCGACCGGGTTCTCAGCGGAGATCGAACGCGGGCCACGGCCAGTGGCCGGAGAACAGCCGTTCCATCCAGTGCACGGCGATCTGGGTCTTTACGTCCGGCAGGCGCCCGGCCCGCAGCTCGTCGACCAACCATCCGAGGGTCACCCACTCGAGCTCGAGCAGCTCGTCCAGGTCGCGGGAGTGCTCCTGAAGCGTGAGGCCACGCGCAAGGAAGATGTCCAGTACCTCGTCGGAGAATCCGATCGCCGGATGGATGCGGGTGAGAAAAGCCCACTCCCGAGCGGTGTAGCCGGTTTCCTCCAGCAGCTCGCGCCGGGCCGTCTGGAACGACGTCTCCCCGGCGTCCAGCTTGCCGGCCGGGAACTCCACGTAGATGTTGCCGGGCGCATAGCGGAACTGCCGCTCCACCAGCACGCGCTCGTCTTCGCCGATCGGGACCATCGCCGCAGCGCCGGGGTGGACCACGAACTCGCGCGAGGCGAGCCGGCCGTTCGGCAGGCGGGCCATGTCACGACGGACCTTGAGGAAGCTGCCCTCGTAGACGACCTGCTGCTCCACCGATACCTCGGCCAGCGACTCCGGGTCGCGCGATCCGGGGCTGCCCTCCGGCCGAGCCGCTCGCTTCTCGCCCCCGGGCTGGGGTGCGCCCTCTCCGGGCGGCCGGTCCGCGGCGCTCACGCGATCAGCCCAGCTGCAGCGCCTGGCGCATGGACACGGCGCACAGGCTGAGGAGCGGCCCGGGGACGATGCCGAGCAGCAGGATCAGCAGCCCGTTGATCGCCATCGTGGCCTGCGGACCGGAGGACACGACGATCGGCGCGGTATCGACCGGCTCGTCGAAGTACATCACCTTGACCACCCGGATGTAGTAGAAGGCGCCGACGAGGGACATGATCACCGCGTAGACCGCGAGCCAGACCAGCCCGATCGAGATGATCGACTGCAGCACCACCACCTTCGCGTAGAACCCGACCAGTGGCGGCAGTCCGGCCAGCGAGAACATCATGAGCAGCATCACGCCCGCCAGCCACGGGCTGCGCCGCGCGAGCCCCTTGAAGTCCGCGATCTCCTCGGCCTCGAACCCGCGGCGCGCGAGGAACTGGATGAGGCCGAAGGTGCCGAGCGTGGTCAGCACGTAGGTGATGGCGTAGAACATCGCGCTGCCGAATGCGTCGGCCGCCTGCACCGGATCGCCGCCTGTGTGGGCGCCGATCATGCCGAGCAGCACGAAGCCGACCTGCGAGATGGTCGAATAGGCCAGCATGCGCTTCAGGTTGCTCTGGGCGATGGCGACGATGTTGCCGACCGCGAGCGAAAGCACCGCCAGCACCGTCAGCATCTGGTACCAGTCGCCCGAGACGGTCGCGAGCGCCTCGCCGAGCAGCCGGAAGGCGAGCGCGAAGGCGCCCAGCTTCGGGCCGGTGGCAATGAGGAGCGTCGCCACCGTGGCCGTGCCCTGGTAGACGTCGGGCAGCCACATGTGGAACGGCACCGCGCCGAACTTGAATGCGATGCCGGCGACGACGAACACCAGCCCGAAGACCAGCACCGCCTCGCTCACCTGCCCCGCGGCGATCTTGTCGACCATCTCCGGGATGTTGAGCGAGCCGGTCGCCCCGTAGAGCATCGACATGCCGTAGAGCAGGAAGCCCGAGGAAAGCGCCCCCAGGACGAAGTACTTGATGCCCGCCTCGCTCGCGCGGGCCGATTCGCGCCGCATCGCGGCAAGCGCATAGGTGGAGAGCGCCATCAGCTCCAGGCCGAGGTAGAGCACCAGCAGGTTGGAGCCCGACATCATCACCATCTGGCCGAGCAGCGAAAACAAGGCCAGCGAGTAGATCTCGCCGCGGCGCATGCCCCGGTCGAGCAGGTACTGCCGCGAGTAGATGATCACGGTGCCGGTGGCGATGATGGCGCAGACCTTGAGCGTGTGCGCCATCAGGTCCGAGACGTACATGTCGCCGAAGGCGTAGGCATGACCCTGTCCCGCCACGTAGAAGATGGCGAAGAGCGGCAGCAGCAGCACGATCAGTGCGGCGCGGTCCACCAGCCTGTCCTCATCGTCGCGGCCGAGGGCATCCACGAGCAGCACGATGCAGGCGCCGACCAGCAGCGCGATCTCGGGCAGCAGCGCGAGGAGGTTGTAGGCTTCGATCTGGGCTACGGGCGGCATTGTCTTGGGCGGCTACTGTATCTTGGTCTGGGACACGTGCTGCAGGAGCGCCTGCACCGACGCATCGGTGACGTCCGTGAACGGACGGGGATAGATCCCCATGAACAGGACGAGCGCCGCCATCGCCATCAGCATCCAGAACTCCCGGCGGTCGACGTCCTTCAGCCCGGCCACCCGGTCGTTGGCGACGGCGCCGAACACCACCCGCTTGTACATCCAGAGCGAGTAGGCGGCGCCGAGGATCAGCGTGATGGCCGCGGCGAATCCGATCCAGAAGTTGTACTCGACGGCCCCGAGGATCACCATGAACTCGCCGACGAAGCCGGAGGTCGCC